>NZ_JBEWCD010000002.1:968268-1291024 GCF_040530035.1 Roseibium sp. HPY-6
TTCCCGAACTTGAGAATGAACTTCTCAGGATGCTGATCACAGCACAGGATGCGGTTTTGGGACCCGAGTTGATCTCGCGCCATATCCTGCAGGCGGATCCGTCGCTGCCGCCGAGCGTCGACCAGCATGCGGACGATATTCTTTCCGGCGAAGGCACCCTGAAAGACCGGATTGAAGTCATTGAAATGCGCATTCTGCGTGAGACGTTGACGCGGCTGAAGTGGAACAAGAGCAGGGCTGCAAACGAATTGGGTCTGTCGCGCGTCGGACTGCGTTCGAAACTGGACCGGTGCGGCATTCGCCAACCTGGCAGCGCGCCTGCCGAGGAAGAGGAGGATTGAACCATGTGCCTGGGGATCCCCGGACAGATCGTGGAGATTACCGATGCGTCCCGCCTGTTGGCCATGGCCGACGTTTCGGGCGTCCGACGCGAGGTCAACATTGCATGTGTGCTTGAAGGCGAGCCGGAAAGTCTTGTCGGCTGCTGGACGTTGATCCACGTGGGATTCGCGATGAGCCTCATCGACGAGGAGGAGGCGGCCAAAACGCTGGAAGCGCTCCGCAGCCTGGGCGAAGCACAGGAAACGCTGGAGGCAATGGCGCAGGGCGATGCCGCATTGGAGGCAAGCAGATGAGATACGTCGAGGAATTCCGTGATCCGGTTGCCGCAAAGTCCATTCTCGCGGCGATTGAGAAGGTGGTCGATGAGATAGGTGCGACGGCTGAAAAGCCCGTCTACATCATGGAGATCTGCGGCGGGCACACGCACGCAATCTTCCGCTACGGTCTGGACCGTCTGACACCGGCCGGGCTCGAGTTCATACACGGTCCCGGATGCCCGGTATGTGTTCTTCCGATGAGCCGGATTGACGAATGCGTCGAGATCGCCGAACGGCCGGAAGTGATTTTCACAACTTTCGGGGACGCGATGCGCGTGCCCGGATCCAGGAAATCACTGCTCCAGGCAAAAGCCGACGGAGCCGATATCCGCATGGTCTATTCACCTCTCGACGCGTTGGAGATCGCGCGCCGCACTCCGGACCGCGAAGTCGTCTTCTTCGGTCTCGGATTCGAAACAACCACGCCTTCGACAGCGCTTTCGATCCAGCAGGCAGCGCGTGAAAACCTGGCCAACTTCACTGTCTTTTGCAATCACATTACGGTTCCGCCACCCATCAAGGTGCTGCTCGACGATCCATCTATGGTGCTGGACGGGTTCGTCGGTCCAGGTCATGTGTCCATGGTGATCGGAACGCATCCATATGACTTCATAGCGGCCGACTACGGCAAGCCGATTGTCGTCGCCGGATTCGAACCTCTCGATCTGCTGCAATCGGTGCTGATGGTGTTGGAACAGATTCGCGACGGACGCGCCGAAGTGGAAAACCAGTATGCGCGCGTTGTTCCAGAAGAGGGCAACTCTGTATCGCTCGCGGCGATCGCGGATGTCTACGAGCCGCGCCCGCGGTTTGAATGGCGCGGGCTTGGCGAGATCGACGCAAGCGGCTTGCGGATCCGCGACGCTTACCAGTCCTTTGACGCCGAAATCCGCTTCAAGGTTGGCTATGGCGCTGGAGAGCGCTCGGTCCAGGAGCCTGAAGGCTGTGCCTGCGGCCAGGTGATGACCGGACGGGTAAAGCCCCATCAGTGTCCGCACTATGGCACAACCTGCACGCCCGAAATGCCGCTTGGGGCGCTGATGGTCAGCTCCGAAGGCGCTTGCGCAGCATACTATCAATACGGCGCCATGGAGGCTGCGGAATGAACATGGCTGCTCCGATCAAACCGACCCGTCTGCGCGGCGATCGCGTGACGCTTGCACATGGCGGTGGCGGCAAGGCGATGCGTGACCTGATTGAAGAGGTTTTCACGGATGTCTTCAAGCCGGCGGGCGACGAGGATCAGGCCCGCCTTACTTCCGAGGCGCTGCGCGAGCCGGGAAGCCAGCTTGCGATGACGACCGACAGCTTTGTCGTCTCGCCCGTCGAATTCCCAGGCGGTGACATCGGCAAGATTGCGGTCTGCGGGACCGTCAACGATCTTGCTGTCGGGGGCGCAACACCGCTTTGGCTGTCGGCTGCATTCATCATCGAGGAAGGTTGCGAGATCGAGCTGCTTCGCCGGATTGTTCGGACCATGCAGGCCGAGGCAAACAAGGCTGGTGTTCGGATTGTGACAGGAGACACCAAGGTTGTTGGCAAAGGCGCGGCGGACAAGGTTTTTGTAACAACAACCGGGGTGGGTGTCATTCCACCGGACCGGTCCATGGCCGCGTCGGAGATCCGTCCGGGCGACGTTGCGATCGTCAACGGAGTGCTGGGCGATCATGGTGCTGCCATCCTGGCCGCGCGCGGCGACATGGCTCTATCGACCGATATCATCTCGGACTGCCAGAGCCTGAACGGTTTGATCGAAACCGTTCTTGCGGCCGTTCCGGAAACAAGAGCCGCACGTGACGCCACAAGAGGCGGCCTTGCCTCCGCCCTGAACGAAATGGCAGCGGCGGCCGGTGTCAGTATCGAAATCGACGAGACTGCCGTTCCGCTGCGCAACGAGGTCAAGGGCATATGCGAGATCCTGGGACTGGACCCCCTTTATCTTGCCAATGAAGGAACACTGGTTCTTTTCGTTCCAGAGGAAAAGGCCGAGGCGGCGCTCACGGCAATGCGGGCAACGCCGGAAGGTTGCAACGCTGTCGCGATAGGCAAGGCAATGTCGGGCCATCCGGGCCGGGTTGTCATGCGCACCGCCTTCGGTGGTCAGCGCTTGGTCGACATGCTGGTCGGCGAACAATTGCCGCGGATTTGCTAGAAACCCGTTCCGGCGTTTCCGGGCCTGATTGGCTGATGCACTCATCGGGCATCATGCATTGAAGCTCCGTTTCCTGCCCTCAATTGGCCTGCGCACACCGTGTTCAGGTCAGACATCAATTTTGCCTTGAGTACCTGGCCTTACGGTTAAACTCTCAGAGGTGCTCACTTTCGCGTTTTCAAATAGGCAATCAGTGCAGAGCGGTCGTCCGTTTCTTCATAGCCATCGAAACTCATGAACGTTCCGGGAACAAGAGCCTTAGGAGACTTTAGAAACGCATCCAGCTGTGCTTCGGTCCACATGCTTTGCGCCCTGGCGTATCTGACCAATGCCGGCGAATAGCGTTTGAAGGCCGGGTCGCTTGCGATCGGTTTGCCGACAATGTCATCAAGTGGAGGCCCAATGGGCTGACGACTGTCGGAATTATGACAAAATGCACATTGGGCAAAGAGTTGTCGACCTCGCTCAATCGGATCGTCCAGATCCGAGGAATCAGTCTCGGCGGTATATTTCGCCCGCATTGCCAAAAGGTCCGCCGACTGGGCTTCCGAAAGACCGTCTCTGACATCCAGCATTGCCGCGGCCTGCGACCAGGTCATGCTTGCCTCGATCTCTCCAATTTCAGCCCCGAGATGCGCGGTATGAGCTGGATCGATCACGCCTCCTGATAATGAGGTTTCCAGAACGCGCATCAGCTGCGCTCTGACCTCCAAAAACATCGGAAACTCCCTCGCATTTTGAAGGGCGGCTTCTCTCAGCCTGTCAATTTGAGACGGCGTGAGGATCTCCAGGACTTCCTTTGCGACAAGGCCGCGCTTCACGCCGTGGTTGGAACCGATGCGCAGCGCCACAAAACCAAAATGCTGACTTGGTTTGCCGACGACTTCAAAGTCATTGAACTCCTGCGATCCGGTCGTCCAGCTCAGGAACCTGGCCGTGAGATTTACAAGCTCCTTCTTGTCGGCCTTTGACTGTCTCAACTTCGGATCGCCACCGCCGTTGCCCTGCCGTCTTTCTCCCGACAGGTGTGTTGTACGAATGTCGGTCAACGCCCGCTGTTGGTCGGTTGAGAGCGTTTGGGCAATGTCGCCAAATGTCTGCGCAAGCAAGCGCCCGAGCTCCGCCTCGCGCGCTCCGTAGTCACGCCCGAGTTCAATAAATTGTTCCCTTGTGACATGTTCAAACGCAAGCAGCCCTTCCAGCGCGCGGTTCATCTCCTGGCGCGCTTCATGGGCTCTATTCAATGTGTCCTTCTGCGCATGCACCAGCGACACCATCTGTGTGCGCTGCTGCTCGGTCAGCACTGACAGTGTTTCGCGGGCAACTTCGCTTCGCTTGAGGCTGTGCCCACTTGTAACCCTCAGGCCTACGAAGCCGAAAAAATTGGCCAAACGACCAACAGAAATGTAGTCGTTGTTCGCCGGGCTTCCTGTCAGCCACGTCAGTGTTCGCGATGCGACGGCCTCTGTGAGACGGCGTTCATCAACCTGAATTTTGCTTATGTCTCTTAGGGCTGCGTTTTCGCTGGCAGCGGCCGTCACGGTTAAAGCGGCGGGCGGCAGCGGTTGGGCCAGAAGGCAAATGGTTAGGAATTTCGCAGTTCTGTTCAGCATGAAACCACTCGCGGTTTGAGGAGCAATTTCGTTTGCTTATACAAACACAACGTCGCAGACCTATGCCAAGCTAAGGCCAATGTGTAACAAGTTGTATTCACGGTGCCTGCAACATTCACGTTTGGGCGCGCAGACGTTTCGCGGTTAAGGCGCTACAGGCAAACTCAGCCAATAGAAAGCTTGCACGCTTGGGAGCGAAGAGCTGTTTGCGCAGCGGCCGCGTTCCATTTTGACCTTTTCGACCGAGATCGAATTTCAGGTAGTAGTCTCCTTGTGCTGGCGTCTTGGGTAACCGGCTTACGCGCTGCTTTCGAGGAGACGGATTAAGCGGACGAACCGGTCACGTGGCCCATGGACCCATCTTGACCAACCCGGCCGTTTCCCCGAATGTCGACCACGGTGCTCTGGACAGATGTCAAAACGGGTGGAACTTCGGAATGATACTTGATTGGCAAACGATTTGGCTTTTTGGGATCGCCAGTTTCGCATTGGCAGTGACGCCTGGACCGGACATGATACTGGTTGCGGCGCGCAGTGCAGCGCAAGGCCAAACGGCCGGGTTGGTGACGCAGTTCGGTATATCTGCCGGATCAATAATTCATGCTGTCATATTGGCGCTTGGGCTCTCCCAATTGTTCTTGGCGGTCCCGTATGCGTATGATCTTGTAAGGTATCTTGGCGCGGCTTATTTGCTTTATTTGGCTTGGCAAGCGTTTACTTCGTCTGAGAGCGCATCTGCAAAAACGGCTGCACGCAAGCAACTGTCGTTGCGTGTAATTTTCAGGCAGGGACTCATTACAAACCTGCTCAATCCAAAGGTTGCGCTATTTTACCTCGCACTCTTTCCCCAGTTCCTGGCCCCAGAAAAAGGCTACGTTGGGATACAGATCTTGTTGCTGGCAATCATCTTTGTCGCGATTGATCTCGTCGTTCATGCCGTTGTGATTTGGTTGGCCGGAAGTGCGCGATCTCTATCGAGGAACAAGTGGGCGTTTGCAAAATGGTCGAGATATTTTCTCGGTCTCGTCTTTGGCGGTCTTGCTGCAAAACTGGTTTTTGACGGCCAGAAATAAAGCGTTCGCGTCGCAACTTTCCGAAGGACCATAGTGAGGGCGCAACGTGCTCGGACAGCTCATCTGCAGCGAAAAGCGGCTACGAGCTTAAAGTTCAAACTCAAACGCAGCCTGCGAAAATCGACCTCGCAAATGATCAACTACCGCGGTCCGGGCAGACCGGTTGCGCGTAATTCGATTTCCAGGTCAGGTCCTGAATGCGTTCTCTATCAGCATTGTGAGCCGCGGCATCAATTCGGTTATCCAAGCGGCCCCTCGATTGCCGTGGCATGACAGCCAGAGTTGAGAAGGCCGCTTTTCCCCTGTTCCTGGCCACCAGGTGACTTCCAAAATACCCTTTTCGGCATGGCGCTTGAAGTGCCAATGGGTACAGCCGGGGTATTTCTTGAGCGAGGTCTTCATGCCAAGGGTGAGGTCTTCGCGGGCGCAAATCCTTTGTACGGCAGCTGTGACAGTGCGGTCGTCCAGGTTTTGGGGAATGTCGATCGTGTGTTCAATCACGTATGTGCCCCTTCTGGCAGAGTATGGTTCACTTGCATGATCACCTATGTCTCAACACCGTTGCTAACGGATTTTCCAAATCCATTGCACCTGGATGAGGATTGCATGCAGTGGCGTTTGGAAAAAGCCTCAAGAATGAAAAACTGCGGTCTGCGATCAATGCGATTTTTGCAGCAGTTTTTCGCATTGTGGGCAGAGGCGACGATTTTCCCTGATCGCAATGCGGTCTCTTGATCTCACGACCGGAAGGCAGGACTTGAGGCCGAGTGTTGACCGGATAGCGGTCCGGGCAAAGCATCGCCAACGCACTATTACCGCATGGGCCGAGCCGCTTCCGCCACTCGACCGGTAACAGACTTTCAGTTTGGCGACCCTGCTCAATGTCATCCTCCGGGGTGACATATACATGGGACGATAGGTGCTAGTTGGATCGGATCGCAACGGGAGGTCCGCCAATGAGCAACTGGGATCAAATGCTTCGCAACAAACAAAAAACCGGCAGTTTCCGTGGGCAGAGCACGAGCGAGCAGGATGCCTATTACCAGTTCTTTGCAGATGACACGGGTCCCTTTCCAAAACCGGGCCGGTTTAAAAAATGGTACGTTCGGGTCGCGGCATTTGTCGTTCAAACGGTGTATCTGCTGTTTAGCGGTTCAACGGACGCTGTTCGACAACGCACCAAGCGGTCAGGGGAAACGGTAGTAGCGAAATATGACGGCGCATGACCCGGAACTTCAGGCGGCACGAGCAGAAATCCAGGCCGTTATCGAGACGGATCTCTCAACGTACCTTGCCCGCGACAGAACCGCCTGGGAAAAAAACTGGGTCCAGGATGAACGGTTCCAGAGCATCATGGAATGCGGCACGATGCAGATCGCCAGAGGGTATGCGGAGTTCCGGCGTAACGTGTTTGACTCCATGGACGCATCGCCCGGACCCATTCACGCCGACATTCGGCGCGAGAACATTACAATTGAAGTTCATGGCGATATGGCATGGGCGACATTTGATGAGATTGCGACAGAAACAGAAAATCCTCTGATTGCACCCAACCTGTCACACAATTTCCGGCTCTTCGAACGGTCAGGCCGACGATGGCGCATCCTTTTCCACGGCTGCTGGGCCGAACCCCTGCGGGATATCAGCTCCCCTGCTGTCGAGGTCAACCAGGACTGCGGGGTCGTCTGGCTGAACTCCGCCGCATCCGAATGTCTCAGAACCTTCGAAGGACTGACAATCAGTCACGGAACGCTGCGCGCGACCAGTCCGTCCTGGGACAAGGGACTTCGGGAAACGGTTTCCCGGTCCCATAAACTCAAGGGGTTCGGCCAGTTCAGTCAGGTCGCCTCGGCCGGGGAAAACTCGGTGACGTTTCCTGTGGTGCTTGGCGAAGACGGCGAGGGCGCTCTGCTGACCTGCTGGGTTAGGGTGGCCGACTGCCGTGTTTATGTTCTCTTCGGGGAGAATCCCGATCTGTCAAAACAGATCCGGATCGCTGAGCTGATTTTCGGCCTGTCGCAAACCCAGACCGAGATCCTCGACCGTATCGCGCGCGGGTTTGATCTTTCAGGGATATCCGCTGAACTCGGCTTCTCGCGAAATACGGCACGCACGCATCTGCGGCGTATTTTTGAAAAAGTCGGGGTCCGAAGCCAGATTGAACTTCTGCGCACGCTCATAAGCTTCAGAGTCTGATCTGCATCGCCAGAATGCGGGGCTTCCGAAACATCTGCCGCGTACCTTCTGTGAACACTTTAGCGCTGCGATGACAACGGCGCTAAGCGTGGAGACACCAAACATCGGGGTACTCTATGCCCGTACGATTTCAACGAGGCCGTTACTCCAGAAAGGGCCGCTTTTACAAGCAACAGCAGAGCCGTAAACTGATCGCATGACGCTGACGAGTTCAATCACCAGCTATGATGAAAGGTGGCCACATCTCTTTGAGGAAGCGGCAGGCCGTCTACGATCGATATTCGGTGATGCATGCGTCGAAATACATCATGTTGGAAGCACTGCGGTCGAGGGTTTGGCCGCCAAACCCGAAATCGACATTCTCGTCGTTGTTTCCGATGTTAGCCGGTTTGACCGGTGGCAGACTGATCTGCTCGGTTTGGGGTACAGGCGTGGTGGAGACTTGATGAAGGGCCATCACTTTTTCAAGCGCGATGTCGGTAAGGTCAGGACCCATAAGCTACATCTTTGCCTTTCAGGTCACACGCAGATTCAAAGAATGCTGGGAATACGCGATCACTTGCGCACAAATTCCGCTGATCGCAGGGCCTATGCAGAGCTGAAATTGCGTCTTGAGAAAGAGAATAGCTCGGGCATCGCGGAGTACCTGGAAGGCAAGGCACCCTTCCTCGATGATCTTTACCGGAAAAGCCGGAAGTAGGTCTGACCGACTTGGGTCAGAGCTCCACTTCGTTCTGCATCTCTGCCATTTGACCTGATCGCAATACGTGTCCGGATCAGCGATTTTGTCGCAACCTTCTGAAACATCAAAACCCGTGCGCAAGTGGTCTGTTATTGCATCTGTCGCGAAGATCGGAACTGGGTTCGCTTCAACCGGGTTTCCGCGGTAAGACGCATCCTTTTTCGCATAAAAATACAGGTGTGTTGCGGTCTTTTCGAGAGTTATTTATACATTGTATAAATAACTCATTTGGAGATTGATATGCCCACCGGACACGTCATGATGGCTATCTCGCTGGATGGATATGTAGCGCGAAAAGACCATTCGATGGATTGGTTGATGAAACAAAAGACAGCCGATGAAGATCATGGCTTTGCCGAGTTCCTCGGCACCATTGATGTCATCGTTATGGGCAGCGGATCATATCGTACAGTGCTTGGATTTGATGCTTGGCCATATGAAAAACCTGTTGTGGTTCTAAGCAATTCAATCGCGAACGAGGACGTGCCACCCGAATTGGCTGAGAAGGTGGACATCATGAATCTGTCCCCACAGGAACTGATGGCAGAGATGGAGCGCCGAGGGTGGCAACGCATCTATGTTGACGGCGGCGCAATCGTGCAATCTTTTCTCAAACTGGGGCTGATCAACGACTTCAAATTGGCGATTGTTCCCATTCTTCTTGGGGAAGGCATTCGCTTGTTTGGCGAGCTGCCGGCAGATATTGATCTTGAGCTGACGCAAACAAAAACCTTCCCATCGGGGTTGGTGGAGTTGAGATATAAGGTGGTCTGATCCGTGTCTGAGCCGAAACGCAGAGGAAGACCAAAGAAGTTTGCAGGCGGTGTCGATAAGAAGACCGTCCTGCAATGTGCCCACTCGATTTTGGAAACTTACGGGTTGGAGGAGCTTACCTTTCGTTCGATCGCTGCCAAGTTGGGCGTAACGGCGATGGCCGTGAAATATCACGTTGGTAGCCGGGAGCAATTGCTGCGCGATATTGCAGCCCAGACTTTCGAAGGTATTGACGCAAGCGTTTCTGTTGGCACACCAAGGGCTGAGCTTAGGCTGTTGCTGGTTCGCTATATCGAACTTGCTCTGAAAAACGCCGATCTTGTTCGGTTTCTGCTAAGCACGCCAAATTGCATGCCTCAGTCGCTTCGTGACTTCACATCTCAAGTCAAACACAGAACACAGGCCATCAATGGCGGTGACCCCGGCAACGTTATGCTGAACTTGTTGATCGACTACATTCACGGCTTTGTTTTCGCTGCGGATGCCGCTCCAAATGAGCTTAGTCTGACCTTGGATCAATGCTTGAACAGCATCGATTGGCTGTTGGATGTCATGGATCGTGGAGATTGAACAAACCCAGGGGTGAATGACAGCAACGCCCTGCATCCAGGTAATTTGTTCTGGTCGGTTCGTCCGGCTGATCTTAAGAGCAAGACAGTATCGACCGAGGACTCCGAGCGCCCTGAGCTCTGCGCGTATCTCTTATCCGGCATGAAACGCGCCGACACATGCAAGTCACCTTGCATCGCAAGGCGTATCAGGCGCTGCGGATTGCCGTCTCCAGTTCACCGAACCCCACGAAACGCCGTTCATAGGTAAGACCGAGGCTGCTGGCTATCTCGCGCGCCTTCTTTTCCAGCGATGGATCGTCGGTTTGCGGCATGTAGACGAGCTTTTCGTAGTTTCCGAAGACGAAATCGACCATGTTCTTGTTCCGGTCGAGACCGAAGGCCTGCCAGATGAACTTCTCGAAGCTCCGGCAGAAAAAGTCGGTCAGATAGAATGTGGTGATCTCATCCTCACCATATGCGGAAAAGGCTTCGTTTCCCCAGTAAAACGAGAAACAGTGCGGACCTGCGATCCGCTCGCATCCGCCTTCTTCCAGCAGAACCCGATCGAGCGCTCCGGCGGTGCCGCAGTCTCCATACAAGACAAAAATCTTGTCGTATCTGTCCTTGTTGGCGCGAATTTGCGTCCGTACAGCTTCGGGGATTTTGTCGGGCGTATGATGCAAGCCGGCGGGCAGGCATTGCACGTCGAGATGCTTCAGGCCGTTCTTTTCGATGAGCCAAACGATCTCTTTTCCAAGCGCGCCGCAGGCCAAAAGAAGCGTGCTTCCGACACCCTTCCTGAACTTGAGGGCCTCTCCCGGGTCTTGCAGAAGATCCCTGTCGCCGAATGTGCTGTTTGACCGTACCTTTCGCACCGCTGCTTCCTTCCCATGCTTCGAGAAATCAATGTCGCATGCGTTGGTCTTGGCTCAAATGACATTAGGCCCTTGATTTCGGCCAGTCTGCGCATGATTTGCGCCATATCCGGTGCAGAATCCGACGTCTTTCAATCGGGAGCTATCCAAGTGGGAGCTGCCTGCGCGAATGGTGCCCGATCTAGCTTTCCTCGGTGTCCGGCGTCGAGCTCACATCTCCCTGGAACTGTCTCCGGTAATCGTGAGGTGGCACGCCGAGTGTCCGAATAAAGGATTTGCGCATCCGTTCATCGCTTCGAAAGCCGCAGATTTCAGCAACGCGCACAACGGTCAGATCCGTTTCTTCAAGATATCTGCGGGCGGCTTCAACGCGCATTGCCTCGACAGCCTTTGCCGGTGTCGAACCTGTTGACGCCTGATATTGCCTGGCGAAATTTCTGGGGCTCATGCCGACACGGTCCGAGAGTGCTTCGACGCTCAAGTCGTCCTGCAGATTTTCCTGCAGCCAGGCGTGCAATTGATCAAACCGGCTCGATTGATCCAATACCTGACTATGCAGCGTGGTGCTGAACTGGTCCTGGCCTCCGGACCTCACGGCAAAAACGACGAGGTCGCGGGCAATCGCAAGTGATGCGTCTCTGCCGAGGTCTTCGTGGACCAGCGCAAGGGCAAGATCTATTCCGGCCGTTACCCCGGCAGATGTCCAGACATGTCCGTCGCGAATGAAGATCGGATTGGTATCGACCTGAGCCTCAGGATGGTCGCGTGCCAGGTCATTGCAATAGCGCCAGTGGGTGACCGCCCTGCGGCCTTCAAGAAGTCCGGCAGCGCCGAGCAGAAAAGCGCCGGTGCAGATGGAGGCAACGCGTCGTGATTGGCTCGCCAGCCTTTTGAGCGTGTCGACCACCACCGCGTTGTTTGAAGCCGCTTGCGCGCCTCGACCGCCAACCACGACAAGCGTGTCAATCGGATTGCACCATTGGGCAGCAGGTTCAGAACGGACACTGACCGGTGTGTCCGTCACCACTTCTGCGCCGTCGGCAGATACCAGCGCGGTGCGGTAGGCAGCAGATCCAGAAAACTGGTCTGTTGCATCATTGAAAACCTGCAAAGGGCCAGCGAGATCCAGAAGTTTGACCCCCGGATATATGAAAAAAACGACGCTATGGAATTTGGCAGTTTTCTTGGGCATGATGTCATTTATGCCAAACCGGATTTGGCTAGTCTAGGCGCTCAACGAAGGAATTTCACAGGCACGAGCGAGGATCTTTTCATGGCTTACAAGTTGCTGCTTGGCGAATACGCTTACTCGGACCAATCGATGCGCGGCTGGCTGGAGGTGGATGCATTCGGCATCGATTTCCAGCCGTCATACGTGCCGATGTTTTCCGAAGAATTTGCTGAAACGCTCGTCAGACACGCGCCCGCGACGTCCCTTCCGATCCTGCTGAAAGATGTGCAGAGCGACAGAGCGCTCACTTGGGAAAGTGCCGCTGCAGCCGAAATTCTTGCAGAGCGCCATCCGGACGCGGGGCTATGGCCCTTGGCACCCGAAGCCAGGGCGATGGCGCGTTCCTTGTCGGCGCGCGCAAGAACCGGCTTCTCTTCTCTGCAGTCGCTGCCGATGAACCTGCACGCGCGTTACCAGGGCTTCGTTCCCAGTAAATTCGAGCAGGAAGATGCCAGCAGGGTTGTCGCGTTGTTGGAATGGGCCCTGGGCCTTACAGGCGGTCCCTATCTGTGCGGTCAGGCATTCTGCGCCGCGGACGCCGCCTTTGCTCCCATTGTCACGCGGTTCGTCGCGTATGGGTTCGAGCTTACCGAAGCAACGAAAGCCTACGTCGAGACCATTTATGCCCATCCGTCCTTTCGCAGATGGCACGCATGCGCGGATGCTCAGCTGAGAAGGATCGATGACCTGCATCTCGACCTGCCATCGGGAAGCAGCAAGGACTGGCCGCGCCAGCCGGTAATGCGGGGAAAACCCTACGAGGGAGATGTCTCCGACGCCATCAATGAAGCCTGCCCGTATTCAGGCAAACCGGTCGTCGAAACCTCGCTCGCGGAAATCGACGGCATGGTAGTGGGCTTTTGCAATCCCTTTTGCTGCCGCCGCGGAATGGCAGATGCGGAGAGCTGGCCAACGGTCATGGCCGTGATGGGACGGCCTGTTCCAGCATGGGCGGCGCAGGCTTGAGAGTCGTGTCGGTGTGCTTGGTAACACCAGTTGCTGAGCGCACCACCAATTGTTGTCTTGGTTTATCAGCCTAATTGGCTAAGGCCGGTGAAAAATGCGTGGTAGCCGGTTTATCACGAGAACAGATGAGCACGTAGACTTCACGGGTACCCTTCAAGCCCGACAATAAGGCGTCCGTCACAAGGGCCGAGTACCCACGACTGTGACCCTCAACCAAAGTAATAACTCGATGGCAACGATCGAACGAAGGGCAGTCGAGACGACATCGAGGCTCCTTGCTCGTAAAAACTCATTCAGTCTTCTAGTGCCCGTGACCAAGGCGAATTGCATGTAATCCGGGGTTACGTCTTCGGGCGAAGCTGGCCGGAAACCTCGTCTTTGAGACAGCATGACGATTCCTTTGAGATAGCGCGCCGATATTGTTTCCCGAACGGATCGCTATGTTACCGATATCTGTGTTCGTCGAGTGCGCTCTTGCGGCTCTCCTGATCTTTTCCCCGGCTTTTGGTGATGGATGCAAAATAAAGTTTGGAGTGAATTGAGCGCGAAGCGATTGGCACAGGCCATCGGGATCTCTTCTTTGATGGCATCTGACGTGCAAACGGCGACCGAGACGCAACGTTACACCAGGGAGGTGCGTTAAGTCCAACTTCCCCTGAGCCTGCCTATCAGAGCTTTTATTGCACTAAATACAACGATTTACGAGGATAAAGACTTGATGCAACGAATACTACTCGCAGCGGTAATGCTCTTAGCTAGTATCAATGCCAACGCCGCAACTCTGGATATCGAAGCGAAGCAAATTGGCAGCGACGTTTACTTTTTTGGGACCGGATCGATCGATCTGACCGGGTTTGGAACACCTGCTCAAATTGGCCTGGGTTTCAATGAGAGCCGCCCCGGCCGACAAGCGTTCGGTGTTATCAATGGCGCCTTGGTTGATCGCTACACAGTTACAGGTCTGTTCACGAGCTTCACGCCGCTGAGTAATGTGCGCTTCGATCTGGAAAGCTATTCGCCGACCGAAACGGGAGACGCTTTCTACATAAACGGTCCCCGCCCATTTACCCGCAACTATATCCGCGTAACACGGGGCTACTCGTCGCTTGATCCGTTCAGTTTCACATGGATTGCTTCTGACCGCATCCTAGCCGATCTTGACCTCAACTACGGAACGCTCGCTGAATTTGGGAACAACAAGATCACCCTCACTGGCACGCCTCCTACGCCAGTACCGGTTCCGGCGTCTTTCGGTTTCCTGGCGCTGGGGCTCCTGGCGCTTTGGCCGTTTCGCCGAAGGTTCCGTGAAGCGCAAGGCTAATGGTCTGGAGGCAGGCGCTCAACTTAGGGCAACTGTACTTTGTGCGCAGAAGGCGTAGACGACTTTCTGCTTTTGCCCCGCGAAGTCGGAGAACAATGGACGTCGTGTCGCTGTCAGGGGCGCATAGCAATCACGGCGGAGTCATGTCCGGATCTTGCCGTCAACAGCCCCGGAGCAGCATTCGCGCTGGCGGATCATTATTGCGCGCTTGCAGGACTTCGGGGCGCAGACACCCGGTCGGTAACAACGAGACCGAACGGATCTTCAGCACCAGACCGATCATGTGAGCGGTTTGGCCAGGTACTGATACTCGGCCAGACTGCTGGCGCATTGGCCCGTTCACCGCTGATGACACATCATCCCTGTGAAAAATGAAATGCCTGCCGGTTTTGCCTTGTGCACCGTGCAGTTAGAATGGCTCGAAGAAGACGGGCCAAGAAGCGAGCAGGCGTATCAGATGTATGATCCCAAGGGAAATGGCAGGGAGAGGGCGGTTGATGCCGTGCAGTTTGTCGAGGCTCTTCCGCCTGCACATCTGAGCGGTATCGTCCACCGCTTTCTGGAACTGAAAACACAATCTGCCTTACCGTCGGATTACCGGTTTCACGCGTTGCCTGACGCATGCACATACGCGATCTTCGACCAGCTTGACCCCAAGGCCGCAGGGATCACGCGTCTCCGGGCCTCGTCGGAAGAACTCAACCTTCAGCGGTCGTTTCACTACGTCAACATCCGCTTCCTGCCTGGCGTCTGGCAACGGGACCGCGAGCCGGTCGCCTACGGGCTGGTAAACGGAGGCTATAGTGGCGGGCTTCCGCTCGTTTCGCTGAACAAGGAGATGAGCGGCCTGGATTTTGTAGCCAAGCAGGCCGTGATGTCGAAATTCGTGGACGGTCTCGTTTCGGATCAAACCGTTGTTGCCAATCCCGTCACGGAGAAGATCTTCCAGAACATTGACGCGATCCGGACGGTTGCCGACATGGCAGAGATCGCAAATCTTTCGCCGCGCCAGTTGCAGCGCGTTCTCAAAAAGACAACCGGGTTTGCACCGCACGATTTTTTGAAAGTTCTCCGGTTGCAGCAATCACTGGATGGCGAGCCGTCACTTGCCTATGCCGACCAGTCCCACTTCATCCATTCCTTTCGCAAGGCAACGGGTTACACGCCTGAAAAATACGCCCGGAAGTTCGATGTCTGATATCTACAATACAGGCTCCTGACGGCTTGGTAGGTCAGCGGCATATGCAACGACGAAAGGAAGTTGGTTATGTCGAAAATGAACGCTGTCGGATGGTTCGATATCTATGTGAACGAGCTGGATCGTGCCGTCCGGTTTTACGAAACCGTGCTGAACTGCAAACTGGAACCCATCGGCGACCCGACCGGTGAAACCCAGATGATGAGTTTCCCCGCCGACATGAGCGCTTACGGCGCGGGTGGCGCTTTGTCAAAATCGGCGCACGCTTCTCCGGGCGCGGGTGGAACGGTTGTCTATTTCTCGGCGGAAGACTGCGCTGTCGAAGAAGCCCGCGTTGATGCTGCCGGAGGTGAGGTTCTGAGGCCCAAATTCTCTATCGGTGAATTCGGCTGGGTGAGCCTTTGCCGGGACACGGAGGGCAACGTCTTTGGCATCAGCTCAATGAACTGAACACGTCAGAGGACTGGTCGACCAAACTCTGAGGGCTGCAACGTGATGGGATGCATGGGCGCGTCACAGCGGTACCATGCATCCATATCGTCTGCGAAGCAGATTGCGTTTTACAGCTGCGAAACGCCTGCGATCACTCAGCTGCCTCTTGTCCCTGTAAGCTGTGATCCGCCTCTCCATAGTGCTTTTCGCGCGACATCTTGCCGATGCCGGGATTGAAACTGTTGGTCGGATCAAGCGTTTGATAGTGGCTGGCAAGGGCCGGCTTGGCCGTATAAACGTGCCCGACATTGTGTTCGGACGGATATTCAGCGCCGCGCTCATCCAGGATTTCCAGAAGCCGCGCTTTCAATTTTTTCGGATCGCGGCCCTTTTTTACCACATAATCCTGATGCAGAACGTGGCACAGGAAATGGCCGTAGTAGAGCTTGGTTGCAAGTTGGTCCTCAATGTCCCCTGGCAGCTGTTCGAACCAGTCCGGGTCATTGCGTCGTAGCGCAATGTCGAGCGCAAGAATGTCCTCACATTCATTGGTGTGAACCGCGCCGTAGCGTACGGCAGCACCTGCGGCGGCAAAACGATGCAGCATCGCCTTGCCCGCTACCTTGTCATCGCACAGGAACCAGCCGTCGCTACCAATTGTTTCTTCAAGCATCGTTTCGGTCTGGGCGGCGGTCGCGCCGGAAACCTTCAGGATCAGGTGATGTTCATAGCGTGCTCGGTAGTCGAGCATGCTTGCTGGTAAAGCTTCAGGTACCAGACGGGACAGAAACTGCATGAACCTGTCGGTCAGGTTTTTCGGCAGGAAAGGGAGCTTGTTCAAACGGGCGTCGATGGCACCCTTCATGGCAAAGAAGAATGGCAACCGGTCGGTGCCGAACCAGTCGATCATCAGCACTGTGTCCTTGCCATAGCGATGGGCCACATCAAAGCACTCACGGTGGAGATACTCCGCGCTGACCGGTAGTTCCGGCAGGTCTGCCAGAAGCCGGCGACGCAAAGCCGTCAGTTGGCGCGTGTCATTGGTACCGATGTAGTAGACCTTCTCACCCTTCTCGATCGGGAAGGTATCGAGTCGCACCGCAAAAACGACCACTTTTCCTGCCGAGCCTGAGGATTCATAGAGACAGCGCGGGTCGGCATTATAGCGTGACGGTGTCTCTGCATCGATGTCGCGCACGCGTTCGCCATAACTGTCATCCGAGGCCCGTCCGGTGTCCCAGTCAACGCACGCAGGATCGATCTCGTTCCGATCAAGCTTCCCGAGAATTTCTTCAGGGGACTGGCCGAGGTTAATGCCCAGGTGATTGATCAGTTGTAGTTCGCCTGCTTGATCGATCTGTGCAAACAGGGAAAGTTCCGTGTACGCCGGACCGCGCCGTACCAGGGACCCGCCTGAATTGTTGCAGACACCGCCGACGATAGACGCGCCGATGCAGGAGGAGCCGATCACCGAGTGAGGCTGCCGCCCGAGCGGTTTCAGGAGCCTTTCCAGCTTGAAGAGCGTGCCACCGGGTTGGCTGACGATCTGGCGGCCGTCGTCCAAGACATGCAACTTGTCGAGACGCAGTGTCGAGATAATCACGACGTCGCGGTCGTAGCTGTCCTTTGGGGTCGAGCCCTCCGTCAAACCGGTATTGGCCGCCTGCATGATCGTGATGCAATCGGCAGCCACAACCGCCTCAAGAACGTGCCACATTTCAACGAGTGTTCCCGGCACGACAACCGCAATCGCTCCTCCTTCGCCGGATCGGAACCCTTTGCGAAAGCGTTTAGTCTTGCGGTCTTGTGTCATGCAATGCCGAGGACCGACAATTTCTTTCAGCTTTTGAATCAGAACATCGTTTTTCATCTCGAACCTCATGCCAGGGCGAATGGCGGGCCGGAAGACCGGCCCGCCGGATTGATCAATAGGCGACCGAGGGCAGCCAGGTGGCGAGCGCGGGCCAGAGGAAGACAAGCGCCAGACCGAAGAGTTGCAGCAGCACGAAGGGCACGATCCCCTTGTAGATATCCGTCAGCTTGATGCCGTCCGGGCACACGCCTTTGAGGTAGAAGAGCGAGAAGCCCACCGGCGGTGTCAGGAAAGATGTCTGAAGGGTGACCGCAACCAGGATCACGAACCAGACCAGCGCAGGCTCGTCGATGGCACCGAAGCCAGGGATATCGAGACCAAGCCCGTTCACGATGGGCCTCATCAGCGGAAGCACGATCAGCGTGATTTCAATCCAGTCGAGTACGAACCCGAGCAGGAAGACAATGCACAGGATAAAGATCACCGTTCCGCTCGGCCCCAGCCCGGTCGAAGAGACCATGCTCTCGATCAGCTCGTCGCCGCCGAGTTCTCTGAGGACAAACGAAAACACTGTGGCGCCGAGAAAGATCGCGAAGATGTAGGCGGTCGTGTTGAAGGTTGCCTTGAGCACGTTCCAGGTTTTGCGGAAGGTCAGCTTGCGATAGGCAAGCGCCAGGAGAGTGGCCCCGATCGCGCCGATGCCCGAGGCTTCCGTTGGTGTGCAGATGCCCGCAAAAATCGACCCCAAAACGGCGAAGATCAGCAAAAGCGGTGGAACCAGGGCAACCAGAATATCCTTGAACGCTGCCCAGTCCGGTGCGCTGGCGCCTTCGGGCGCCGGCGCTGCTTTCGGGTTCAAAAGGGCCAGCACGAAAATATAGAGCAGGTAGATTGCACCCAGTAGCATGCCGGGAATGGCGGCCGCCATGAAGAGATCGCCGACCGAAAGCGCCATCTGGTCCGCCATGATGACAAGCATGATGGATGGCGGGATCAGGATGCCGAGCGTCCCGGAGGCCGCAACGACACCCGTCGAAAGGGTTTTGGAATACCGGTGCTGCATCATGGCCGGCAGAGACAGAACACCCAAAAGCACCACGGACGCACCGACAATGCCGGTTGAGGCGGCAAGAATGATGCCGATCAGGGTCACCGTTATGGCAAGACCGCCGCGGACAGTGCCGAAGAGGCGTGTCATGGAGGTCATGAGGCGCTCGGCGACACCGCTTTCATCGAGCATCAGCCCCATGAAGATAAACATCGGCAGCGCCACTAGAACGGCATTCGACATGACCGCATAGACCCGGTTCACGACAGCGCCGAGGGTCAGGTAGTCAAGACCGGTGAACGTGTCTTCCAGACCGGTCCAGGCCATGTTGCCCATGTCGAACTGATAGGCGAGGCCGCAGAAAATCATGCCTGTTCCGGCCAGGGTCCAGGCGACCGGAAATCCGGTGAAGAGTAACCCGACAAAGCTCATGAACATGGCAATGACGAGCATTTCTTCTGTTGTCTCCACAAGGGTCGACAGCCCGGCCGTTATCAGCGCGAAGACACCGATGAGCACCAGGAGACGAGTGAGGCCAGCACCTTGCCGTTCGGAAGGATCCGCAACGATCAGGGCATGAACATCGTGCAAAAGGCGCGCGACCGCGGCAACTCCCAGAAGGATGAAACTGATCGGTATGATTGCTTTGAAGGCCCAACGGAAGGGCAGGCCTGTTGCGGAAGAGGAGCGTTCGTTGACGCGAAAACTTTCCTGAAAATAGTCGAACCCCTGGTCGACCATCAGCCAGACAAACGGGGTCAACAGGAACAGGATGCCCAGGATTTCGACGATCCTCTGTGCCCTGCGCGACAGTTGCATATGCATGAGATCGACACGCACATGGCTGTCGGTGGTCAGTGCATAGGAGACCCCGATCATCGTCACGAGTCCGTAGATGTGCCACTGGAGTTCATCGAGCTTGGGCAGGTTCACGTTGAACGCGTAACGCAGAACAACCTGGGTAACGATGGCGGCGACCAGCAAGAGATTGGCCAGCATGACCACGTGGCCGGTGGTTTTCACGAAGGTGTCGATCGCAACCGCAAGTCCAAAGCGGTCCGGATCCTTGTGTTCGGTGATCGCCTCATAGTGCTGGGCGAGATCGCCTTCGTAATTCGTGTTCATGCTCATGGTGCCGGTCCTCCTCAAGTCCGGTACGGCTCATCCTTGCGCGGTCCTGGCAAAGACCTTTGCTGGCGCGCTGAAAGCAGTAGGAAGCCGTGCCCGATCAGGCGGGCACGGCGGACGCTGTGTCAGAAGCGGGGCAGGAACGCGTTCTGTTCCCACAGGTCGTAGTTCGTGCGGAACGCGGTCAGGTCGGCATAGACCTCGGCGAAGTAGGCGTTGTTAGCGCTTTCTTCTGCCGCGACTTCTTCCCAGGTATCACGGAAGAGCTGCAGCATTTCCGGGCTCCACTTGCGGATCTCGACGCCGTTTTCCTCCACGTTGCGTTTCAGGGCGTCGAATTGCAGGGCTTCTCCCTCGGCAAAGCTGTCGGCCATGGAAGCTTTGCAGGCTTCGGCCAGGATGTGCTGGTGCTGCTCGGATGCGGCATCCCAGACGTCCTTGTTGATCAGAAGCTCAAAGACGGTCGCCTGCTGGTGCCAGCCGGGGAAGTAGTTGTACTTGGCGACCTTATGGAAGCCGAGACGCTGGTCGATTGCCGGCATGGAGAACTCGGTCGCATCGATGGCGCCTTTTTCAAGGGCTGGGAAGATCTCGCCGCCCGGAAGCAGGGATGTTGCGACCCCGAGCTTTTCCATCACTTTTCCGCCAAGGCCGAAGAAGCGCATCTTCAGGCCCTTCAGATCGTCGGCGGAATTGATTTCCTTGGAAAACCAGCCGGATGTTTCAGGTGCGATCACAGCGCACGGCAGGACTTTCACGTTGTAGCCAGCTTCGTCATACATGCGCTGGTAAAGATCGAGGCCGTTGCCGTAGTAGAGCCAGGCCATGTACTCGCCGGCCTCCGGGCCGAACGGGATTGCCGAAAACAAGGGGGCGGCCGGGATCTTGCCGGCCCAGTAGCCTGCTGTCGTGTAGCCGGCATTGATCTTGCCGGACGAAACGGCATCCAGGATTTCGAACGCCGGAACCAGTTTGCCGGGTTCATACACCTTCATGCGCAAGGTGCCGCCGGACATCACTTTGACTTCTTCGGCGACGCGCGGGATCGGTGTGCCGAGGCTCGGCAGCTCCGTTGAGAACGCCACAGGGACTTTCAGAAGCAGTTTGTCGGCGGCAAGAGCAGGCTGCGCGGCAAGGCCGGCGGCGAGCAAAAGGCTGGTCAGAAGCTTGGTCATTTTATCTCCTCCAAAAACGCGGTTTTGGGCAGTCCGTCACGGTCTGCCATCACCAAAAACCAGAGGTAAATAAAATTAACCTTCTAATTTAGTCAACAATTTTATTTACCACTGATGCTTAGCGTCGAGGTTAAATGACAGGTTGTTGGCGCTTAAAGAATTGAAATCAGGTGCATAAACGGAGGTGTGTCGGGGAAACTACTTGCATGTGAGGTAAAGCAAGATTACCAATCCCGTTGGAGGTGCCGTATGGGTGATCTAAATAGCTTGTTCGAACCAATTGCCGCAGAATCCGTCGTCGATCTGGTCGCAAATCAGATTGAAAACCTCATCGTTCAAGGCATTCTGCAGGAGGGCGCTCGGCTGCCTTCAGAACGCGAGCTTTCGGAAAGGTTCGACGTCTCCCGCCCAAAGGTCAGAGATGCGCTTAAACGTCTGGAAGATCTCGGTCTGCTTCACGTCCGCCATGGCGAGGGGACGTTTGTCGCCCAACTTTCCGGCCAGGCCATGAGCCCCGCGCTCATCAGCCTCTATGCCCGCCACGGCGTCGCCTTTTATGATTACCTGGAATATCGCAAGGAGCAGGAGGCTTTTGCGGCACGGCTTGCGTCCGAACGGGCAACGCCTTCCGACCGGGCGGCGATCGAGGAAGTGATTGCCGAACTGCAGCGGGCGCAGGTGGAAGGCGATCTGGAGGCCTCGGAAGAGGCTGACGTGAAATTCCACAGCATTGTCGTTAACGCCAGTCACAATGCCATGCTGATCCACATGATGCGCTCCATATACGATCTCACGCGCCGCGGCGTTTTTTACAATCGCCGCTTCCTGCGCACCATCGACGGATCGGGCGACCGGCTGATGGAACAGCACAAACGGATCGCCGAAGCCGTGCTCGCAGGTGACGCCGCTGAAGCGGAGGCCGCCGCGAGAGATCATCTGGATTTCGTGGAAATGTCTTTCCGTGTCGGCGAAAACCGGGACCGCCGTGAGGCGCTCGCAAAAAAACGTAAGCAGGCTATTGGTTTGTAAGCCGGAAAACATCCTGTTCAGGTGAGCGCGGTGCGGCAAACGTGACCGCAAGCGCAGGCTCTTGGCAACGCTTCACTAGGAAAGCACCGCTCCCAGGGGAAAGCCGATCAAAGGCGTTCCTTGGTGGGTGAATCCTTGGTTGATTGCGCAATCTCGACTCGCGCTAAGACCTCCTTTGCGATATTCTGACGTTACGTGAAGCATCTTAGGCAGGCCGACTTGGGGGTGTTTCAGTTCAGGGCGTACGTAGAAGAGGACTGCCGGAATGGCTCTGACATCTGATCGCTTTAAGGACAACGTGCGGCTCCAGTCCGCGGCACAAAATTCTCCATACATGAAGTGGGGTGAACGGGGCGATGCAGTCGCCCTTGTGCAGAAAGCTTACGTCGATCTCAATTTCAATCTCCCGAATTCCACCGGTGCAGGCGGCGTTATGGATGGCATATTCGGTCAGGAGACGTATGCCGCGACACGCAAGTTTCAAACCGAGCAGGACGGCTGCTCGGTTGACGGCATTGTCGGTCGGGATACCTTGAACCGTCTCGATCAGATCTTCCAGAAAATGCCCGGTGGCGCAAATCCGGTTTCACCGGCACCTCCTGGTCCGAACGCGCCACGGTTCGAGGCGACGCAGGAGCTTCAGGGGTTTGACGAGACCACCATTCCCCGTTGGCAAATGGTTCCTTTGAACGGTGAACGGCGCATTCGCCTGATGGACGGTGCAGATCTTACGGTAGTAAGTGCCAATACCGGTGTTGCAACCGTCCACGAAGTGAAGAAGTGTTTCGTCCACGGTGGGCGCGAGTTCATCATCAAGGGCCATACCAAGTCGAACATTCAGATTTTGGCAAAGAAGGGCCCTGCGACCGTTATCAGGCTCGACGTTTCGGTGAAGTCGAAGAAGACCGTCACGATGACCTTCAACTATGTCAGCGATACCTCCGGTCACCAGACCAGACGCAAGCCGGGCAGTCTGCAACCTACATTTGACCACGCCAACAAGCTTTTTCAGGATCAGATCAACGTCGAGCTAGTCAAGCGTTCTGTCAATCCAAGCTACAGCGTTGCTGGCAATCTCGGACAGATTGTCAAATGGACCGGCGTGCCCGGGACGGACGAGTGGCGCAAGGTCGTCGCCAATCGAGACACGGCATCGGATCTCAATGTCTTTTTCGTCTGGCGCTACGAGCAGGATGAGAAACTGGGGGATGGGGCCGACGCCGGTACGGCCGGCGGCAACTGCCTGCTTGAAGATGATCTTGCCTGGCCATTCTGGCACGTTTTGGCACACGAGATTGGCCATCACCTCGGCGTGCATGGCCATACGGCGAACGCGCGCGATCTTATGGTGGGTGGTCAGGGTGCCGGCGCTTTCATTCCACGGGCGCATGCAAATGTCATGAATCCGTGATGCGCTGGAAACTCGCAATCGTTGCTGTGGCAATCGCCACCGCCACGGCCGTTGTGTCGGGCGGTGTTGGCGCGGAACAAAGCAGGTCACCTGTGACCGGATCTTTCAACGAGGCCAGTCTTCTCCAGGCATTCGAGGCAGCAAAGACCGGTGACTACGGACCACTCGGTGCGCTGCCGGCACCGACGGCAGCCGCCATACCTGCACTAGAACGTTTGCTTGCCGACAACGACGAAACCGTCAGGCGCGAAGCTGTAACAATGCTCGGACGGATTGACGATCCGGCAGCTGTTCCGGTGCTCGCTGCTGCACTGGCGGACCCGGTTGACGACGTCGCAACGCGCGCTTCTGCTGCAATCTACCGCCTTGGTCCGGACGCGATGCAGCCAGGTGTCGGTGATCAGATCCGCAAGGCTGTCGAGAATGGTCTGACTGCAGGGGGGGCAATCCTAATTTTGGCCCATGATCCGGCAACGGAGGAGACGATTACCGTTCTTCAGAAACTGCGGGACGCAAAGGGCGATGAACTCACGGAAGTCTTCACGTCGTCATCAGCTGTCTCTATAGGCCTGATGGCTGATACCGCACTTGCGAAACTGGGTGAAGTTCGCGCAAGGGATAATCTGATCGCAGCTGCCGGATCAGGAGATCTTCCAACAGTTGAATTCCTGTTGTCGGCGTTGCGCGAGATTGACAGTCCCCACGTTATCGAGGCCCTGGCGGCGGTAACGCTCACAGACACCAGGCCGGTGCAGGGCGATGCGCCCTCGGGTGCCGAGACCGGTATGCGCCTTGCCGATCTCGCCGCGACACGGTTTGCGGCGCGTTTCAACCTGGATGCAGATATTGACGGCATGGCTGACGAGCGTCTGCCGGATCAGACCATCGAGACGATAAAGGCGGAACTGGAGAATTACATCGCTGCAGCAAAATAGACCCGTCTGAGCAATCGCATAAAGTCCCTCATGAGGCGGCAGGTGTCTTCGCGGATGACTAGGCAACCTGCTTGAGGAAATGGTCGACGGCCTCGTCCAGCTTGATATTCAGGCGGTCGACATCTTCGGAGAGCGAGAGAATTGTCTCGGCTTCCTTGTTGGTTTCTTCAATGCGCGCCGACATTGTTTCGATATTCGTGTCGACGACGCGGCTGCCGTCAGTCGCGACGTCGAGATTGTGCGAGATTTCCTTGGCGGAGTCGCTTTGTGACTGCACGGCTTCTGCGATCGAAGTCGCCAACTCGTTGACCTGGTCAATCGCACTCGTGACTTGCTTGACTGCTCCCATCATCTCTTTTGAAGAGGCTTGGACATTCGCGATCTGATCTGAAATCTGCCCGGTTGCACTTGCGGTTTTGACGGCCAGTTGTTTGACCTCCGAGGCAACAACGCCGAACCCTTTGCCAGCTTCGCCAGCTCTTGCCGCTTCGATGGTTGCATTGAGTGCAAGCAGACTGGTGTGTTCGGAAATCTCGTTGATGAACTCGAGGATTTCGCTGATGTTTGCCGTTGTCGAAATGAACTGATCGATGCCGTTTCCGGTGCTGACGGCAAGTTCCGATGCCTGTTCCGCAGTGGCCTTGGTCTTTTGGGTCTGGCTAGTGATTTCGGAAATTGTCAGGGCCAGTTCCTTTGTCGACTGAGCCACAAGGGAGACATTCTGGGTGGCATCGCTCGAAGCGGTCCGGACAGTGTCAACATACTGATTGGAAGCGCTGGCAACGCGGTCCAGTCGGTCGGCGCTCGACTTCATTTCATTGGCTTCGGTTTTCAATTCTTCAATGATGGAGGAGATTGAGGTTTTGAAACTCGTGATCTCGGAGGTAATCCTGAGACGATTTTCTTCCTGGTGCGCCTGCTTGAGTTCGCGGTCCTCCTCCAGGCGCTTTTTCTCCGCAAGGTTCTCAATGAAGACAGACAGAGCCTGGGAGATCTGTTGGATCTCGAAAAACTTGCTCTCCTTGACGTTGTTTCCTTCAAGAATGCCGGCTGAAACGTTCGAGATTGTTCCCGAAACTTCCTTCAGCGGACGCAGGGCGCGGCCGAAGACCAGATAGACGAGACCGCCGGTGACACCAAGAACCGCTGCGGCCATCCACAACAAGAGGGCACACAAGGCATTTACGGGTGCATAGATTTCAGCGGTGTCCTGCTGGGCGACAAGAAAGAATGAGCCCTCTGAACCCTGCAAGGGTGTCGCGACATAGAAAACATCTTTGCCCTCAAGCCAGGCAACGGACAGGATGCCGCTTGTGTCCGCAACATTCGTGCCTGAGACGAGCGCGTCTGCGGGATCTGAAGTCGATGCTGCGATCGGCTGCATGTCCTGATCCAACAACGCGATGCGCCCTGTCTTGCCAAGCATATCAAGGGTGTCGAACTGAGAAGACAATGCCGCAGCATCGAGTGTTCCAACGAAATAGCCTATATGCGAGCCCTCGCTCTCGATTTTCGCTGCCAGCATGGCAACAGCCGTACCGTTTTCGGTGTGAACGAAAGGCGTCAGATACCCTTGTGTGTCTATCGCCCCGGCCAAGGCGAGTGCCAGGTTGCGGCTTTCCTCAAGCGGCGAATCCGCGGTGACGGAAGAGCCGAAGGCATCACCCTTGTGCACGGAGTAGTAGACAAAACCCTCCGGCGACAGCAGCGCTATGTCCTGATAGACCGACTGCTCGAGATAGTCCTTGATGAGGCTATGATGCGCTTCGTGCATGAATTCGAAGATTTCGATTCCATCGCCCATAACGATCTCGCTGCGATCGCCATCGGCTTTGAGAAAAATGTCCTTGACCGTAGCCGGGTCGCTTGAGTCCCACCCTGACGCGAAGTCGATGGTCGCCTTTTCAAACTGTGTTGTACCCGCCTGGTAAACAATTTCGTCTTGAGCGGCTTTCAGAACGTTTGCGGCTTTTTCTGCGTTGGCCGTCGCGATCTGTTGCATCAATATTTCAGATCTCTGGCGGTATTCCGCTTTGATATTCAAGATCGAAAGCAACAGGAACACACCGATTGCCAGGCCTGCACATGCGATTGCCGTTGCAGGCAAAAAGTTTGACAGTCTAATCTTCATTCTAGCTCAACTGTGCTGAAGTCACCGAAAGCTTTCCGTTCTTTAGAAAAAGACCGATTTTTTCAGTTTTAATTGAATTAAAACAGTAATTTCACAGGGTGAATATTGCGTTAACGGTCTGTAGCAACCTGAAGTTACCCTCGGTCGATTTGAGCATTCTTGATTTGCGGGTCGTTGGTCCTGCAATTTGATTTGCAAAAGCCCTTAAGGTGGTTTGTTGATCAGCGCGAGTGGCGGCGATGCAACCAACTCGCGAGGATAGGTTTTGTTTTGCCAAACCAAAATGGGGCGTGTTCAGATCTGTTGACAATGAACCGATAGCCGCAGAGCGCGAGCAATAACAAAAACAGTGATCACCGTGCGGGTTCTAAGATGGTATCCAGTCACTTGAACTGGCGTCGGACTGCGACACTTCCGAAAGGGAAGGCACACGAAATGGCGCTCCATCCGGAAGGAGGATGAAAGGCTGGCAGCAGTGGACAATGCGGAGCAAAAACCATCGCGCGGATCTGCAAGACTTTTGCGCCGTTTAGCGATCGGTCTGATCGGGCTCGTTTTCGCAGGGCTTGCGTTTGCCTATTCGCTGGCGACGCTGGATCTCTATGCTTCGGTGCGCCAGGAGCAGGCCGCTCAGATCCTGAGCCGTGTCCTGGGTCGGACGGTGGAAGTGCGCGGTCCGGTAATCCTGACCCCTGGCCTGAGATTGGGCGTGAGGATTGAGGATTCCTATATCGAGCGCTCCTCGGGCGGGGGAGGAGACAAGGCGCGCGTCTTCGAGACCGTCGAGTTCAACGCGCCTTACAGCCTTTTGCGCGGCCAGGTATCCGGCATTCGGGACTTTCACATGAGCGGAGCAGAGATTGAGTATCGCCCGGGTGGACAAAGTCAGAAGTCATCCGCTTTCGAGCTGCCGTCTACGCTTATCAACAGTCCGGTCCTGGACAACATGGAGTTGACGGATGTCGTGTTCCGCTTTGTCGATGAAGCTGACGGCTGGGACGAAACTTTTGCGATCAACACGCTGAGGCTGACCACCGGAAGCAGCGCAAAGTCGACCGGGATCGAATTCGATGCCTCCGTGAACGGAACCCGGTTGACGGCAGCAGGTGAGGTGCCTTCTTCGACGGTCGCAACGCGGGAAAAGTCCGGTCCGTTCGATCTGACAATCTCGTTTCCTGGCCTGGAAACAAGTTTGAACGGAACCGTCGATACGTCGCAAACAATTGCACGTATCGAGGGTGATCTGAGCGCAAACTCGCAGTCCATAACGGAACTGCTCGCCTCGCTTGGCCTGGAAAGTGCGGTCGAAGGTACTGCCACCTCGAGCTGGTCTTTTGCCGGGCCTGTCGACAGTCTCGATGTGACGGCTCTTAAACTCGACTACGAGGGTGAAAATGACGATCGGGTCACGGTGACGGGTGCGCTCTCCGACCTCTTCCGGCAGACGCTGATAGACGTGAATTTTAAAACGGTGCTTGCACCCCTCAAGCAGGAGCCGACCGGATCGTTTGCCGTCAACGTAAAAGAAATCGAAGGACATGTAAGCGGCCCGCTCAGGGCCCTGTCAGTCGACCAGACAAGCATCACAACGAACGCTGTTCTTCTGGAGTTCGATGAGATCGGGCCGATCACGGTCGGCAGAGTCATCAAGAGCGCGGATGACAAGGTCGGGCTGAAAGAGGTCACTATTCTCGATGGACCTGACGACGCGCCGTATCTCACAATGACCGGCGAGGTAGGGGATATCCTCGCGTTTTCCGGCGCAAGCTTCACAGGCTCCTACCGGTTTCCAACCGCCATTTTGCTGAACCGGCCTGCAACAGATGCTCCGGAGCTCGGATATGTGAAAGGCAAGGTTTCGCTGAACGAAGCGTCGGGCTCGTTCGGGCTTGAAGAGTTGAGCGGAGACGTCGAGGAGACTGAGCTGCTCGATTTGAATTTCGATCTCGCAATTCCTGAGTTTCGCGTGGTCGAGGAGCTGGATTTTGCGACCAACCTTACGATTCCCAAGCCTGCGAAAGTTCTTGCCGCTCTTGGGGTAAAAACAGAGAAGGCGTTTCCTGCCATCAGTTTTTCAGGATCCAGCGGTCTTGCGCCGGAGGGTGCGAAGCTCAAAGGCAAGTTGAGCGCTGGCGCGACCGATATCACAACCGATCTCAAGTTGGAGAGCGACGATGACGGGTCGAGCTGGATGGTGGTCGGAACAATCTCATCGGATGAGATGGATTTCACGGATCTGTCTGATCTCGTGGATTTTGCAAAGCTCGGTGCGACTGGTCTGGAAAACGACAACGATATCGAACTGACAAAGGAGTTCGAGGCTGCCTTGCGGGCCGATATCGCCTTGAACGTGAAGAAAATTGTCTCCGGAAACAAACACGCCGGCAATCTCACGGGCGCCTTGAAATACGATGACGACAAGGTGCGGCTGGCCGGGTTCAAGCTCGACTTCATTGGCGGCACCGTGAAAGGTGACTTCGGCATCAGTCTTGGCTCCGAAAACCGGCCCGCCACCGCAAATGGCCGCATGGAAAAGTTTCCGCTCAAGAGCCTCATGAGTGAATTTGGGCTGACAGCGCCGATCTCCAGTACGGTTTACGCCAGCTTTGACGTCAGAGGCAGTGCCGTCTCAGAGACAGCTTTTCTGAGATCGCTTTCCGGCAATGTAACGGCCTCGCTCTGGGGTGGGACGCTGCCGAACCGGCTCATCGACCTGACCGGACTGAATGTCTTTACCTGGTTGGTGACCAGCAACAAGGAGCATACAAGCAAGCTCGTCTGCGCGGTGCTTCCGCTGCATTTCAAGAACGGTGTTGCAACGTCCAGGCAAATGATCGTTGAAACCGAGAATGTTCAGATCGTCGGTGCGGGCAGTGTCAATCTGAGGTCCGGGGCGCTGGACTTGTCCTTCGCTCCCCGCGCCAAGCGCAAACAGCTGGTCGAGATCGTATCCCCCTTCGAGATCCATGGCACGCTGGGGAAACCGGACGTGACCGTAAAGGACGCAGGTCCGGGCCGCGCCATCGGCGAGGTCGTATCCCTGCCGCTCAATCTTGTCAGCCACCTGTTTCGCGGATCAGGACCGATTGACGAAAAGGCTCGGCCCTGTACCTTGCCGAAAAATTCCGGACCCAAGTAAGCCGTGTTAGGTCTGCGATGCTTTGAACTGCCCCGGTATTCTGTGCCTGCGACCGATTGATGTACCTAGCCCGCATTCAAGCGGCGGACTTCCGAGGCACGCGCACCTGGTGTGACGCCGAACCAGCGCTTATAGGCGCGAATGAAGGCCGGCGAATCCGAATAGCCGAGCAGATAGGCAATCTCAGGAAGGGAGAGGTCGCTTTTTTTCAGGTACTCCTCGGAGAGGTTCTGCCGTACATCCTCAAGGACTTCCGAAAACGTGGTCCCTTCGTCGCCGAGCCGCCGTGCGAAGGTGCGCTCCGTCATACCCAGTTTGCCTGCGACGACACTTGCCGAGCTCTGGCCTTTTGACAGACCGTCGATAACGTGAAACTCGACATTGGACAAAAAGGACTTCGGCGCCGCGCGCCGCTCTTCAAGCATCCTGTCCGCGACATTTGACATGAGGGCGAGCAGATCCTGGTCCGCGTGGACAAGCGGCGTTTCCAGGTCTGCCGCGTGAAACACCATCCCGTGCATGTCGCTGCCGAAGAAAATCGGGCACCCGAAAAAGAGCTTCATTTCCGCGGGTGCCTCAGTGCGCTGGTGATGAAAATGGACTTCCACCGGTCGCAGGATCCTTCCGGTGCCATACCGATAGTTCGACAGGATGGCTGCCATCCCCGCCTCGTTGGCCTGCCGTTTGAAATAAGAGCTCCGGTCGACCCCCTCATAGAACAGTTTCGCAGTCGTTCCGGTTTTTGTCAGCGAAAGACGATAACTGTCGACGAAGATATTGACGTACTTGACGTGGTTCAGGATGGCCTGTTCCAGCGTTGCTGCCGACAGGCCAAGATAGGCGATTACGCCGAATGTGCCGGTGGGCGTCGCCTTGCCGACCTCGAAACCAAACAGGTCGTCGTTCAGATACTTTGCTGCCTGTTCAAAAAAGGCATCGGACTTTTTGAGTGGTATGCGCCCTTCGAACCCTTGCAGGTCTTCTGGTGTGAGACCCGACGCCTTAAGAGCGTTTGCGTGATCTTCACCACGGCTCGCCATCGCCTTGATGGCGGCCTTGATCAATGCGGCATCGACTTCGGCTTCGCTCAAGATGACCTCCCCCGGACAAATTGGCACCAAATGACAGCATATTGGCTGTTGCGGACAATCGGAAGCTTCATTGCATGCCTAAATAAAGATCGAACGGACGGACACGAAAACAAAAAAGCAATTCCGCGCGATGGTCCCGTCGAACAACAACAAAAGTCATCGCGGAATAACGTCAAACTACAGGCTACCGATCGTTCGTCACGTCCCGTGCCCCCCACCGACTGTGACATGCGTGCTGTGGTTCCCGGCCACGGCGTATCGGCAGCCTTTTGACCGCGCTTCGGCGCGGTTTTTTGTTTTTGGACTGCGAGAGGCACAGCTGGCACCTGTGGTGTCTGACCAAGTGGTTGCGTTTCTTGCCGCGTGTCATACCTGGTTCGCAGTTGACTGATACGACCTCGAGCATGTCCTGTGATCTCTCAATACCCGACCGCTTTGACAACGTGGTTGAGATGTATTCCGCTTTTCGAACGCGCTACGCTCCGGACCTGATCGACTGGCTGTTGGCCGAAACGCAGACAGGCAAGGTGGCGCACGTTCTGGACCTGGGCTGTGGGCCGGGCTTTATCGCCAACGCGCTCGGGTCAAGGGTCGCTCGCGTCACCGGTGTCGATCCAAGTGCGTCGATGCTTGCAGCGGCAGAGGCGGAAGCGCCGGACAACGTGACCTATGTCGAGGGATCTTCCGAGGATCTCTCTATTGTGGAAGGACCAATTGATCTGGTGACGATGGGCCGGTCCTTTCACTGGATGGACCGCCCTGCAACACTGAGAGATCTGGATACGCTGGTTGCGCAAAACGGGGCACTAGCCTTTCTGGACGACAAACCGATAAAAGCGCCGAAAAATCGCTGGTGGTGGGCGATTCAGGAGGTTGGAAAGGCGCATGCCAGGCCGGATCCGACCAGCCTCCATCGGATGACCGATGCCTGGGAACCGCATGAAACGGTGTTGCTCGCATCACCTTTCAGCGACTTGCGGCGAATATCTGTCTTGGCCAGGCACAGCTGGACCTATGACAGTCTGCTGGGTCACTTTCTGTCGCGCTCCGCTTGCACGCCCGAAGTGTTGGGCTCAAAGGGTCTGGCCGCGTTTGAGGCCGCCTTGAAAGACGCCTTGTCGCCTTTCGGGAAAGGACCTTTCGAGACGCTGAACGATCACGTCGCCCTCATTGCTCGGCGGCCCGGCCACCGTTAAACGGATCGCGGCATCTGAGCGTTCCACGTCTTGTCAAACGCCATTGTATACGCCGGTTGAAATGGTTAGCTTGCATCTGAATGCCGCCTTGCGACTAAGACGCCAGGCTGGCTTGCCTATTCTCTTCACTTTAAAAGAGGCGTTTCATGGCGCAGTTGCCGAATTCACTCGAAGCCCGCGATATCGCTGTTCAACTTCACTCCTATGCGGATGCCCGCCGCCAGGAGGACACCGGGTCTCTCGTCATTGAGAAGGGGGACGGGATCTATGTCGAGGACATCAACGGCAAGCGCTATATCGAAGGTATGGCGGGCCTTTGGAGTGTGGCCGTCGGTTTTGGTGAAAAACGGCTGGTGGACGCGGCGGCGCGCCAGATGGAGAAGCTGCCCTACTATCACACCTTCACGTACAAAACCCACGGACCATCGATCGAACTGGCCGAAAAGCTGATCGAGATGGCGCCCGTGCCGATGTCGAAAGTGTATTTCACCAACTCCGGTTCGGAAGCTAACGACACGGCGATCAAACTGATCTGGTACCGCTCCAACGCGCTGGGCCAGCCGGAGCGCAAGAAAATCATTTCCCGCATGCGCGGTTATCATGGCGTCACGGTCGCCTCGGCAAGCCTGACCGGCCTGCCCAACAATCACAAATCCTTCGATCTGCCCCTGCCGCAGATCCTGCACACGACAAGCCCGCATTACCGCACCATGAAGAAGGACGGCGAGAGCGAAGCGGACTTTGCAAAGCGGTGCGCACAGGATCTGGAAGATCTGATCCTGGCCGAAGGTCCGGAGACGATTGCTGCCTTTTTCGCCGAACCCGTCATGGGGGCCGGAGGTGTCGTGGTGCCACCTGAGGGATACTGGGAGGCCGTTCAGCCGATCCTCAAGAAATATGGCATCCTGTTCGTGGCCGACGAGGTGATTTGCGGGTTTGGCCGGACCGGCAACATGTTCGGGACGCAGACCTACAATCTGCAGCCGGACATGATGACCCTGTCGAAAGCCCTGTCGTCTTCCTATCAGCCGATTTCAGCGCTTTTGATCAACGATACCGTCTATGAACCGATCGCGGACGAGTCTCATCGGATCGGGGTACTCGGGCACGGCTATACGGGCAGTGGACATCCGGTTGCCGCTGCTGTGGCCCTGGAAAACCTGAAGATCATCGAAGAACGGCAACTGGTTGAACATGTGCGCGACATCGCGCCCACATTCCAGTCCCGCTTGGCGGGTCTTGCCGAAAACCCGCTTGTTGTTGAAACCCGCGGTATCGGTCTGATCGGCGCGGCGGAATTGCACCATCCGGCGCATTCCGATACGCCCGGCTCTCTCGGTGCGGCCGCGAATGTGATTTTCCACGAAAACGGCCTGATCTCCCGCGCCATGCTGGACGCCATGGCCTTCTGCCCACCGCTGATCATCAGCGAAAGGCAGGTCAACGAGGTGTTCGATATCGCGCAGGACAGCCTGAAGAAAGTGGCCGACACCCTATGACCGCCTGGTCGATTGTCGGCACCATCAGCGGTACCTCCGCCGACGGGATCGATATTGCCGAGATCAAGACGGACGGTATGACGGTCAGCAGCTTCGGGCCGAGCAAAACGATTGACTACTGGGTGGACACACGAGCGAAGGTGCTGGAAGCTGCGGGTAAGAAGGGCGAAAACCGGGAAAGCTGGCCGGAGATTGCGCGGCTTGTCACGTCCGATCATGTAGCCGCGATCCATGCTTTTTTGCGAGAGCACAACGTGACGCCGGACGCCGTCGTCTTTCATGGCCAGACCGTATGGCACGATCCGAAAGCCGGTGAAACCGTGCAACTCGGGAACCCGCAGGCACTGGCGGATGAGCTGTCCCTTCCCGTTATTGGCGATGTCCGCCTCGCGGATATGGAAACGGGGGGCGAGGGGGCACCGCTTGTGCCGGTCTACCACCAGGCGCTCGCAAAGACGCTGGTTGGTGCCGACAGGGAGCCGCTTTGTTTTTTGAATATCGGCGGTGTCTCCAACCTGACTTTTGTCGACGCCGATCATCTGCTGGCCTTCGACATCGGTCCTGGCAATGCGCTGCTGGATGACTGGGTCCGCTCGCACGGTGCGGGAGACTATGACGCAGGCGGTGAAATTTCGGCAAGGGGGCGGGTTGACGAGGCAAAGCTGGCCGAAGCGCTAACGCATCCTTTCTTGTCAGAGCCAGGGCCGAAGTCGCTCGACCGCTATAGCTTCTCCGGCGAATTCGTAAGGGGAATGAGCCTTGAGGACGGCGCAGCAACGCTGTTGAACTTCACGGCGGAAGCAATTGCGAAAGCAGAGGCGCTTTTGCCCGCCGTGCCCCGCGTCTGGCTTGTCTGCGGAGGAGGGCGCCGTAATCCGGTTCTGATGAAGGTGCTGGCGGACAGGCTTTCCGGCGAGGTTGTTTCGGCAGACGACTACAAAATCGACGGCGATGCGCTTGAAGCACAGGCGATGGCGTTTTTAGGCGCTCGGCTCAAGGCCGGATTGCCGACAACGTTTCCCGAAACAACCGGTGCTGCCCGTCCAGTGACGGGTGGGAAAGTCTATTTGCCTGCTCAGTGAGCGGCCGAGATCCATGTGAGTGAGCGTGAAAAAAATCCTAGAGCCCGCGCGCGAAATTGACGTCATCCACGAGACCGATGTGCTTGTGGTGGGATCCGGACCAGGCGGTCTGTCCGCCGCACTCGGCGCAGCCCGCGCAGGTGTCGACGTCACGCTCGTCGAACGATTCGGCTGTTTTGGCGGCAACATCACCGCGGTTGGCGTCGAAGGGTTCGCCTGGTACCGGCACGAAAAGACCATCGACACGGAAGGCGTTGGCCGCGAGTTTGAAGCGCGCGCCCGCGATGCCGGGGCGACGACGCCTGAACCGCAATCCGACAGCGATGCGATCGATGCCGAAGGTTTCAAGCTGGTTGCCGACACGCTGATCGAAGAAGCCGGCATTCATCCGATGCTGCACCGGGCCTTCGCTGCCCCCATCATGGAGGGGGACGAAATTCGCGGCATAATTACCGAGAGCAAGGCAGGTCGTGAGGCGATCCTGGCCAAGAAGGTGATCGACGCGACAGGCGACGCGGATGTTGCGCACCGCGCAGGCGCGGCCACCAAAAAGACGCCGGTTGAGGAAATGCAGGCGGCATCCGTCATGTTTTCCATGAACGGCGTCGACAAGTCGAAATTCATCGAGGCGGTCAAGGCCGATCCGCAGACCTACAAGGATTGGGAAAGCGGCGAGTGGTCGGTGGAGACCACAGGCAAGGAAGATCAGATGTTCTCGCCCTTCCTGCGCAAGCCCTTTGAAAAGGCGATGGAGGCGGGCATTATCCCGCGCGCGCTGTCGACCATCTCCGGAACCTGGGGTGCTGTCTATGACAGTGGCGATCTCACCTATCTGAACCTGGTGCATTTACCTGAATGCGACGGCACGGACCCGGCCTCAATGACGAAGAATGAGATCGAGGGCCGGCGTCAGGCAATGATGGCGGTTGAAGCCTTGAAGCGCTTCCACCCTGGCTGTGGTGGTGCCAAGCTCAGAAATTTCGGCATGACCATCGGCATCCGCGACACGCGCAAGATCCTGGCGGCCTATGACATGACCGGATTGGATGTTCGCGAACAAGGCCGGTTCGAGGACAGTGTCGGTATCTTCCCGGAATTCATCGACGGATACGGCATTTTGATCCTGCCGACGACGGGCCGCTATTTCCAGCTGCCTTACCGGACGATGCTGCCAAAGGGTGTCCGGAACCTGCTCGTTGCGGGCCGGGCAACGGGCGGGGACAAAGTCAGCCACGCGGCCACGCGCAACATGATGTGCTGCACGGTCACGGGACAGGGGGCGGGCGTCGCAGCCGCACTCGCAGTCAAGCACGGCCTGGAGCTTGAGCAGATGGATGTTCAACGCCTGCAGCAGGAGTTGAAGCGCCAGGGCGTCCGCCTTCACTGATTTTTGCACGATACTGATCATTGAAACGCAGGCCTTTCGTAGGCCACATACAGCCTAAAGGTTAACGCCGGGCAGATCATGCAGACTGACGGCCTGATTGACTTTCAGGCCTTCGTTGACGGCGTGATAGGTCGGAAACGGAGAGCGTTGGGAGAGGTCGAAGTCGCGCTTAAGCCAGTCCCGGTCCTCCAGAACGCCTAGGGATTGGGACAATGCACGGTCCGTTATCCTGCCGAGTTCCGATTTGATGACCGAGTAGCGCGTCGGTCTCTGCGTGACGGCCAGGATAGGGACCGCCCAACTCCTTTTTAGAACAGAAAAAGCGTCGTCACCCGGCACGCTGCGCAAGATCCTTCCCGCCATCGCCGCGACGACGGCACCTTGTGGCGTCAATCGGAATTCCGGCCGTAAAGGGTGTCCGTGTCCAGGGTTCTTCTCGATCATTCCAAGCCGGATCAAATGCTCCAGGCTGTTTGCGAACGATGTCCGGCTGGCCCCTGTTGCCGCGATCAGTGGCGCCTGTCGTCCGGGAACGCCATCATTCAGAAGCGCAAGGATCTTCAGCGACCAGGCTTTGGATGTGAGCTTGACAAGCAGGTCTAATTCCATAAAGTATATTTAATATATTTTTGATACAAAGGAAAGCATCATGCCGGTCGTTTCGTTGGAAAACACAATCACTTTGGCCCTGTCGGTGCGTGACAGGCATGCCAGTGCCGCGTGGTACGAGAAGAACCTTGGATTTGAAGTTCTTTATCATGCGGACGAGGCCGGCTGGAGCGAACTGCAGACCAAAACGGAAGGTGTCACGCTGGGGCTGGGCGAACAGGCAGAGCCTTCACCTGGAAACACCGTTCCCGTATTCGGGGTGGCAGATATTGCGGTCGCGCGCACGGCGCTCGAAGGTGAGGGCGTGAAGTTTGATGGCGAAACCGAAACCGTCGAAGGCATGGTCAGCACGGCAACCTTTTACGACCCGGACGGCAATGCCCTCATGCTGGCGCAGGATTTGTCAAAATAAGACAAACTTCAAATGAAAACTGTTTTTGCAGCAGGTATAAATCATGAAAAGGTTGAAAATAGGTTAGTATAATACTTTAATTGTTTTTGTTAAAATTATTCGATATGAGTGAGAATATGCTTATTACTGAATCTTAATTTGAAAGTACTGAAATCGAAATCAAATAATCTCCAAGACGTTTCTTTGCTTTGAGAAGACGAAGGGTGTCTGTCGATAAACTGAAACAGACCGGAGGTTATAAATGTCATTTTCGAAATTTTTGTCCCGTACGTCCATGGCAACGTGCCTTCTCGCAGGCACCGCGCTCTCTGCAAGTGCGGCTACGCTGATGGTCGGCAACAAATATGCCGGCACCGTCAGCTTTGTGGATCTGGAAACAGGCCAGGAGGTGCAACGGCCGATCACGGGTGGGTCACCGCACGAGCTGGCCGTTTCGCCGGACGGAGACAAGGTGGTTGTCGTGTCCTATCTGGAAGACGGTTACATCGGCCGCGAACTCAACGTGTTCGATGTCGCAACAGCCGAGTACCTGAAGACAATCGACATTTCGCCTCACATGGCGCCGCACGGAATTGCCTGGCTCGGCGACACGGACAGCGTGATCGTGACAACCGAGGAAACGCGTGACGTGATCAAGGTCGATGTCGTCACGGGAGAGGTCACCGGCCATGCTGTGCCTGGCTTGATTGGAACGCATCTGCTCGCAATGTCGCCTGATGATTCAACGGCCTACGTCACCAGCCGCGGATCGGACAAGGTCTCGGTGATCGACGTGGAAACGATGGACATTCTTCACACGGTGAACGCGGATACTGGTCCGGAGGCCGTTGATGTCAGCCCTGACGGAAAAACGCTTTGGGTTGGCAACAACCAGTCCGAAACCATCATTGTATTCGATACTGCGACAATGGAGCGTCAGCATGCGATCGAAGCAGGGTACCTTCCGATCCGTGTGCGGTTCGATCCAGCCGGAACGACGGTAGCCGCAGCCGATCTGAACGGAGACCGGATTGTCGTTTATGACCCGTCTTCCTTTGAGATTGCGGCGACAGTAGATCTTGCACCGCACGGCGCACACGGGCCCGCATCCTTGTTGTTCTCGCCGGATGGCAAGTCGCTGTTCACTGGGGCACAGGATGGTGCAAGGGTCGCTGAAATCGACACATCCAGCTGGTCCGTAACGCGCGTTTTCGAAACGGACGAGGGCGCAGACGGTCTTGCATTCAGTGATCTGAAAGCAGGTGTCTGACGTTTTGGGGAAGGAGGTTTTGAACCTCCTTCCCCACGCCTTACTTGCTTACACTGTGTCTTGCGGCTAACCAGAGAGCATGAACGGATCTGAAATTTACAAGCGCCTGATTGGGCTTATCGAGGAACGGGTGCTGAAGCCCGGAGACAGGCTGCGTGAAGCCGATCTTGCCGAAGAGTTTGGTGTTTCCAGAACCCCGATACGCGAAGGGCTCAAGCGGCTCGAGGCCCAGGGCCTTGCCGTCCATGAGCCCAACCGCGGTATGGTCGTGCCGACCCTGGACCACGGTCAGATCAACGAAGTTTATTTCATGCGCGAGGTCCTGGAAGGAACGGCGGCCGGGCTTGCCGCAAAACATGCCTCGCAGCCCGAAATCGAGATCCTTCAGGATCTGGTCAAATCAGACAGACAGCGCATTGCCGACAAGGACAGCCTCGTCCGCTCGAACAGGGAGTTTCATCGGCGGCTGTGTCTGGCCTCCCACAACCGTTATCTCGTTGATCTCATCGAGCACTTGCGCCTGTCGCTGATCCTCATGGCAGGCACCACGCTGGATACGCCCGAGCGCCGGGAAACGGCAGTGGAGGAGCATGCTGCCGTGGTGGAAGCGATTGCCCGGGGCGACAGCGACGCAGCCGAGGCCGCAGCCCGGCAGCATATCGCACATGCCCACAAGACGCGCCTTCAGCAAATCTGATGCTTTTGCAACGTGCCTCGAGCGGCGAGGCGCATGAGCTGAAAATTTGGTTTCTTAAGGTGCGATCCAGGCAAGTGCTTCCAGCCTGCCTTCATCGTCGTAGCTGAATTTTGCACGCAGGTTGTTTTGCCGCTCCAGACGGCACCAGTCGAGCGAGAGGGCCTTGAAAAAGAGTACGCCGAAAGCCGCTTTCCCGCTCGCATTTTCCGGATGCTGGGCTTCGACAGCAGGCTCAGCAGTTTCATCAGGCAAAGCATCCCCGGGTGGTCCGCCGGCATAGGTCGCGCGCGTATGGGGTTGCAGCGCGTTCCAAGCGCGTTCGGTCTGCTCAGATCCCGGGAACGCAAGCTGTACACTGCCTCGCAGACGCAATTGCACACGGGTCTGATCGGAATATCCCAGAACGGTCGCATTGCCGTTTTGCTTCAGTTCCAGCCATTTGGGACTGCGCGTGTCGGTATGAAACTCAAGTGTGCGGGTCGTGCGATCAACGGACCGCAAAACGATTGTGCGTGCCTCGGGAAAGGCGCACCGGGCAACTGAAGCCAGCGTCAGATACCGGTAAGGCCTGTCGCGGCCCGTTGTTGCGTCCTGAAGAACGCTCCAGGCGTCTTCTTCGATTGTTGTGAGGCTCTCCGGCACACGAGGTCCTTTGCGACAAATTAGGGTGTCTGCATTACTGGGCATGCGCAGGTTTCAGGCACGTTCCACGATGAAGTCGGCATAGTGCTTTTCCAGATGGCGCCGCATCGCCTCCAGACCATCCTTGAAGACCTGATCTCTTCCGAACCCGATCCGGAAGTGATCTTGGGGAATTGAGCCGAGTTCACTGGCATAGATCGAAGACGGCAGGATCATGACGCCGCTTTCCTCCAGAAGCTTCCGCGAAAACTGTTCGACCCCGTCGGGGCCGAGGTATCTGGGAAACGCCACACAGCCGCCCATTGGCCTTTGCCATTCGAAAAGCGCCGGGAAGTCGTCGAACACTTGTTCCAACGCTTCTGCGTTTTTGAGCATGATGGCGTGATTGCGCGACAGGATTTTATGACGCGCCTTGAGCGCAATAAGTGCCAGAACTTCCGAAGGCCCTGAATTGCAGATGGAAAGGTAATGCTTGAATCGCTCCACTTTCTGAAGAAGGGCACGGTCCTGAGACGCAATCCACCCGATGCGAAGACCCGGCAAGCCATAGGCTTTCGACATCACGTTAAGGGAAATACCGCGCTCATAAACATCGGCGATTTGAGGCATCCGGTCATTCGGGTCAAGTTCGACGCCGCGATAGACTTCGTCGCTCAATATGTAAATTCCCTGTTTCCTTGCGACGGCGACGAGTTCGGTCAAGTCTTCGCCCGGCATGAGACAACCCGTCGGATTATGCGGGAAATTGAGGGAAATCAGTTTAGTGTTCGGTCTGATTGCGTCCCGCAGCCGATCCAGATTGATCTGCCACCCGCCTTTGCCTGAGTTTGAACCGGGCCCATCCGGCGATGAATAGTTCATCGGAACACCCGTCACCTCGCAGATCGAAAGCGGGATTGTTTCAGCGCCCTGGTAGTTGGGGGTAGGGACGACGGCGTGATCGTCCTTTGTAAGAAGGACATTCGGAACCGCGAAGAGACCTTCGCCTGCGCCTGCAAGGCAAAGAATGTTGTCTCTTTGCATAAGCTCAAAGGTCGACGAGATTTCGTCGCGCAGCGCCGGTGCCCCCCAGGTTTCGGTATAGCCCAGCCAAAGCTCTTCGAAGGCGGAACGGTCCTCGTCAGACGCCAGCGCCAGCAACTCCGTGAGCGACATGCTCTCAAGATCGGATGCCGTCATATGATGTTTGGCGGTAAACTCCCATTCGGAGAAAAACACCTCCAGACTGAAGTCCCGCATTTTCCTGGGTGATGCTAGGGTCTGGCTCATTGCAATCCGTGCCTTTCCTGATCCCGGGCCTCTCGCAGCAGCGAATAGAAGCTTGCGCGCGAGATCCCGAGCGCCTCAGCTACATAGTCACCGGCCCCTCTGGCGGACAGGGTGTCGGCGCGTAAAAGCCGCTTGATGATTTCCACACGGCCGGGCCTGCGAAGCTTGTTGAAAGGAATGTTCAGGTCCTTGAGCGTGTCCTCAATGATCTTGTTGGTCAGTTCGCGCCAGTCATTCTTGAGAATGGTCCCCTCAGTCCCTGCTTCGAAGTCTGTCATTTTCCGCAAGAGTGCTCCGGCAAACTCCAGATCACCAGTTTTGACATTGATGCACATAAGGGCAATCGGGTCCCCGGCATCGTTGCGAATGATAGCCGAAACGGATTTCAGACTGGAGCCGTCCAGGCTGGATTTCCGATAGGGGCCGATGGTTCCTTCTGTGCTTAACTCGGATGCATAATTTTCTGTTTCCAAGAGAGAAACGTCTCCCACTGCACGTGCTGAAAAACCGTTTTCAATCCAGGCGATGCGTCCCGTTTTAAGGTCATGCAGCACGACCTCGATCATGTCGGGGAACAACAGCGTGATCGCCTTGCAAACCGGCTGATAGAAGGTCAGGTCGAATGAATGCTTCATTTGGACTTTTTATCCAAGAAAAGACTTTATGTATAGAAAAATCAACGTGACCTATCCGCGCGAGTGCTAAACGCGGATAACTCGAGATGGTTTCAAGGCTGTCCTTCAAACGCCCACAGCACCAGCTCTTCTCGTTTGCCATGGGCCGAGTAAGGCGGCAGGTGCCGCAGATCGTCAGACGTCCCGGCGGGCAGCCGCTTGACGAGCACGTCTGAAAGTACTGTGGTTTCTCTCAGCACCTTGGCGGCTGTCTCCAGTCTGGCGGCCGTGTTCATCGTGTCGCCGAGCAAGGCGATTTCCTTTTTCCAGTCACCAATTTCACCGGCTGCAACAGGGCCGCAATGCAACGCGATCCTGAGCAACGGTTCTGTGTTGAAACGCTCCCGGTAATTTGCCGCATGCCGTTTGAGGACCTTGTGCATTTCCTTGGCACAGACAAGACAGGCAGCATCTTCGATCCCCCGGCCAATCGGCCAGGTCACAATTACCGCGTCGCCGACATACCTGTGGACGTTTCCACGCGTCACTTCAATTGGAGCGGCGAGATCAAGGGCGACACTTTGAAGAAAGACATGAAACTCGAGTTCCCCGATACGCTCCGCCAGGGCTGTCGATCCGATCAGATCGGCGAAAAGCACGACCCGTTCTTCCAGGCGAGGCCGGTTGTAACGACCGGAGACAAGGGACAGTGTTGCCTCGGCACCAAGAAACCGCATGATCTCGACGCCGATGGACATGACGATGGCAACACCAGCGGAAATCGCAAAGACCTCCGTAAAGTCCGGATGTTGCCACGGCAGTGTCTGGGCAGTCAGCAAAGACGGCACGCTTAAACCAAGTACGATAACACCGCCAAAGGCAACGGCGCGAAGCGCTCCGAGACTGACCGGGGGAAGTCGGCGGACTGTTCGCAGCTGCGCGTTTGAAAAAACGAGAATTTCGCTCAACGAGCATCCAAAGCCGATGACGGTCCCGACAAGAGCGCCGAGCACTGCTTCAAAGGCAAAGTTGTTCGCGTCGGCGCGTAATAGTCCGATAACCGCACCGATCCCCGCTGAAATCAGGGTGATCTTCAAGAGGACCTTAAATGGGCGGATAGAGTGCGTATTTCCGATCAAACGTTTGCCCGCAAGCCAATAACAGGAAAGGCGATTGAGCCCGTTAGATCATATTCGCGCGAAATTCATCAAGGAGAGGGATGTGAAGGTCCGCCAGGGTCACCTGAATTGTGTGTGGACGAATTGAAGTCAAAAACGCCGAACCGAGCCCCTATGTAACAAAAGCCGCGTTCACGGCGAGAACGAGGTTCGCCAAAGCGGCAACTCCGATCACGGTGAACGTGAGCAGCATGCCCGAGATCCGGAAGCTCATCGGTTCGGGTACACAGCTGACCCCATAGGCATGCACGGCGCGTCCAACGACAAGAAACAGGCCAAGGCCGTAAAGCAGCCAGTGCGCCCCGCCCAAAAGTTCAAGCGTCAGCAGAAGGACAAGAGCGAGCGGTGTGTATTCGGCAAAGTTGCTGTGCACGCGCATGCGCCGGAGCAGCAGATCGTTGCCCTTGTCGCCAATGCTGATGCGCTCCGTGTTGCGCGCACGAATTACGCGCATGCTGAGGCCGAGATACAAAAATGCCAGGAGACTTGCAACGAGTGGCGTAATGACGATGTTCACGAGTGCCTCCAAAGCTCAAGGGCCGATTTCAAGGTGTGGCCGACCCAAGTAGTCTTCACATGAAAAGTACGCCGAACGGTAATACACAGTTCAGCGTAATAGAGTTTAAATGTCCGAAAATTTTTCGAAGACGGGAAAGTTCTACTTTTTCATGTACTCGTCGTGATACTCGGATATCACTTTGCGCGCGAAAGCGCCGATCTTCGCATATTCCGCTTCCGTCAGGTTGGCGAGGGACACACGCGCGGACGCATCAACCACTTCAAATCCTTTGCCAGGAAGCAGGACGACGCTTGTTTCTTCCGCAAGGCGGAACAGAAAATCGTAGCCCTTCTTTTGCGTGACGAACCAGTTCGCAAAGGCATCGCCATAAAGGCGTCCGCTCAGGTGCTGAAGATTGATCAAGGTGTAGTAATTGACGTCCTCCGGTTCGCGATGTGGCTTGACGCCCATATTGAGTTCCAGAGTGTTGAAGCGTTTGCGAATGAGGCTCTTTGCAGCATCCTTGTAGCGGTCGTCGCGATCCAGCAATCCGGCAAGGGCGAACAGCATCATCTGGATCTGCTGCGGGGTCGAAGCCCCGGCCGTATGATTGAGCGCGACGGCGCGGCTGTCGGCAACAAGACGATCAATGAACCTGATGTCCCGAGGAGTTGTGGTGAGCGACGAATAACGCCTGTCCAGATTGGCTTTCTTGTCTTCCGAAAGTGCCGCGAGCGCTTCATCGAAAACGTTGTCCTCATGGAGCGCGATTACGCCAAGCCGCCACCCTGTTGCTCCGAAGTATTTCGAGAAAGAGTAGACGCACAACGTGTTGCGCGGGCATTTTGCAAACAGCGATACGAAATCGTCCGCGAAGGTTCCATAGACGTCGTCTGTTACGACAAAGAGGTCCGGCCGCTTTTCGTTGATCACCGCCGCGACCCGCTCCAGGTCATCTGGGGAAAGTTTAACCGATGGCGGATTGCTCGGATTGACGATGCAGAAGACCTTGATATCGGGATCTTCGAGTTTCGCCAGCTCAGCGTCGCTGAATTGCCAGTCAGCCCCTTCTTCCATGCGGATATCGACGATTGGCATGTCGTATTCCGGCAAGGGCGGGATCTCCAGATAGGGTGAAAAGATAGGTGTGCCGAGTGCGACCTTGTCTCCCGGCTTGACCAGTCCGTTGAACTTCAGGGTCTGGAAGATATAGGTCATTGCCGCCGTCCCGCCTTCGGTCGCGAAAACGGAAAAGGGGCCGTGCTGGGGTTCGTTGCCGAACATTTCCTTGCCAAGATAGGCCCCGACAATTTTCTCCGCATTCGTCAGCATGCGCGGCGGAACCGGGTAGTTGCAGCCAAGGAACCCTTCGACCATCTCATGAAGGAGCTCATGCCGGTGAATTCCGAGCTGGTCTTTGGCAAAGGAGAGGGCCGCACGCAGAAACGTCGTGCCCTCCCGGTCTTCATGGCGATGAAGAAAGTCCTCAAAGCGCAGCAACAGCCCCTCCTTGTCGGGAAGACCGCCAAAGCCGCTGTCGAGATAGGAATAGGACCGTTCGGCCTCTTCGACCGAAAAATCGCCGAGCCGCAGAAAACCGCGCCGTGGATGCGTCGCCAGAAAGTTCGGATTGCCGCGTCCGGCATTCAGCATGATGCGCTGTGCGGCGGACGATGCAATTTCGATAAGCTTGTCCTTGAGTTCAAACGGGCTGAGATCCTGGAATTCGGAATAGTCTTGCTTGCTCATCTGAAGTCTCCCGTGACGCTATTGAGCGGGATTGGTTGAAACGAGGCCGACAATGAGAGGTCCCCAAAGGGTCAGCAGAACATTTGCAACCGCATAGGTTACAGTGAACGTGACCACAGGCGTTGCGTTCTGGGCCTTGCCAAGCAGAGCAGCGAAGGCCGGATTGGCACTGCGTCCACCCGCAACGCAGGCCAGCGCTTCGATCGGGTTCTGGATCCGCAGCACATAGTAGGAAAAGAAGAAGCCGATGAACTGCGGTATCAGGGTGACCCCGATGCCGAACAGGAAAATGCTCATGCCCTGTTGCTGAAGGGTGCTGAGCACCTGCGGTCCGGCGCTGATCCCGACAACACCGACAAAAACGGCCAGTCCGAAGTCTCGCAGGAAGTTGACAGCGCCGGTCGGCAGGGCCGCATAGCGCGGATGCGTGCTGCGCAGCCAGCCAAAAAGGAGCCCTGACAGCAGACAGCCGCCACCGCTGCCGACGGAGACCGGAACGCCGCCGATCCTGAATTCGATCAGGCCGGTCAGAAGACCGAGTGTCATGCCCATACCGAAGAAGATGAAGTCGGTCACCGCGGCGGAACTGATCGGATAGCCGAGCGACTTCTGGACCTTGTTGAGATCCCTCGGGCTTCCCGTCAGCTGCAGCTCGTCGCCCTTGTGGATCTCAAGATCGGGCAGGAGCGGCAGCTCGCGTCCCATCCGGTTCACGCCCGTCACAAACACATCGCGCAGGGCATTCGACTTCGTGTGGTCGTGAATGCCCTTCAGCCTGTTGCCGGCATAATCCGGGTTCGTCAGGACGATGTGCCTGTTCTCCAGGACAAGCCTGTAGCCGTCCGGGGCCTCTGTTTCGACACCAAGCTGGGCGGCCTGACTGTCGAGCGCCGACACAAGCCCGGTGAGGGCAATCACGTCGCCCTCCTGGAAGGCCGCATCATCAAGATGAATTTCGCTGCCGGAGCGCAGGACGGCTTCGAGCGCCGCATCATCAATGGAATTATCGAGATCCTGCGCTGATTTGCCCAACCAGTTGCTGCCTGCATTCAGCTGGAAAAAGCGCGTGTCGATACGGCGGGCGGCATTGAACTGGCCAGGTTCCAATTCTGCCGCGCCACCGGACATTTTCTCCGCAAGTTTCAGAGCCTCCTTGCGGATATCCCAGCGCATGACGGTGGGAAAAAACCAGGTGACCATGATGATCGGCCCGATGGACCCGAAAATGTAACAGACCGCGTATCCGACCGCGATATTGGTCTCCATGACCTGTTTCAGGTCCGCCGAAATGCTCAGTTTCTGAATTGTCTCGCCTGCAGTGCCGATGATCGCGGACTGGGTAAGTCCGCCGGCGGCAAGACCAGCAGCCGTTCCCCGGTCAAGACCGAAGCCCCAGGCAAAAGCCAGGACGGTAAACAGCCCGAGCAGGCACATGACGGCCGCCGACAACAGCTGATTGAGCGACTTCAGCGAAAGCGCCCGGAAGAATTGAGGGCCGCCCTGATAACCGACCGCGTAGATAAAAAGTGCGAAAAAGATATCCTTCACGGCACTGTCGATCGTGACGCCCACCTGGCCGAGGATAACGCCCATGATGAGAGTTCCGGCGATGCCGCCGAGAACGAAATTCCCGATTTTCAGTTTTCCGGCGAAATATCCGAGTGCAACGGCGACAAACAGAAACACCAGCGAAGACTGCGTCGCCAGCCACTTGAGAATTTCCATGCGCGTCCTCCCGCGAATGGCGCAACCAGCGGATGCGCCCGCTTCGCAGGTGACTATTACCTCTTTTCAGCGTAACGGCAATTGATTTCAGTAAATCGTAAAAATTATCAATGATTTAGCATTCGACGATGTTGACGGCCAGGCCGCCTTGGGACGTTTCCTTATATTGCTCCATCATATCCATGCCTGTCTGGCGCATTGTCTCGATACAGCCATCCAGCGGCACGAAATGAGTGCCGTCGCCTCGCAAAGCGAGAGACGTCGCCGTGACCGCCTTCACTGCGCCAAGTGCGTTGCGTTCGATGCAAGGCACCTGCACCAGACCGGCGATCGGGTCGCAGGTCATTCCTAGGTGATGCTCAAGGGCGATCTCTGCAGCATTTTCGACCTGCTCGTTGGTGCCGCCAAGGGCGGCGCACAAACCGGCCGCAGCCATGGCCGAGGCAGAACCGACTTCGCCTTGGCAACCGACCTCGGCACCTGAGATGGAGGCATTTGACTTGATAATGCCACCGACCGCTGCGGCGGTCAGGAGGAAGACGCGAACCCCTGTCTGATCCGCTCCGGGGCAATGGTCCAGATAATACCGCGTCACGGCTGGTATGACGCCGGCAGCGCCGTTCGTCGGGGCGGTCACAACACGCCCACCGGCAGCATTTTCCTCGTTGACGGCCATCGCATAAACACCGAGCCAGTCGACCACGCTGTGTTCGAATGGCGGATTGCTGCGCCCTTCGCGAATAAGCTGCTGGTAAATGTCGGCGGCGCGGCGCTTGACCTTCAGGCCACCGGGAAGGATTCCGGCTTGGGTGATCCCCCTGTTGATGCAGGCATCCATGGCCGCCCAAAGCGTATCGATGCGGGCTTCGACATCGTCGCGTTCGCTGTCGCAGCACTCGTTTTGCAGCTTCATCTCGGCGATTGACAGGCCAGCTTCCCGGCCCATCTCAAGCATCTCCCGGGCGGTGGAAAACGGGAAGGGCACAGGCTGCGCCGCCAGTTCGTTGGCTGGTGCATTTGTTGTCTTTCGCAGTTCGTCTTCGCTGACGACGAACCCTCCACCGATCGAAAAGTAAATGAACGTGTCGATCAGGGTTTCGGATGCGTCGAGAAGATTGAATGTCATCCCGTTTGCATGCAGCGGAAGCGGTGGGCCGTAGTCAAATATGACGTCCTTGTCCGGATCAAAGCCGATCTCAGGCAATCCCGGAATGGAGAGTTTTCGAGCCTGCTGCAATGTCTCCAGCATTGGTTCGATTTGGTCGGGATCGAGCGTGTCGGGTTTCGCCCCCAGAAGTCCGAGGCAGACGGCCTTGTCGGTCGCGTGGCCCTTGCCGGTAAAGGCAAGCGAGCCATGCAGGGTAACGCTAAGCCGCGCGGCGCGCGCCTGCGCGCCTGCGAGACCACGGACCCTTTCAAGGTAGCGGTGGACGGCCACCATCGGACCAACGGTGTGGGAGCTCGAAGGACCGATGCCGATCTTGAAGATGTCGAAGACGCTGATGAACATGGACTTTGCACCAAAATTGCCGCGTTTCTGAGCGGGAAAACCGTGAGGCAAAAGGTACCAGAAGTGTTTTGGCAATCCGGCGCTGAAGCGGGCAATTCTGTGCTGATTGCGACATCGGATTTGACAACCTTGCGCACAAGGCTTCTTTCAGTGCCAAATCGAACAGACAGACTATGTTGTTTGAACGAGGGGCCTTTGATAGCGTGCGGCTCCTTCTTCAAATGCATCTCCGGAACGGGCCTGCAATGACCTCACAAAACATGTCTGATTTGAATGATGATCTGAGGCACAAGAAAGACGCCTTTCTCATCCCGGAAGGCGTCATATATCTTGATGGCAACTCTCTGGGGGTCTTGCCAAGACACGTTCCGGAAAGGGTGTCGGAAGTGGTTCGGGAAGAGTGGGGAAGCAGTCTGATCCGAGCCTGGAATACCCATAGCTGGATCGATCTGCCGCTTCGCACAGGCGATCGCATCGGCAGGCTTGTCGGAGCACCGGAGGGAACCGTCGTTGCCTGTGACAGCACGTCGGTCAACGTCTTCAAAGTTCTCTCAGCGGCACTTTCCCTTCGCCCGGACCGCAAGGTGATCCTGTCCGACAACGGAAATTTCCCGACAGACCTTTATGTCGCATCAGGACTGAAGGAACTGCTCTCCAGGGGACACGAGCTGAAAATTGTAGATCCGGAGGACGTTGAAGCGGCCCTTGGAGACGACGTTGCGATCATGATGCTGACACAGGTCGATTACCGGACCGGCCGTCTCCATGACATGACAGAGCTGACCCGCAGAGCCCATGAGGCCGGTGCACTCGCGGTCTGGGACCTGGCGCATTCGGCAGGGGCCATCGAAGTCGATCTTCTTGGGGCCAAGGCGGATTTCGCAATCGGATGCGGTTACAAATATCTGAACGGCGGCCCGGGGGCTCCAGCGTTCCTCTATGTGGCTCCGGAGCATCTTGACCACGTCACATCGCCCCTGACCGGGTGGATGGGGCACGAAGCGCCCTTTGCATTTGATCTGGACTACAGACCCGTCACCGGGATCATGCGCATGACGGTTGGAACGCCAGCCATTCTGGCGCTCTCCAGTCTCTACTCAGCGCTGGATGTTTTTGATGACGTTGATATGGCCGATCTCCGCACCAAGTCGATTTCATTGAGCGAGCTTTTCATTTCGCAGGTTGAAGCGAAATGTCCCGAGTTGGCGCTCGCGAGTCCGCGAGATCCGCAGCAGCGCGGCAGCCAGGTCTCGTTCCGCTTCCAAGAAGGTTATGCGGCAATGCAGGCCCTGATCGCACGCGGTGTGATAGGTGATTTCCGGGCGCCGGATGTGATGCGCTTCGGCTTTACGCCACTCTATCTTTCGCATCAGGATGTGGTTGATGCGGTGGATATTCTGTCGGAGATCCTGAAGACGCGCAGTTGGGACAGCCCGGAATTCAAAACGCGGGCAAAGGTCACATAGCAGCGATCTTGCTCTGTGTTTCCAGCATGGACAGGAAGCGTTCTTCCGGGACGGGCTTTGAGTAGAGATACCCCTGGTAGCGGTTGCACCCGTTCTTTGAAAGCCAGGAGCGTTGCTCGACAGTTTCAACACCCTCGGCAACGACGCCTGCGCCAAGTGCTGTCGCGAGTGACAGGATCAGTTTGACGATTTCGCCGCCGGACTCAACGTCTTCCATGAACATCCGGTCGATCTTGATGCCGTCGATCGGATAGTTGTGCAGATACGCAAGATTCGAATAGCCGGTGCCGAAATCGTCAATGACGATCTGGTACCCGCAGTTTTTCAAGGTCGCCAGAGTCTCGCGAGCGTTCGGGATGTCACCGAGAATGACGGACTCTGTAATTTCCAAGGAGATCCTGCCGGGCGTACATCCCGTTTCTAACGGCAATGACTGCATCAGGGTGAGAAACGAGGAGTCGGAGAGCTGCCGCGGTGACACGTTAAGGGTCAACGGAACGCTGTTCTGCAGATTGTGCATGCGCCGTTGCAACTTGGCGACCTGTTCGGCAACCCAGTTTCCGATGTCATTGATCAGACCGGTATCTTCCGCGATCTGGATAAATTCGTCCGGTCCAATGAGACCCCGTTCGGGATGCTGCCAGCGCAGCAGCGCTTCACCTGACACAACCCGGTCAGTGCGTGTGCATGCGATCGGCTGGTAATAGAGAACGAACTGGTCTTCCTTCAATGCGCGCTCGAGATCTTTCTTGATGGCGCGGTGCTCATCCCGAAGGCGGCGCATCCTGTCCCGGAACTGGATGCACTTGTTGTTGGGATCCGACTTGGCCTGGTAAAGCGCAAGATCGGCATGCCGCATGAGTTCGTCGACCGTCTCGCCATCGTCGGAAAAGTGCGCATATCCGAGGCTCAAGCCGATCTGGCGCTGTTTGCCCTCGATCATGCGTGGCTTTGAAAAGGAATTGAGGAGCGCACGTCCAAACCAGCCGGGCTCTTCTTCGCCGGGTTTCTCAAGATGACAGATGAGAAACTCGTCACCACCGAGCCGCGCGACAACGTCTTCCGGTCCCGCAAGGGTCTTGAGTTCTTCGGCAACCAGTTGAAGCAGGGCATCACCGGCCGCGTGACCGAGGGAATCGTTCACCAGCTTGAAATCGTCCAGATCCAGGAGGTAAAGCGTGGCGGTCCGGTCATTGCGCTTGGCGACATCGAGAATCTGTGTGAGCCGTTCCTGGAGGTAGGTTCTGTTGGAAAGGCCTGTGAGCGTATCGTGGCTCGCGAGGTACTGCGCACGTTCCTTGGTCTCGTGAAGTTCGGTAACGTCGATTTCGCTGACGAGATAGGCATCTTGTCCGGAAACCGCATCGTGGCATGCGCGAATGGTCAGTTCGTGCCATTTCGCTCCGGCATTCGTCTTCATTTGCGCGACGAATTTGAGCGATCGTTCGCGATCAACCACATCGAATACGCTCTGAACATCCTCCGGATGCACAAACTGCTCATGGAACTGTGTCTCGAGCGAGACACACGACGCGCGCGAGGCGGTATTCCTGTAGAGCGGCTCGCCTTGTCTTGAAAACAGCGAAATCATCACCGTTGTGTGCAGAAGGGCTTCGGCGCTTCGCAGTGTTTCGGGTTGCTGTTCGTGATGTTCGCGACCTTCACAAAGCAGACCCATCCGACCATCCCTCAGCCGGACGCCGCTCATGGCGATCTGCAATACCTTTGGTTTGCCCTTCGGATAGAGTGTCCAGATTTCGGAGAAGCTTGTATCGCTTTTCTTGAAGTCCTGCTGGTACTGCCTGAGACGTTGCTCGACCGCCGGTGACATATCGGCCGCAAGGTCGCGCGATTGCAATTCCTCAAGAGATTCCGCTTCGGTAATTTCAAGCGTCTTTTTGTTAGCCCACAAATATCTTTTGTGGTCAAAATCGAAGATCCATACTGCCGTATCGAGTCTGTCGTACAACTGGAGGACAAGGTCCATATCAACTTTGCCGTCGGCAATGGTGACCGGAAACAGGGGCGTCACGTCATGTCTATCCGGGGACGGTTCGGGTTGGCTTGCCAGTTTTTCCTCCAAACTCCGTTTAAAGGCTTTGCGGGCCGTCGGCTCACCTGCCTGTAGTTCTATCGCATGCGTGCTCGCAGTATTAATTGCGATGCACAAAACAGAAGATCGACTGTAATCGAGAAACCCTGAAATGGACCTAATAATATTCCTTCAAATTGAATTCGTTGAGGAAAAGTCTGAAGTTTATTGGCAGAATTACGTATAAATCGATGCGAGATGACCTGCATAGTGCCACAATTGGCAGGAAAAGCGGTTTTTAGGCGTCGGCGGATTTTCCGGGCACGCTGTCGAAATCATGGGTCAGGCGAAAACCGGCATTTGTCCGGCACGCTTACAGGACACCCCCAGCAAACTTGGCAGGTTTCAGAATTACACGTTTCGCGGACGGGCAAATTCTGGAATATCTTGCCCTTTCTACTGTGTAAGCGGGTGATTATCGGTTGATTGCTGAGCCAATGAAGTTAGAAGGTCATCTTGTTGCGACGGGCAGGCGTCAAACGTTTGTCAAAAGAGCCGGAAAGGCGAGGCGCAGCCAAGATGAAAGAAGAAAGACCGCTTTTGGGGGGCGGCGAGGAGCTTGAATGCTAGAGCTTGATCAGCTCGTTATGGATTTTGGCGGTTTCAAAGCAGTCAATGGCTGCACCTTTCGCGTCGAAGCAAACAGTATCACAGGACTGATAGGGCCTAACGGCGCCGGGAAAACAACGCTCTTCAATCTGATCGCCGGAGCGCTTCATCCAACAAGTGGTGCCATCCGTTTCCAAGGCGAGGACGTGACGGGCCTTGCCAGTCATCAGCTTTTTCTCAAGGGACTGGTGCGCACGTTCCAAATCCCCCATGAATTCCACAAGCTCACAGCGCTTGAGAACCTGATGATGGTGCCCCCATCACAGCCGGGGGAAAGCCTGTTCGCCAACTGGGTGGCGTGGGGCCGCGTGAAGACGTCGGAACACGACGTTGAACGCAAAGCTTACGAAACGCTTGAGTTTCTGGAACTGAGCCACGTCGCGCACGAGCGCGCAGGCAATCTGTCCGGAGGCCAGAAAAAACTTCTGGAACTGGGGCGCACAATGATGACCGACGCAAAGCTGGTTCTTCTTGATGAACCGGCAGCGGGCGTCAACCGGACCTTGCTGCGCAAACTGGAAACCAAGATCGATATCCTCAACAAGGAACGCGGCTATACCTTCATTCTGATCGAACACGACATGGAGATGATCGAGAAGCTGTGTGATCCGGTCGTCTGCATGGCAGAGGGCAGGGTGCTGATCGAAGGTGATTTCCAGACGGTGCGCTCCGATCCGCAGGTGCTTGAAGCCTACCTTGGCGAAACCACGGGAGACGCTGCATGACTGCGCTTCTTTCCATGGAAAGCCTGACCGGAGGGTATGGCGAGGCGGACATTCTTCAAACGGTTTCGCTGAGCGTCGCACAGGACGAAATCGTCGTGATTGTCGGCCCGAACGGTGCTGGCAAATCCACCGCCATGAAATCCGTCTTCGGCCTGCTGACAATACGCGGCGGTAAAATTCTCTTCGACGGTGACGATATCACCGGGTGGGCGCCGAACCGGATCGTACAGCGCGGGATTTGTTATGTGCCGCAGGTCGACAACATATTTCGCGAAATGTCGATACATGAAAACCTTGAGATGGGCGGCTTTCTGAAGTCCGGAGACCTGTCGGCGTCATATGACCGGGTCTACGAACTGTTCCCGGATCTCAAAGCGCGCCGCAAGACGCTGGCCGGCAGTCTGTCCGGTGGTCAGCGTCAGATGGTTGCCATGGGCCGGGCGCTGATGCTGGACCCGAAACTCCTTCTTCTGGACGAACCGACCGCAGGCCTTTCACCGAAATACATGGAGCAGATTTTCCAGATCTGCCGCGATGTGCGCGACACCGGCGTCGCCATCCTTCTGGTTGAGCAGCATGCCAAGCAGGCACTTGCCTTTGCCGATCGCGGATATGTCCTCGCCGCAGGCAAAAATCGTCATGAAGGGACCGGTGCGGATCTTCTTGCCGACCGTGAAGTCGCCGAAATGTTTCTGGGTGGGTGATCGGTATGGACCTGTTCGAACTTCTCAATTTCTACATTGTGCCCGGCGTTGTGCTCGGGTCGATCTACGCTCTGGGTGCTGTTGGCATCACGCTGATCTTCGCGATCCTGCGCTATGCCCATCTGGCACATGGCGATATGGCAACGCTCGGCGCCTTCATCGCTCTTGCTGTCGTCACAAGCCTTGGGGTCTCTCCTTATGTTGCGCTTCCGATCGCCATCCTAGGAACCGCAGCCGTTGCGGTCGGGATCGACAAGGTCTTTTACGAGCACCTCCGCGAGCGGCCCAAGATCGTGACCGTCATGGCATCGCTCGGGATCGCGCTCATGATCAGGGCGGTCGTCCAGGTCGTTTGGGGCGTCGATACGCAGACCTATTCCCGCGGTATCGTGCGCCCGGAAGACTATTTCGGCATCCGTATTCGCGACCGGGAGATATACACGATCCTAGCAATGGTCGCACTGGTCGGCGTCCTGCATGTGTTCCTGACCCGTTCCAAGTGGGGTAAGGCGATGCGGGCTATGTCGGACAATCCGAACCTTGCTCTGCTCTCCGGCATCGACAACAAGAAAGTCGTCATGCTGACCTGGGTAATCGCTGGTGGTCTATGCGCTGCTTCCGGCTTTTTCCTGGGCATCAATACGGAACTGAAATCCATGATGGGCTGGCACATGCTGCTTCCCATGTTCGCGGCCGCCATTCTTGGCGGTGTCGGCCGGGTTGAGGGGGCGGTGCTTGGCGGCCTGATCGTCGGTATCGCCGAAGAACTCTCGGTTCTGGTTATCCCAAGCGAATACAAGGCGGCCATGGCTTTTGCCATATTGTTGTTCATGCTGCTTGTGCGCCCGACCGGGCTGCTCAAGGGCAAGGTTCTTTAAGAGGAGGGAGCAAGATGGAGTTTCTGGGTCTTGTAAACTATGCCCTCTTCATGGGGATCTTTATCTGCATCTACGCTCTGCTGGCGCTGGGCCTGAACATCCAGTGGGGCTTTGCGGGTCTCTTCAATGCGGGTATCGCCGGTTTCTTTGCGGTCGGTGCCTATACGTCCGCGATCATTTCCACGCCGCCGGCAGATGGCCGGATAGGAGGCTTCGATCTTCACTTCATTTTCGGGTGGGTCGCGGCGATGCTCGCGGCAGCTCTGGTGGCCTGGCCGATTGGCAAGATCTGTCTGCGGTTCCGGTCCGACTACCTGGCGATTGCCTCGATCGGTATCGCCGAGATTATCCGTCTGGTCATCAAGTCCGAGCCGGTACTGACGAACGGAGCGCGCGGCATTTCCAGCATTCCGCGTCCGGCCGGGGACCTGGCATATATGGAATCGCAAATCGCTTATCTGATCATCGTTCTGGCCGTTCTGATCACCGCCTATGTTCTCGTTGAACGCCAGTTCAATGCGCCCTGGGGGCGAATGATGCGGGCAATCCGCGACAATGAGGACGCGGCAAAGGCCATGGGCAAGGACGTGGAGTTCCGCCGTCTGGAAGCCTTTATCTTCGGCGCGGCGCTGATGGGTTTGGGCGGCGCCCTGTTTGCCCATTTCAACCGATCCATCACGCCGGAGGCCATTGATCCAATGGTCGCAACATTCCTGATCTGGATCATGCTTATCCTTGGCGGCTCCGGGAACAATCGGGGCGCGATCCTGGGTGCTGCGGTGGTTTGGATCATTTGGTCCGTATCAGAGATTGCAACTGACCGCCTTCCGCATGAATATGCGGTCCAGGCAAAATACATCCGCTTGTTCCTGATCGGCCTGATGCTGCAGCTGGTTCTGCGCTTTCGGCCGGAAGGACTGCTTCCCGAGCCATTGAGGGGAGACCAGCGGGCAACGAAATCCGGGGCGGACCCGCACTAGGCCCGCTCCCTTGGGGATCGCATTTGTTTTCAGATGCGGGAACCGAAATTCCTAAAGACCCGGCAAAGACCGGATAATTGAGGAGGTACTCTTATGAAAACCAGGTTTATTGCACTTGCTGCAGGCATGCTGGCCGCAACAGCTCTGGCGTCCGCACCCGCGCAGGCCGACGTGAAAATCGGTCTGATCGGCGGCGTTTCCGGCCCGATCGCTGCGATGGCACCAGCCATGATCGACGCCGCACAGCTGGCGGTTCAGCAGGTCAACGAGCAGGGCGGTATCGGTGACGGCGAGAACCTCGTCGGCGTCGTCGGCGACAGTGCCTGCAATCCGCAAGGCGGCACGGACGCTGCAACCAAGGCGGTCAACATCGAAGGTGTCGTCGGCATCGTCGGCCCGCATTGTTCGGGCGCAGTTCTCGCGGCTGCCGGTTCCGTCACCATCCCGGCTGGCATCGCGCTGATCACGCCGTCAGGTACGTCCCCCGAAATCTCCGGTCTGGAAGACAAGGGCACTGTGTTCCGCACCGTTCCGTCCGACGATTACCAGGGCCGTGCGCTTGCACGTACCATGAAAGAGATGGGCTACGGCAAAGTTGCGGTTGCTTACCTCAACAATGACTACGGCACTGGCCTCGCCAATGCGTTCAAAGCCGAGTATGCCGATGAACTCGGCGGCGAAATCACGCAATTTGCTGCGCATGAAGAAGGCAAGGCCTCTTACCGCTCCAACCTGGCGGAACTCGCCAAGGGTGGCGCTGATACGCTGGTCATCTTCGACTATGGCGACGGCACCGGTCTCACCATTTTGCGCCAGGCACTTGAAAACGGCTTCTTCGACAAGTTCGTCGGCGGTGACGGCATGAAGTCCGATGCTGTGATCAACGAACTGGGTGCAGAAAACCTGGCCACGTTTGTGTCTTCGTCTCCGGTTGGTGAGCAGTCCGAGTCGCTGAACATGTTCAACGAAGCTTTCAAGGGCGTCGGTGGAGATCCCGATGCGATCTTTGCCAACACCTCTTACGACGCGGCTTTCGTGCTGGCGCTCGCCATTGAAAAGGCCGGCGGCAACAAGGCCGACGTCGCGGCGGCTGTCGTCGACGTCTCCAACGGTGAAGGCGAAGCCATCCGTCCGGGCGAGTGGAAGAAGGCGAAAGAGCTGATCGCAGCCGGCACCGCCATCGACTACAAAGGCGCAGCCGGCGACCACAACTTCGACGAAAAAGGCGACGTTCCGGGCACTTACGCTCTCTTTGAAGTCGGCTCCAACGGCTTCGAAGTCATCACCGAAATGAAGTAAGTTTCTTCCTTTCAGGAGGAAATCAATCAGACCGGCGGCCCGAAAGGGCGGCCGGTTTTTTGTTCGACTTGGGGCATAAGCCCGTATTCCTTGTCATCCCGGTTCGGTGGCACCGAGACCGGGATCCAGTAAACGAATGTGTGAAAGTTCGGAGAATAGAGTTGTGGTTACTGGATCCCGGACCTGCGCTTCGCTACGTCCGGGATGACAACAAAGGTTGGCTGCAGACATGCTGGTACGGATCTCGCATCCGTCTTCGCTAAGCAAAGGGCGACCAGCCACCAATGAGGTCTCTCAGAACGAGGGACTTTCGGCGACATCTGTTTTCCTTCGTCATCCCGGACCCAGCGTAGCGGAGATCCGGGATCGGTGCTCCCCCATGGGCTCAATCGTCCTGCGACGCTTGTGGCCCCGGGGTTCCGGCTCGCGCTGCGCCTGGCCGGAAAACAGTTTCACACTCAGCGGATCTGCCGACATAACTCGTTCCTGCCGAGCCTCAATAAAGAGCAGAAATGGCCCTTACTCACACGATCCAAAGTCGGTATAAGCGCGCCCATGCGTGATTTGGATGTTCTTGTGCTCGGTGGTGGTGCCGCCGGTCTGATGTGTGCGATTGAGGCGGCAAAGCGCGGGCGCCAGGTGCTGGTCATCGACCATGCCAAGCGGCCTGCGGACAAGATCCGCATCTCGGGCGGCGGCCGCTGCAATTTCACCAATCTGCATTGTTCCCCGGAGAACTTTCTATCGCAAAACCCGCGTTTCTGCGTTTCAGCCCTGAAGCGCTACACCCAGCAGGATTTTCTGAAGCTGGTGGAAAAACACCGTATTCCCTGGCACGAAAAAACGCTCGGCCAGCTCTTTTGTGACGAGAGCGCCAAGGACATCATCCGGATGCTGCTCACCGAACTTGAAGCGGCCGGTGGCGCATTGCAGCTGGAAACCGGGATCAAGGCGGTCTCCAAGCCCGATGACCGGTTCTCGGTGTCAACGTCGAAGGGACCCTTAAGAGCGCAGACGCTTGTGGTTGCGACGGGCGGACCGTCGATCCCGAAAATGGGCGCGACAGGCTTTGCCTATGACCTTGCCAAGCAATTCGGTCTGAAGATCGTCCCGCCACGGGCTGCCCTGGTGCCGCTGACGTTTTCGGATGCCAATAAGGAACTCTGCAGCTCTCTGTCAGGTGTTGCAGTGGACGCCAGGGTCTCATTCCAGAAAACGACGTTTCAGGAAGGCCTGCTCTTCACCCATCGCGGCTTGTCGGGACCTTCAATCCTGCAAATTTCCTCCTACTGGCAGGAGGGCAAACCGATTTCGGTAAATCTGGTTCCCGGCGCGGACGTTTTTGAAACCTTGCGCACAGCACGACAGGATGCACCGAAACAGGATTTGAAAACAGCGCTCGGTCAGCTTTTGCCGAACAGGCTCGCAGATGCTCTCGCCCAGGCGTTCCGGTTGAAGGGACGGCTTGCTGATCAGTCGGACAAGGCATTGCGCCGGGCCGCCGAGCAGCTGAACCGTTGGCAACTGACCCCGGTCGGGACTGAAGGCTACCGGACGGCGGAAGTGACCCTCGGCGGCGTCGACACCAAGGAACTCTCTTCGAAAACCATGGAAACAGCCGGAGTGCCCGGTCTTTATTTCATAGGCGAGGCCGTGGACGTGACCGGCCACCTCGGAGGCTTCAATTTCCAATGGGCCTGGTCGTCCGGTCACGCCGCGGGTCAATTCGTGTAAAAAGTCACTTGGGTGTGCATTTTAATGCGCTGCAGCATTTTTTGATGACCGTTCCTCATTCGCTTGTATACTGTCTTCATTCGAGAGGTGTGCATGAAGCGCGTGACAATCCATGATGTGGCGGCAACGGCTGGCGTCAGTCTGGCGACGGTTGACCGGGTGCTTAATGGCCGTCCGGGTGTGCGCAAGGCAACGATCGAAAAAGTCAGGCTTGCCGCTGACAATCTGAATTACAAACCCGATGTCTTTGCAGCCGGTCTCGCCAAGAAGCGGCTTTACCGGTTTCACTTTTTGATCCCGAACGGTCCGAACGCCTTCATGGAGGACCTCTCCCAGGAAGCCGCCTCGCATGCCGAAACGATGAGCGGTGACCGGATGACCATTCATGTGGAGCCGATCGATGCCTTTGATGGGCATCGTGTAGCCGGCACCCTGGCGGTGCTGGACAGATCAGTTTGCGATGGGGTCGCGGTCGTGGCGCCGGCCTTTCCGGAAGTCAGGGCTAGCATCGACCGCCTTCAGGACCGCGGCGTCCCGGTCGTGACACTTGTCTCGGATCACCCGTCTTCCGCGCGTCAGCACTTTGTCGGGATCGACAATCAAGCCGCCGGACGCACTGCCGGTCGATTGCTTGGCCGTTTCCTGCCAGAAAAAGAAGGTCAGATCGGCCTGATCGCAGGGTCGCTTGGTTTGCGGGATCACGCCGAGCGATATGAAGGCTGCAGGCAGGTTATCGAAACCGAATTTCCGCATCTGGAGCTGCTCAAGGTGCGTGAGGGCAGAGATGACAATGCCAGGAATGCGGATCTGGTGACAAAGCTGCTCAAGGACGTTCCGGACCTGGCAGGTCTTTACAATATTGGTGCGGGGAACCGCGGAACAATCGCCGCATTGTCGGCCTCCGCGCGGGCAGAAAAAATTGTATTCGTCGGGCATGAACTGACGCCTTACACGAGCGATGCGCTTAGAAACAATGTAATGGACGCCGTCATTGCACAGGATCCCGGTCACGAAATCCGAAGCGCCATCAGGGTTCTGAAGGCCCTTTGCGATGGCGCGCCGATCAACGACGGTCAGGAGCGCATTGGCATTGATGTTTTTCTCAAGGACAATTTGCCCGGTTAGTCTTGAATCGGTCTAAAAAACGTAAAGTGCACTCATACACTCAATTTTTTGCATTGACCTTTGAGGCCTCGCGCCGCATATCTACGTCATGCGCTTGACACAACAGACCAATTACGCCGTGCGCGCTCTCATGTATTGCGCCGTGAACCCCGACAAACCAAGCAAGGTTGCAGATATCGCGGCCAGCTTTGACATGTCGGAAACCCATCTCTTCAAGATCATGAAGGTCCTGGTCGATGCCAATCTGATCAAGACCATTCGCGGCCGCAATGGAGGGGTCATGCTGGGCCGTCCTGCGGAGCAGATCACGGTGGGTGAGGTTGTCCGGGCAGCGGAAGAAAGCTTCCTGCTTGCAGAGTGTTTCGATTCAGGGCGAAAAGACTGTCCGCTGATCGTATCGTGTGGCTTCAACGGATTGTTGCATGAAGCTCTGGAAGCCTTCATGGAAGTGCTCGACGCGAAATCGATTGCCGATCTCTCCGAAGACCGGTTTGGCATGCGCGATCTGTTGAAAATTGATGTCGCAAGCACGCCGATTGCCGCGAACGCATAATCATCCAGGATGGTAAGTTGCAAAAAGCGCCACCGGCAGGTTGGCGCTTTTTTCATTTGAACGAGACAGCGGCTCACATTTGAACCAAAAGAAAAGGCCGGGCTGGCTAGCCGCTGAGGGAGAGGAGAGGGCGGTTGGCTGGCCTGGCATTTTTTGTCTTCGGTTGCCCGCAGACCCTGTTCTTTGCAAAACCGGAGGACGCGATTTCCAGTTCCGTTTCGATCAGGCATTGCCTTGATAGGAAAACTTGAGTATGAGTGTCAAGTATAAAGTTGAGTAAGAAACTCACCTTTTAATTGTTCTCATCTGGACGCTCTCGCGAAGCCTTTCGCGAAGCTGACAAACACGGGCCAAGGACCGATCGCGCCAATGACACCAACCGCCAACAGCCAGAAGCGCCGCCTTTCCATAAGCGTGCCAGGCAGCTCTCGACACGCCTTGGCCGCGAATGCAGTGAAGCCGAAATCCGAGTTCGATTCGCGCGAATTGTTCAGCGGGCTGCGTCAGATCCAGATCCAGCACAACGAGGACACGTATCGCCTGTCGATCACAAAGCAGGGCAAGTTGATTCTGACGAAGTGAGCGTCTTGTTGCGGCTACTGTCATCCCGGTTTGTGCCGGGATGACAGGCAAGCCTTAAAGATCGACCGGCAGGACGTCAGACATTCATGCCGCGAAGATCGCGACCGGTTTGCCGACACCGCGCAGCGCGTGCTCGCCCATTTCGTTGAGGCCGGTCTGCAGCTCGCCCGTGAGGGCATCCCGAACGGGTTCGGTCAGTAGCAGTTCGCGGCCAAGAGGCTTGCATAAGGACTCAACACGGCTGGTTTCGTTGACCGCCCGTCCGATTACGGTGAAATCGAGCCGTTCTTCTCCACCGACATTGCCGAAGAAAACTTCGCCCCTGTGTAGCCCTATGCCGATCTTGAGCGGATGCCAGAGCTCGGCTGGCGGGAGATCATCGGGCGCATTTTCATTAAGATCCTCGATAGCTGCAAGCGCTGCTCTGGCAGCGTTCACGGCCGCAGAAGCTGCTGCGCCCTCGCCTAGAACCTTCTGGTCGAAAACAGCCAGAATGCCATCTCCCATGAATTTCAGAATATCACCGCCATGGTTGAGGATCGCGACGGATACCCGGTCAAAATAAGCATTGAGTATCGCAGTGACCTCAGGCCCGCTTAGCCGGTCCGCAAGCTGGGTAAAGCCGCGCATGTCCGACATGAAGACCACCGCTTCGATGGCCTCGCCGTCACCGCGACGGATTTCACCGTCAAGAACACGCCGTCCTGCGATCGGGCCGAGATATGTGTCGGCGACGTTGCGTGCAATGCGGGTCACAATGTGCCGTTCCACATGGAGCGCTAGAAGGTCGATCAGCCGTTTGATCTGATCCTTGTCCTTGGTCTCAAACCCACCCGGGCGCGTCGTTGCGAAAGTCATCGCATTGAACGTTTCGCCCGAAGCGCTGAGAGGCATGGCCGCATAGGCGGTAAATCCCTGCTCAGCCAGCTCCTTCATGAGTGGCGCAGAGGTGCGCCCCTCCTCCGTTTCAAGGTCAACCTTGATCGTCTGTCCTTCGATAATGACTTTGTAGAGCGGATTACGGGTGAAGGCGGTCTGCGTAATTGCGCCCGCATCTGCTGCGATTTCATCGCAGATCTGATCGAGGCGGCTCCAGAACCAGGAAAATCCGATCATCCTGGGATGAAGCGTTCCGATATGCAGCGTGCAGCGATCGATGCCGAGATCCGCGGCGGTGCAGCGCCACATGAATTCCTCGAACATCAGCATCACGTTGTCGATCCGTGTTGCCTGGTGCAACAGCCAGTCATGTACATCGCCGAGCGTTTGTTGCTCAGGTGCACAGGAGGCACCGCGCTGGGAACGGTTGAGAAGATAGACATGCGGGGCATAGCTGCGCGGCGCGGGGTCGAGCACGTTTCGGGTCATTCGGTTTCCTCGTAATCCCGGTTCACTGCTAATCTGGTCTCAGCCGTTCAAACTTCAATCTGCGTGAGATGCAATAAAGCAAAAATCCCCGGCGAATTCACCGGGGACTGTTTGTCTGAAATCGGCTGAGACTGGTCAAAATGCAGCTTCAACACCCTCCATTTCAACGTAAACGCTTTTGATCTGGCTGTAATACTCAATAGCGGCATGACCGTTTTCGCGGCCAATGCCGGATTTCTTGTAGCCGCCAAAAGGCATTTCGATTGGAGTCAGATTGTAGGTGTTGATCCAGCAAGTCCCGGCCTGAAGCCTGCCGATCACGCGGTGCGCGCGTTGAATGTCTCGTGTGAAGACGCCTGCGGCAAGACCGAATTCGGTATCGTTGGCCCGTGTCACAACGTCATCTTCATCGTCGAAGTCGAGAACGCTGAGCACCGGCCCGAAAATCTCTTCCCTGGCAATGGTCATGTCGTCCTTGACATCGGCAAAAACCGTTGGCTGGACAAAGTAGCCATCAGGGAGACTGTCGACACTGGCAGCACCGCCGCCGCATACCAGCCGGGCGCCCTCCCGTTGACCGATCTGCATGTAGTGCATGACCTTGTCGAATTGCTGTCTGGAAACCAGCGGGCCGATATTCGTCGCTTCATCCAGCGGATCCCCAAGGAGTGCGTTGCCTGTGCGCTCGGCGAGGCGGGCTAGAAATTCTTCCTTGATCGCCTTGTGAACGAAAACACGCGTTCCGTTCGAACAAATCTGTCCGCTTGAATAGAAGTTTGCGTTGATGGCAGCTGAAACTGCGTTCTCGATGTCGGCGTCGTCGAAGATGATAAGCGGTGACTTGCCGCCGAGTTCCAAGGTCGTCTTCTTCAGGTGTTCACCGGCAAGGGCGGCGACCTTCGCACCGGTCGGGACCGATCCTGTCAACGAGACCTTTGCAATATCGGGATGCGCAACCATCTTTGCGCCAACGTCGCCAAAACCCTGGATCACGTTGAAAACGCCATCCGGCAATCCGGCTTCGGTGAGTGCCTCGGCCAGTTTCAATGCGCTGAGCGGTGTGACCTCGGAAGGCTTGAAGATCATGGCGTTGCCGCAGACCAGCGCCGGTGCCGATTTCCAGCAGGCAATCTGGATCGGATAGTTCCAGGCACCGATCCCGAAGCAGACCCCGAGCGGCTCGCGTTTCGTATAGGCAAAGGATCCGCCAAGATCGATATGTTCGCCGGTAAGCGTCGCGGCCAAGCCGCCATAGTATTCAAGGCAGTCTGCGCCTGAAGCGGCGTCGGCGATGAGCGTTTCCTGCAGGGGTTTGCCTGTGTCGAGTGTTTCCAGCACCGAAAGGTCGTGGTTCTGCGCACGCAGCAGCTCAGCGGCACGGCGCAGAACCCGGCCACGTTCGGCAGGGGATGTCGCCGCCCAAACCTTCTGGCCTTCTTTCGCCGCTGAAACAGCAGCCTCAATGACCGCATCGTCCGCCGACTGGATTCGGGCAATGACCTCACCCGTCGCCGGATAAAGGGAATCAAACGGCGTTCCGGACTGGCTTTCCAGATAGGAACCGCCGACATAGTGCGAGGCTTTCGGTTGGGCGCGCATGAGGTGCTCCTGAAATTGATCTTGGGCCGCTGATCCGGCCTGGCGTTAGCGTTGGCTGTTTTCCCAGTCCGGATGGATCCAGGGCTGCTGGTTCGAGGCCGGAAGCGGGTCTTTGCCCAGGATATGATCGGAGGCCTTCTCACCGACCATGATCGAAGGGGCATTGAGGTTGCCATTGGTGATTTGCGGGAAAATGGAGCTGTCTGCAACACGCAACCCATCGACGCCGATCACACGGCATTGCGGGTCGACAACAGCCGTCGCATCGTCCGCTGCACCCATCTTGCAGGTTCCGCAAGGATGATAGGCGCTTTCCACATGCTCGCGGATGAAATCGTTGAGCGCTTCATCGCTTTGCACATTGTCTCCCGGCTGGATTTCCTTGCCGCGATAGGGCGCGAATGCCTCCTGACCGAATATTTCCCGCGTCAGACGGATACAGGTTCTGAAGTCCTCCCAGTCCTCTTCATGCGACATGTAGTTGAAGAGGATCGACGGTTTGTCCTTCGGGTCACCGGATTTCAGCGAAATGCGGCCGCGCGACTTTGACCGCATCGGGCCGACATGTGCCTGAAACCCATGCCCTTCCGCCGCCGCCTGGCCGTCATAACGCACGGCAAAGGGCAGGAAGTGATACTGCACGTCCGGATATTTGATGCCTGGCTTTGTTCGGATAAAGGCGCAACTCTCGAACTGGTTCGACGCGCCAAGGCCATTCTTGAAGAACAGCCACTGGGCACCGATCATTGCCTTGGAGAAGAGGTTCCAGTGCTTGTAGAGCGTGATCGGCTGCGTACATGCCTGCTGGATGTAAAGTTCCAGATGGTCCTGCAGGTTGGCACCGACTCCGGGCCGGTCTGCAACGACTTCGATGCCCAACTCAGACAGCTGGTCGGCAGGGCCGATGCCGGAAAGCATCAGTATCTTGGGTGAGTTGATGGACGAAGCGGCAAGAACGACTTCGCGCGCGGCCCGGGCTTCGCGGATTTCGCCGCCGGTCTCGAATTCGACACCAACGGCGCGGTTGTTTTCGATCAGAACCTTGCGGACAAGTGCGCCCTTTATCAGTTCCAGATTGCCGCGCTTGAGGGCGGGCTTCAGATAGGCGTTGGCGGCAGACCAGCGACGGCCCTTGTGGACCGTCATCTCCATGTCGCCGAAACCTTCCTGCTTTTCACCGTTATAGTCTTCCGTGACGCCATAGCCCGCCTGCTGACCGGCATCGCGGAAGGCATGAAACAGGGGGTTCCACTTTGTGCCGCGCTGCACATGCAAGGGGCCGTCGGTCCCGCGCCAGCCATTCTGTCCCTGCGGGTTCTGTTCAAGCCGCTTGTAGTAGGGCAGGACATGCCGGTAGCCCCAGCCGCTTGCCCCCATTTCTTCCCAGGTATCGAAGTCGCAGGCGTGGCCGCGCACGTAGACCATGCCGTTGATGGAGGACGATCCGCCGATCACCTTGCCGCGCGGTGTCGCAAGCCGGCGTCCGCCAAGGTGAGGCTCCGGCTCGCTCTCAAAACCCCAGTCGTAAATCGGCAGGTTCATGGGATAGGAAAGCGCCGCCGGCATCTGGATCAGCGGGCCAACATCAGTCCCGCCGAATTCCAGCACCAGCACCCGGTTGTTCGGATCTTCCGACAAGCGGTTCGCCATGGCGCATCCTGCGGAGCCGGCACCCACGATAATGAAGTCAAACTGGTCAGGCATGAAAGAGCTCCTGCTCAGCCGTTGTCGGCACGGTTCGTGTAAGCGGCGATTTTGGTTTCAACATAGTCTTCAACGATTGCGATCGCTGCCTGCCGGTCCGGACGGGCATCGCTCAAGGCCTGGCGGATCCAGACACCATCGATCATCGAAGCCGTTCCCTCTGCAACACGCTGCGCCTCGGCACGTGGCATGAATGAGCGCAGATTGAATGTCAGATTTGAAGCCAGCCGTGCCGCATAAACACGCAACAACCGGCTGTTGCTCTTCGTCGTGCGCGACTGCACGTAAAAAGCGAGCCATGCGGCTATCACGGCGGGCTGGAACTGGTCGGTCGCAAAGTTGCCGGTGATGATTGCCGAAATGCGTTCGCGCGGTGTTTCAGCGCGGGCAAGGTCCTTGCGGATTGCGCGGCCGAGTTCGGTCAACAGATGTCGCATTGTTGCTGCAAGCAATTGGTCTTTCGACCCGAAATAGTGGTGAACCAACCCGCCGGAGACGCCAGCGCGCTTGGCGATCTGGGCCATCGTGATGTCGCTGTAACCACGTTCATGAATTGCGTCGACGGTCGCATCGATCAGGCTTTTCCGACGTTCCGCTTCCATTCCGACTTTGGGCATCGCAATCTCCGGGCTTTCCCGAGTATTATTTTTAATTGAACGTTCAATCAATGAAAACTTGCAAAATTTTGCAGTGGATGTTTGGATTGCGCCGGGGCAGGGTCTTGGAGGAATGTCACGGACACTTCTGACGTCCGTCCTTCGCGGGTTCCGGCGTTATGCGCCGTGCAGGACCACGCACCCTGTAAAATAGATAAGTCAGCTTTCCGAAGGAGGTATACTCATGAACATTGCAGCGAAACTCGCTGGAGGTCTGGCACTTAGCCTGATGCTGTCCGGCACGGCACTTGCCAGCGACCCGGATGCCTGCAAGACGGTTCGGTTCTCGGACGTCGGCTGGACGGATATCACGGCAACGACGGCAGCGACATCGGTGGTGCTTGAAGCGCTTGGCTATGAACCGGATGTAAAATTGCTGTCCGTGCCGGTTACCTATGCGTCCCTTAAGAACAAGGACATCGACATCTTCCTCGGCAATTGGATGCCGACAATGGAAGGCGATATCAAGAATTACCGTGAAGATGGGTCGGTCGAAACCGTTCGCGCCAATCTGGAAGGGGCCAAATACACGCTCGCGGTTCCGAAATACACCTATGACAAGGGCCTGAAGAGCTTCCAGGACATCGCCAAGTTCCGGGACGATCTTGATGGCAAGATCTACGGCATTGAGCCGGGCAATGACGGCAATCGCCTGATCATCGGCATGATCGACGAAAACCTTTTTGGTCTCGAAGGCTTTGAAGTTGTTGAGTCGTCCGAGCAGGGCATGCTCGCCCAAGTGACGCGTGCCGGAAGACGGGAAAACGATATCGTCTTCCTCGGCTGGGAACCACATCCGATGAACGCCAATTTCGAGATGGCCTATCTGGAAGGTGGCGACGACATTTTCGGCCCGAACTTCGGTGGCGCGACGGTCTACACGAATGTCCGCGCGGGCTACACCAAAGAGTGCCCGAACGTCGGCAAGTTTCTTGAAAACCTCGAGTTCTCGCTTGCCATGGAAAACGAGATCATGGGCGCGATCCTGACTGATGGAGAGGATCCGAACAAGGCGGCAGCAGCTTGGTTAAAAGAGCATCCCGCTACATTCGAAAGCTGGCTGGTGGGTGTAAAGACATTCGACGGAGGCGACTCGTTTGCCGCTGTGAAAGGTGCACTTGGCCTCTAAGGTTTAAACCTTACTGGGACGCCGGCTTGATCGCCGGCGTCTTTGTTTTAGACACAGAAGGGGCGACAAGTTGGACTGGCTTACAGAGAACAAAATACCGATCGGCAAATGGGCAAAAAACGGCGTTGATTGGCTGACAGAAAACGCTTACTGGATATTCGACGGAATTTCCGCATTTCTCCTTGCAATGATTGATGGAATTCTCTGGGTTCTTCAGGCTCCACATCCATTGCTGTTGGTCGCGATCATCGTTGCTTTGGCTTTCCTGGTCCAACGGACATTAACCTTTGCTGCCCTTGTGGCCGCGTGTCTGCTTTTGATCATCAATCAGGGGTACTGGGAACAGACTACTGAAACACTGGCGCTTGTGGTCTCATCGTCTGTTGTCTGTATGGTTGTGGGTGTTCCGGTCGGTGTTCTTGCTGCGCACAATCCAAAATTCTATTCCTTTTTGCGTCCTGTGCTCGACTTGATGCAAACCCTTCCAACCTTTGTCTATTTGATCCCCGCTCTCATTCTATTCGGTCTTGGCATGGTCCCCGGTCTTGTCGCGACGGTTATTTTTGCGATACCAGCCCCGATCCGGCTCACCCAACTCGGTGTTTCCTCGACCCCAAATGCGTTACTTGAAGCAGGTAAGGCGTTCGGGGCAACCAAGTCGCAGCTGTTATGGAAGGTCGAACTTCCCTATGCGCTGCCACAAATCAAAGCGGGTTTGACCCAGACAATCATGTTATCGCTTTCTATGGTGGTCATCGCAGCACTTGTTGCAGCCGACGGACTTGGTGAACCTGTACTGCGCGCGCTTAATACGGCCAATATTGCTCTCGGGTTTGAGTCAGGGCTGTGCATTGTCCTCATTGCAATTGTGCTTGACCGCTTCTTCCGCTCCAAAGAGGGGGCCAAGCGATGACTAACATGTCCGGAACCCCGATTGTCACTTTCAAGGATGTCGACATCGTTTTCGGCGATGATCCAAAGTCCGCATTGCCATTGGTAGACGCACGCAAGACGCGTCAGGAAATCCAGGCCGAAACTGGACAGATCCTCGGCGTCGCAGGAGCCAGCCTCGATATCCACGAGGGCGAAGTTCTGGTGCTGATGGGCCTTTCCGGGTCTGGCAAGTCGACTTTGCTGCGTGCGGTCAACGGTCTCAATCCGGTGATCCGCGGCGAAGTTCAGGTCCATGACGGCAGCCGTTACGTGAACCCGGAAACCTGTTCATCCACCGAACTGCGTGAGTTGCGCCGTAGCCGGATTGCCATGGTGTTCCAGCAATTCGGACTGCTGCCCTGGCGCACGGTCGCTGAAAATGTGGGCTTCGGTCTCGAACTTGCCGGAATGTCGGTCAAGGACCGCGCGGCCAAGGTTGAAACCCAGCTCAAGCTCGTCGGCCTCTCCGGTTGGGGTGAGAAATACGTTCACGAACTGTCGGGCGGCATGCAGCAGCGTGTCGGCCTGGCCCGCGCATTTGCCACGGACGCACCGATCCTGCTGATGGACGAACCGTTTTCGGCCCTTGATCCCCTTATCCGCGACAAGCTCCAGGACGAGTTGCTGGATCTGCAAAAGGAACTGAACCGGACGATCATCTTTGTCAGTCATGATCTCGACGAGGCCGCCAAGATCGGTTCACGCATCGCGATCATGGAAGGTGGCCGTGTCATTCAGCTCGGAACACCGCAGGAAATCGTCAAGAACCCTGCAGACGACTACGTGTCGGACTTCGTCAGCCACATGAACCCGCTCAACGTACTGCGCGCACGCGACATCATGGTGCCTCCGGGAAGTCTTCCGGGATCTCTCGCAAGTGGACCGACCTGCGAAAGCGGCACACCCGTCCGCGAAGTCGCCAAGCTTAAGAAATCCAGCTCCGAGCCCGTCATCGTTCAAAGTGACGGCGCGATCGTGGGTGTCATCGGCGAGAAAGAACTTCTCGACTGCATGTTGAAGTGAGGTGTGCTGCACCAAGAACCAACACTCTCGACGTCAACGCATTGATTGTTGGTCCTACCCAATGGGCCAAAGTTTCGCTGCACAACTCTAAACGCCGGAAATTCGTGACCCATCCTTCGAGACGGACCTCGCGGTCCTCCTCAGGATGAGGCTGTTGGTAACAAGCAAGTTCCAAGGTTGCAAAATCGAACGACTTCATCCTGAGGAAGCGCGAAAGCGCTGTCTCGAAGGATGGGCCGCCAAAGCCGTGAGCGTGGACGTTGCGTGAGCGCCAGCCGCACCAGAAAGGCAATAGTGAATTGCCCGACTACCTTAGAACGCACTCGAGTGTGTCTGATGAGCTCCTGAAAGCCTCACCTTCGTCATCCCGGACGCAGCGAAGCGGAGATCCGGGACCGGAGAGGCAAAAACAGCCCTTGGTTTGGTAATGATCACGCATGTTGGGGCTCACCGATCCCCGCTCGCACTCCGTTTGGCCGGGATGACGACGATAGGCTTGTGGATGGGACTGAGAGAGTCTTGTGCGTGTTTGGCAATCACGCCAGTGAAAGAAATGTTCGCCTGCCACAAACCGTACCTTCGCGTAGTGCGAGGGGGTGAAATTCACTCTTGTAGCGACGGAAGAGGTTGTGAAACTGAGCGGAGGTTTTGTCGCAAAAAAAACGGGGCCGATTGGCCCCGTTTCCTTTGTCTCAAGCGAGCTTGATAGGAAACCCGCGAAACAGGGTCAAAGCAGCTCGAGCTGGGCTGCCTGCTTGCCGCGGCCGCGGCGATCGTCTTCGGCGACGAAAGAAATTTTCGCACCTTCAACGGGCGTACCGATTCCGGCCTGCTCGAATGCGGTCACGTGGACGAAAACGTCCTTGCCGCCGCTGTCCGGTGTGATGAAGCCGAAACCGCGGTCGTGGTTGAAAAACTTGATGGTGCCGTTCTCACGCATGGAGAAACCTTTCCGTTAGTGTGTGCGCCTGCCCGTTCCCGGCAGAACGCGGATATACGAGAAGTCAACAAGAAACGGAAAGCTTGGGTATTCAGAGCAGTGCTTGATGGAGCGCTGCCGAAGTCAGTCTCACCGGGTCTTTCGTCATGTCCCGTACGGCGCAACGCGCGCCGATGCGCGACAATGTAGGTCTGAGGTGGTGGCGTGGCAAGTGAAACAAGTGTGAGATTTCTCTTAGTTTGCACGAAATGCAGAATTCTTTTTGTGGTCTGGTTCGCACCATCTTTTTGACAAGCTGCGGTTCGAACCTTCGGATTGGAGACCAGGTGAGGTAAATCGGCATTGATCAGGTTAGCCTTTTTGGCTGTGCTGTGGGCACTTTCAGCCAGCCCCGCGATGTCAGGAAGCCCGGTCCGCGGCGAGAAGACCTGTCCCCTTGGCGGCGAAAAGTTTGAAATCGTCGAAACCATGATGTGCACGATCATGGGCAGAACCATGTCCTTCAGACAGGTGACGACCTGTGAGTTTGTTACCAAACTGCCGGTGTGCCCCTCAAACGGCCTGCCCCTTTATCGGGAGTTTTCAGAGCGGGAACTGGAGCAGCTCGGGAAGTTTGTTGAGACCGAGGACTATAAGGTCATCCGGAAACTTCCTCCCTGGCAGCGCGCTTACAAGCTCGCAGAGGTCCTGGAGCATACGCGTTCGAAAGGTGCTTTCCTGATTTTGTTGCAGGCTTTTTGGTTCGAGAACGAAGCGCTTTTGAAAAATGGGGACCTCTTTGAGGAGTTTATCGAAGAGGCGGAAGCCGAATTCGGCCGGGTCGATAAGGAAAAGCCGTTTGTTGCGGCCATCACCGGATATGCGCTCGCTCTTGCGGACGAAACCGAACTTGCTGATGAATGGCTGGCCCGCGCGGTGTCTTTGGCCGACGCCATGGATGAGCAAAACGAAAACGCCGACTATCTTCGGGCTTACCTGTCACGCGTGAGCGAATGTCAGGACAATATGGCGTCGCAGGCGTGTCACCCGGACGCTGTTTTCCGGCCCTGACGACCAAATTTCCGTAAAGTGACCTCTTGTGACTCCAGTCACAGAGCGAAGTATTCGGGGCGGCTATTGTCCTTTCATGAGGTGAGGCGGAGAGACAGTGATTGCCTCGCAAAAATGAAGGGACAACGGAATGTTCAAGAAAATCGCAACCACAACCACTGCGCTGGCTCTTGTCGCCGGTGTCATGCTTACCTCCCAGACGACGACCGCTCAAGCCGGCAACAATGGCTGGCGCGTCGGTGCCGGTATCGCCGGTGGCATTGCAGCAGGCGCAATCATCGGTTCTGCTCTGTCCCGCCCCCGTTACGTGGCACCGCGTTACTACGCTCCGCCGCCTGCATATTATCCGGCACCGGCTCCGGTCGTAACCTATCGTCCGGCACCGTGGTCCCCGGCCTGGTACAACTATTGCCGCGCCAAATACCGTTCGTTCAACCCGAACACAGGCTACTTCCTGGCTTATTCCGGTCAGTACAAGTTCTGCCGCTAAGCGCATCGGGTTTTCGGGAACCGGGCATCCGGTTCCGGCCAGTTAAATGACAATGCAACAAAGCCGGTAAGAAAATGACACCCGCGTGTGTTTCCGGCGTTCTCCCTGCAAGGTTCTCCTCCCAGCCTTGCAGGGAGTTTTTGTTTAGCCGCCGGATATTCGTTTGGCCGCCCGCATGATCGTCTCCAGCTGATTGAGAAACCGCGACCGGTCAGCCTTGGTAAAGGACGGTCCGCTTTCGCGGATTTCACCAGTTTCCCGCAAATGCGTGTTGAGGTCGCGCATCGCAAGCCGCATGCCCATGGCGTCTTCGCGAAAGGGTTTTCCAGTCGGGCCGATTACCATTGCTCCCGCATTGACACAGCGCGCAGCAAGCGGCACGTCAGCCGTCACAACGACATCACCGGCCTTTGCCCGATCCGCAATCCAGTTGTCGGCTTCATCCGGGCCCTCGGGAACGACAACGCGCTCGATCAGGTCGCCTTCGGGCAGCCGCATCCAGCTGTTGGAGACGAATGTGATTGTCACATTGTGACGCTCTCCCACACGAATCGCCTCGTTTTTCACCGGGCACGCATCGGCGTCTACGTAAAGAATCGTCATGGGCTCGTTATACAGCTTTCTGTTCGAGATAACGTTTGATGCCTTGAACGGCACAATGGCTCGTCGCAAAACAGGCCTGCAAGAGGTAACCGCCGGTCGGAGCTTCCCAGTCGAGCATTTCTCCGGCAGCAAAAACACCAGGCAGTTTCTCGAGCATCAGATCCGGGGTCAATTCGGCAAGGGCAATGCCACCAGCCGATGAGATCGCGCGGTCGATCGAATAAGGCGCTGTGCAAGTTATCGGCACGGACTTGACCAGGCTGGCAAGACCAGCAGGGGATTCGGGTAAAGGGCCTGTCTCACGAAGCAGTGCCATTTCAAGCGGCGTCACTTTGAGGCTCTTTTTCAGGAAGGTGGACAGAGACTGCTTGGCCCGCGGGCGCGAGAGCTTTTCGGCTATGGCGCCTGCATCCATGGCAGGACGCAAATCAATAACAAGCCGTGCGGAACCGGCCGTGTTGATGATCTCGCGGATATCTGCAGACAAGGCATAGACTGCGCCTCCTTCAAGGCCCTTCTCCGACACAATCGCTTCGCCAAACCGGCTTTTGTCACCCATCCTGAGTTCGACCCGTTTCAACGGGTGGCCAGCGAACCGTTCCTTGAGATAAGGGCTCCATGAAATGTGAAAGCCACAATTTGCGGGCTGAAAAGGTGTGATGCCGACGCCGCGTTCTTTGAGGTTAGGAACCCATTTTGCCGTGGAGCCCAGCTTCGGCCAGCTCGCTCCGCCGAGCGCAAGCAGTAAGGCGCGTGCCGGCATGGGGTGCGGATCTTCGTCTCCGGATTGCACCAGAGCTCTTCCGGATGAACTCAGCCCGGCGAACCTGTGACGCGTCAGCAGTTCAACGCCGTTGGTTTGCAATCGGCGCAGCAGCGCGCGCAGCAGGGGCGAGGCTTTCATGGAGGTCGGGAACACCCGGCCGCTTGAGCCGACAAATGTCGTCTGCCCGAGCTCATGGCACCATGCGGTCAGGGCATCCGGTGGAAAGCATTCGATCAGTGGGGCGAGAAAGGGCGCCGCGTCGCGGTACCGCCCAAGGAACGTCTTCACATCCTCACTATGCGTGAGGTTGAGACCGCCGCGTCCGGCCATCAGAAACTTGCGGGCGGGCGACGGCATCTGATCGACGATTGTCACCGAGTATCCCGCAGCGGACAGTTGATCGGCGGCATAAAGTCCGGCGGGACCTGCGCCAATGATAAGCACGTCAAGCATGGGGCCTTATAAGGCGACACCGGCCGATCGCGCCACCACTGAATGCACAATCAAGATGGTCTTTGCTGTGGTACATGTCAGCTGATCGGAGCGAGACAAATAGGCGAACCTGAACCGTCTGCCAACGTCATCGCTTGGAAGTCTTGTCCAGCAGGTCTGCCTCATAGGCCTTTGCGACCCGCAGGAAACGTGCGTGGGCATAGTTTATCGAAAGGATGAACCCCCACCAGCCGTACTTGCGGTACTTGCGGACGAAATAGGCCTTGAAGAAACTTACCGGAAACTCCGTCAGGAGGCGGGAACGCGGCAATGAGCGGCCGCGGGCGCGCATGTCCTCGACCTGCATTCCGGAATAGCGATTGTATTTGCCGACCTGAAAATCAAGCGAGCGGATGGATCGGTGCGCCATGATGCCGGAGAGGTTTTCAATGCGCGCGCCCTCTTGCGGCCTGACCGTGTCATGCACCGTTGAGTCCGAAAACCGGCCCTTGCGCCGGTCATAAAGGCGTATCTGATGATAACCATAGGCCCACGGCGCGGGATCTGTTTCGTGGGCATACATGTCCCGGATCATGATGCGCCAGCCGTCGGCATCCGCATAACTTTTATTCGCGAATTTCGATTTGATCTCGTCGGCAAGTTCCGGCGTGACTTCTTCGTCTGCATCCAGATTAATGAGCCAGTCGTTGCGGCACTGGTCTTCGCCATAGCGCTTCTGCGGACCGTAGCCTTCCCAGTCCTTGTGCACGACCTTGGCACCAAGACCTTCAGCCACAGCGATCGTATCGTCGGTGGACCCGCTGTCGACGACGATGACCTCGTCAACCCAATCGATGACGCTTCGGATCGGGCGGGCGATCCGGTCGGCCTCGTTTTTCGAGATGATGAACGCGGACAGGGGAAGGCGGTCAGTCATTCAGGGTCCGGCTGGTTATGGAAAGGGCCGGCAGGGGCCCGGTGCGCCTTTTTAGCCGCACCGGGAAGTGTTTTGAAGCAAAGAAATCAGGATTTTACGCGGGCAAACACCGCATCCAGACCTTCAAGGGCCAAAGTGTTCTTGTGAACGGTCCCGGAAAAGCCCGGGGCGTTGAGATTTTCAAGCTCAAGTCCGTCCAGGATCAATGTCGCCGGCGTATCGGCGAGATTGAACGCGCAAAGCACGGTCTTGTTCTCGTAGCTGCGGGTGAAGACAAGGGTTTCGCCTTCGCTCTCAAGGAAGACCATGTCGCCTTTCTTCAACGGGGCAACACTCTGGCGCCAGGCATAAAATGTCCGGTTACGATTCAGGATGGAACCGGCATCCTTGTCCTGCTCGAACGCGGCAAGTTGCAGATGCTCGGCGGCAACCGGCAGCCAGGGCTCACCGTCCGAAAAGCCGCCGTTTCCATTGTCCTTTACCCACGGCATCGGCGTGCGGCACCCGTCCCGGCCCTTGTATTCGGGCCAGAACCGGATGCCGTAGGGGTCCTGAAGCTTCTCGAACGGGACTTCGGCCTGCGTCAGGCCGAGTTCTTCCCCCTGGTAAAGGCACGGGGTTCCGCGCAGGGAGGCACACAGGGCGGTTTCGAGCGGCGCGAAGCGGGCAAGGTCCTTGCCGTCTCCCCACCGGCTGCCGACGCGCTTGACGTCGTGGTTGGACAGCGCCCAACTGGCCCAGCCCGAGCCTATGCCGGCATTCATCTCTTCGACGATCCGCCGGATATAGGCGGCAGAATGCTGCGGTGTGAGCAGATCGAAGCTGTAGGCCATGTGGATGCGTTTGTCCGCATCCGTATAGGACGCCGTCAGCTCCACGGCCTGGCCGTCTGCACCGATCTCGCCGACCGACGTTGAGCCAGGATATTTGTCCAGAAGCGCGCGGAAGCGCTCAAGGAAAGCCAGGTTCTCCGGACGGGTCTTGTCGTAGACATGATCCTGAAACCCATACGGGTTGGTCGGATCGACCGTTGAAGGTGCTTCGTCAGCGCTCAAGGGCGGATTGTCTCTCAATTCCGCATCGTGAAAATAGAAATTCACTGTATCCAGGCGGAACCCGTCGACGCCGCGGTCCAGCCAGAACCGGGCCACATCCAGAACGGCGTCCTGGACGTCCGGATTGTGGAAGTTGAGGTCCGGCTGGCTCGTCAGGAAATTGTGCATGTAATACTGGCAACGCCGGCTGTCCCACTCCCATGCCGGGCCGCCGAATAGCGAAAGCCAGTTGTTCGGCGGAGTCCCGTCCGGTTTGGAATCCGCCCAGACGAACCAGTCCGCCTTTGCATTGTCTTTCGAAGAACGGCTTTCCTTGAACCAGGGATGCTGGTCGGATGTGTGCGAGATCACCAGATCGATCATGACTTTGAGGCCACGTTCATGTGCGGCCTTTGCCATGCGGTCGAAGTCGGCGAGCGTCCCGAACATCGGATCGACGTCCTCATAGTCGGAAACGTCGTAACCGAAATCCGCCATCGGCGAAGTGAAGAACGGGGAAAGCCAGATCGCGTCGACACCGAGCGACGCGATGTAGTCCATGCGTTCGGTAATACCGTTGAGGTCACCGATGCCGTCTCCATCGGAATCATTAAAGGAACGCGGGTAGATCTGGTAGATAACGGCTCCACGCCACCAGTCCGGGTCCTTGATGATCTTATCGGGCATAACGGCCTCGTGGCCGGTGTCGGCTTCCTCAAACATTGCCGGTCTCCGTTCCGCGATATGCAGCGGGGTTGTACTCAAAGCGCTTTGAATGGCTATATGCCGCGGATCATGAGGTCAAGTTACAACGCACAAAAAGCGGTGCGTATGACCAAAATTGATTGAAATCGGGTGCGATCATCCGCTCTGAAATGAAAAAACCGGCCCTGCGAAAACAGGACCGGCATTGCCAAAAAAACAGCTCAAAAAACGAATTTGTTTTGAACGTTTTTTTCGATAATTGCTAAACATGACAGGGGTATGAACAACTCCTCAGCGTAGTGCAGTCGCGAGAAAAATTTCGCGCGTCAAGTCGTCACAAGCACCTGAATCAAGAAAAAAGCAATCGGCTATATATATGAAAAAAAACGTGAAAAATAAGCGTAATGACGTTTAGGTCAATTTCTTCTTGCAATAACTCTTGGAAGCTGGGACTGTCCGGACCAGATAAGGTCCCATAGTGTTAGGTTTGGTTGGCTCCGGCGCGTGAGGTTCGCGCGAGCGCGCCCGTTTCCGGCACTGGATGCAATTGGAGGAAATCTCATGACGGCAGCGATGGTGGGATGGGCGCACATGCCCTTCGGCAAGCACGCGGAAGAAACGGTCGAAAGCATGATCGTCAAGGTGGCAGTCGACGCCATTCACGATGCCGGTATCGCACCGGAAGATGTCGATGAGATCCTGCTTGGCCACTTCAATGCCGGGTTCTCGCTTCAGGATTTTACCGCTTCACTGGTGTTGCAGGCCGATCCTGCCTTGCGTTTCAAACCGGCAACACGCGTGGAAAACGCCTGCGCCACCGGATCTGCCGCAGTCCATCAGGGCGTGCGTGCGATCGCCTCTGGTGATGCCCGCATCGTTCTGGTTGTCGGCGTTGAGCAGATGACCACAACGCCCGGCCCGGAAATCGGCAAGAACCTTCTGAAAGCCTCTTATCTCAAGGAAGAGGGTGACATTCCGGCCGGATTTGCCGGTGTCTTCGGCCAGATTGCAGCCTCCTATTTCCAAAAGTATGGCGACCAGTCAGACGCGCTTGCCAAGATCGCGGCCAAAAACCACAAGAACGGCACCGGCAATCCCTACGCCCAGATGCGCAAGGATCTCGGGTTCGAGTTCTGCCGCGCGGAAAGCGAAAAGAACCCTTACGTCGCCGGACCGCTCAAACGCACCGATTGCTCGCTTGTGTCCGACGGTGCCGCAGCTCTTGTCCTTACGGATCCGGCGACAGCGCTCGGCTTGAAGAAGGCCGTTGCCTTCCGCGGCATGGCCCATGTCCAGGACTTCCTGCCGATGTCGCGTCGCGACATTCTGAAGTTCGAAGGCTGCTCGAAAGCATGGGGTGAAGCGCTTGGCGACGCCAATCTCGCGCTGGAAGATCTTTCCTTTGTCGAAACCCACGACTGCTTCACCATCGCCGAACTCCTGGAATACGAGGCCATGGGTCTTGCGTCGGAAGGCGAAGGAGCAAGGGCAATCCTGGAGGGCTGGACCGAAATGGACGGCAAGCTGCCGGTCAATCCGTCCGGCGGTCTGAAGGCCAAGGGTCATCCGATCGGCGCAACCGGCGTTTCCATGCACGTTCTGACCGCCATGCAGCTCACCGGCACGGCAGGCGACATCCAGGTCAAGGACGCCGAAATCGGCGGCATCTTCAACATGGGAGGCGCCGCCGTCGCCAACTTCGTCTCCGTCATGCAGGCGATGCGGTAGCGCATTTTCTTTCCAACTGAAGAGCCGGCGGTTTGCGCCGGCTTTTTTGTGTCAGGCCAAATTTACTTGTCATCCCGGTTTGACGCGAGCCAGGACCGGGATCCAGTGGTCTGTGACCTCAAGTTATGGGCACTACTTTGAAACCGGTGACTACTGGATCCCTGCCTGCGCAGGGATGACAACTGGATGGTCGCGTGACGGACATTCACGACCGTCTTCCTGGAAAAACACAGCGTGAGCTGGGACCGGCGGCGTCTTCAACCTTTACGCCGCCGTGGCCGCCAACTTGGTCTCCGTCGTACAGGCGATGCGATAGCGCTTTTTGTTTCCGATTGAAGAGCCGGCGGTTTCTGCCGGCTTTTTTGTGTCAGACCCAATTTCCTTGTCATCCCGGTTTGGCGCGAGCCAAGACCGGGAACCAGTAGTCTGTAGCTTTAGGTAATTGGCACTGAATTGAGCCCGGTGACTACTGGATCCCTGCCTGTGCAGGGATGACAACTGGATTGCTGTGAAACGAGAAATATCCACCGTCGTCCCGGTCAAGCGAAGCGTGAGCCGGGACTGGAAAGCTTTGAAAAACCGCGTCATTCGTTACAAAGCCAGCGCCGATGCTCTCCGATCCCGGATCTCCACTATGTTGCGTCCGGGATGACGGCGTTTGGTAGATGCATGGACAATGGAATTCTGTGCTGCGCAACGAACTCCGCGCCGTGCCGGACTTGATCCGGGACCAACCCAAGCGACCTGGATAGTGGCTACGCAAGACCTGTGTGGTGACAGTGCAATCGAGCGGTATGGCCCCACAAGCTCCTTGGAAACACTGAGCGAATGTCCTGCCGGTATCTGTGAAAACGCTCACCTGAAAACGTGTTCTGGAACGGAAATCGGTCAAATGCCGGAACCGGAAAAAACTATTCCTCTTCCGCGCTGAGCTTTGAAAAGCGGTGCCCGGCGCATTGCGGGAGGGCAAATTACATTAAGGCCATCAGACTGGGATTGGAGACCCTTGCAGATGGCCAGCCGCCGCAGCGACACGATAAAAACGCTGAAAAAGCCTGAAGATCGCCTCGATGTCTTTCCGGCGTTCATGAAGGTTGCCGGTCAGCGTGTGCTCGTCGTTGGCCATGGCGGCGAAGCGGCTGCAAAGGTGCGTCTGCTTGGCGAAACCAATGCCAGCGTCGTCGTGATTTCGAAAGTCGTTGAAGCAGATCTTCGGGAGGCGATCCATCTCTTTCGGGCCGAGCATATCGCCGAAGACTTCCGCCCGGTACATCTTAACGGTGCCGCACTTGTTTTTTCGGCGCGTGAAGATTGGGATCTCGACAAGGCTGTTGTCGACGCCGCCCGGATCATGGGCGTCCCGGTCAATGCGGTCGACAAGCCCGAGCTTTGCGATTTCTACACCGGCGCGCTTGTGAACAGAGCGCCGATAGCCGTTGCAATCACTTCCACCGGTGTCGGTCCGGTTCTGTCCCGTCACATTCGTGCACGCATAGAGGCAATGCTGCCCCGCGCGACGGGCGAACTGGCGCGTCTGGCGGAAAGCTTTCGTGATGCGGCGACCAAGGTCATCACCGACGGAGCTCTGCGGCGCAATTTCTGGGCTCGCTTCTTCTCCGGTTCGGTTGCAACCAATCTTTATGCCGGCAAGGCCGATACGGCCCGCGCCGACGCGCAGCGTCTTTTGAACGGCATGGCCGACGAGCCGGGTTTTGTCTGGCTGGTTGGTGCAGGACCTGGTGCAGAGGATCTTCTGACGCTGCGGGCGCAGCGCCTGCTTCAGGAAGCCGATGTGATTGTCCACGACGCGCTGGTTCCCTCAAGCGTCGTCGCCATGGGGCGCCGCGATGCAGAGCGCATTTCGGTTGGCAAACGCAAAGGGGCTCATTCCGTGCCGCAGTCTGAAATCTGCGAGCTTCTGGTGAGCCTTGCTGATAAAGGCATGAAAGTTGTGCGCCTTAAGGCCGGCGATCCCATGATCTTCGGCCGGGCTGCAGAAGAAATGGAGGCGCTCCGCGCAGGTGGGGTCGGCTTTGAGATTGTCCCCGGCGTGACAGCAGCCTTCGCCGCGGCAGCCTCGGCCCAGATCCCGCTGACCCTGCGCGGTGTCGCCTCCAATCTCGTCTTTGCAACAGGTCACAACGCCAAGTCTGAGACACTGCCTGACTGGGCCGGTCTTGCGTTGAAGGGCGCGACCGTTGCCGTCTACATGGGCCGTACCGTTGCCGCCGCCGTTGCCGACAAGATGATCGGAGCGGGCCTGAAGCCTGATACGCCGGTCGCGGTCGTAGAAAACGCCGCGCATTCCGACGAACGCCTATTTGCCGGAACGCTCTCTGAACTCGCGGTTCTGTCGAACCGTGAAGAGATCGACGGACCGGTTCTCATTGTCATTGGCGAGGCCGTCGGTCACGCCGCACTGGATAAGGCCGAACCGCTGGCGCCGCATATTGTGGCCCGGGCTGCGGTCGCCTGAGGAAAAGAAAGCAAACGCTATGAAAGTCATCACAGCCAACCGCCTCCTCAACGGCGACGTCGTCTGGCTCGGCGAAAACGGCAACTGGGTCGAGCGTGTCACGCTTGCCAGCACCTTTGAGGGCAAGGACCAGGTCGCTCAGGGACTTGCCATCGGACAAGGCGCTGAAAAGGCGCAGAAAGTCGTTGGGGTCTACGAAATGGACGTGACGCTTGAGGACGGCGTGATCGTACCGGTCCGCCTGCGCGAGCGTATTCGTGCCGCAGGCCCGACCACACATCCCCAATTCGGCAAACAGGCACAGGCCGTCTCGGCCTGATCAGGACACAAGGAAAAGGCAGCGCCGCATAAGCAAAAACGGCAGCGCCAGCCAGGAGAGCTCAAAGATGTACCGCTACGACGAATTTGACGCCAGCTTTGTCAATCAGCGCACCGAACAGTTCAAGGACCAGGTTCGCCGCCGTCTGGCGGGCGAGCTGTCCGAGGACGAGTTCAAACCACTGCGCCTGATGAACGGCCTTTATCTCCAGCTCCATGCCTACATGCTGCGTGTTGCCATTCCTTACGGCACTTTGAACGGTCGCCAGATGCGCAAACTTGCGCACATCGCGCGCACTTACGACAAGGGCTACGGGCACTTCACCACGCGCCAGAACATCCAGTTCAACTGGCCGAAGCTGGAAGACACCCCGAAGATCCTGGAGGAGCTGGCGGAAGTGGAGATGCACGCCATCCAGACCTCCGGCAACTGCATCCGCAACGTCACGGCGGACCATTTCGCCGGCGCTGCTGCCGATGAAGTCGCGGATCCGCGTCCTTACGCAGAAATCCTGCGCCAGTGGTCTTCGCTTCATCCGGAATTCTCGTTCCTTCCGCGCAAGTTCAAGATCGCCATCACCGGCGCGCCGAACGATCGTGCCGCCGTTCAGGTCCACGATATCGGCTTGCAGCTGACCCGCAACGACGAAGGCGAGATCGGTTTTGTCGTCTATGTCGGCGGTGGCCTTGGCCGCACGCCGATGATCGGGCGCAAGGTGCGCGATTATCTGCCGGAAGAGGATCTGCTGGCCTATTCCGAAGCGATCCTGCGCGTCTACAACCGCTACGGCCGCCGGGACAACAAATACAAGGCCCGTATCAAGATCCTGGTACACGAAACCGGGCTGGAAGAGCTGAAGGCGGATATCGAGGAAGAATTCGAGAAAATCCGCTACGGCGTTCTACGCTTGCCGGATGAGGAAGTCCGCCGGATCGAAGCCTATTTCGCACCGCCCCCGCTGGAAGTCGGTCAGGCAACTTCGGCTGCTGTGGAAGCACGCCGCGAAAATGACGCTGCCTTTGCCCAGTTCCTGGCGCACAACCTCAACCCGCATCGGGTGCCTGGCTACACATCCGTGACGCTCTCCATGAAGCCGATCGGCGGTATCCCCGGCGATGCCTCGGATGCGCAGATGGAAGTGATCGCGGAATTGGCGGAAAAGTACGGCCACGATGAAATCCGCATCAGCCACGAGCAGAATGTCATTCTGCCCCATGTGAAGCTCGACGATCTGCCTGCGATTTTCGATAGGCTGACGGCGGCGGAAATCGCGGAAGGGAATGCTGGCCTGATCACGGACATCATCGCCTGCCCGGGTATGGACTACTGCGCGCTGGCAACAGCCCGTTCGATCCCGGTTGCACAGCGCATCTCGGAGCGTTTCGGCACCGCCAGCCGCCAGGCGGAGATCGGCGAACTCAAGATCAAGATCTCCGGCTGCATCAACGCCTGCGGACACCACCATGTCGGCCACATCGGCATCCTCGGCCTGGAAAAGAAGGGCGAGGAGTTCTACCAGGTGACACTCGGCGGTTCTGCGAACGAGAACGCGTCCATCGGCGAGATTGTCGGCCGAGGCTTTTCTTCCGATGAAGTGGTCGATGCGATCGAGACGCTGGTCGAGACCTATCTTGGTCTGAGATCCGGCAAGGAAGAAACCTTCCTGGAGGCCTACCGCCGGGTTGGGGAGGCGCCGTTCAAGGAGGCCCTTTATGGCGCTGCATGAGACATTCAGTCTGGGGGTAGATCCTGAACTGGGGTTGCAGTCGGAAGTCGCCGCGCTGAACTCCCAGTACGAGGACCTGTCCGCGCAGGAGATCCTGATGGGCGCAATCCGGCACCAGTTTGCCGGTGAAATCGCCATGGTCTCCAGCTTTGGCGCAGACTCGGCCGTGCTTCTGCACATGGTCGCCCAGATTGATCCGTCGACGCCGGTCCTGTTCGTCGACACGGTGAAACTGTTTCCAGCGACGCTGCTTTACCGGGACGAACTGGTTGAAAAGCTGGGTCTCACGGACGTGCGCACCTTCAAGCCGACGCAGGAAGACCTGGCCGAAAAGGATCCGGCGGGAATGCTCTGGATGTCCGATACGGATGCGTGCTGCCACATCCGGAAGGTCGTTCCGCTGGAAAGGGCGCTTTATGGATTTGAAGCCTGGATTTCCGGACGCAAACGCCACCAGAGCGCGACCCGCGCGGATCTTGAACACTTCGAAATCGATGCCGGCCGCGTGAAAGTCAATCCGCTCGCCGACTGGTCCGCATCCGAAGTGCTTGACTACGCAAGGTCGCACGATCTGCCGCCCCATCCCCTGATCGCCCAGGGATACCCCTCGATCGGGTGTCTGCCCTGCACCAGCAAGGTGGCCCCGGGAGAGGACCCGCGCGCCGGTCGCTGGCGTGGCAAGGACAAAACGGAATGCGGCATTCACTGGCCGACCCATGGCAAGGAAATCGATGGCAGCGGTATCTGACCGCTGGTTCAATTGAAACTGAGGACGCAAAACATGACCACGATCTACAAGGACGGCGAATTCGTCGAAGAAAACTGGACCCGCGCCGACGCGGAAACGAGGGCTGCAATCAAAGGCGACGCGCTGGTGCCCCAGAACCTGTTCCTGGAAGCCGCCGAAGACTATCTGAACCGTGACGGTGAGACGGCCGTGCTGGTGGAAGCTGGAGACGATGTCGAACTGATCCGGTCCTACCTTGACCGGCTGTCTTATGTTGCCGTTGACTTTCCGAGCTTTGCCGACGGCCGCGGATTTTCCGCAGCCCGTGTCCTGCGTGAACAGATCGGCTATCAGGGCGACATCCGCGCCGCCGGAAAATACATCCTCGACCAGGTTCCGCTTGCCCGCCGCTGCGGCGTCTCTTCCTTTGAGATTTCAAAGCCGGAAGTCCTGAAGGCGCTCAAGGCAGGTGAGTGGCCGGAAGTCACGAAGTATCTGCAGCCGGTCGGTGCGGTTGACGAGATCCCCGTCGGCACCCGTCCGTGGGCGCGCCGCTCTTTCCGGGATATCGCAGTCGCAGCAGAATAAAACGTCGGCGGAGGAAACTCAGCGTCTCGTTTTTTCCGCCGGTTCTTTAGCCCGGCTGCAGTTTGCTGCGGCCGGGTTTGCTGCGTCTTATTTCTTGAGTTTGGTATCACTTTTCGCTGAATTCGTGACGGATGATGGCACCGACGATATTCGAATAATCGTCTGTCCACAGCGCCGTGCCGTTTGAGCGAACCTCATTCCATCTGGGATTGTCCAGGAGTGGTCCGAGATCGGCCTCATCGCGTGCGAACACCATAACGTTTGCCGCGAAAACCTGGTCCGGTCTGGTCTCGCCTTCAATGGCGCCATGTTCGGCAAACCGGATCGAATATCCGTCCGCCTCTGCAATCGCTGCCAGTACGCTTGCCAGCTCCAGATAGCGATTGGAGATGTGCAGCGCGAGCAGGCCGTTCTCTTCGATCTTGGAGAAAAAGAGCGCGATCGCTTCCCGCGTCATCAGGTGCACCGGAATGGAGTCGGACGAAAAGGCGTCGATCAGAAGATAATCGAATTTCCCGTCCGGTTCCGCCTCAAGGGTCAGACGCGCGTCTCCGAGCACCATTTTCGTGTCGGGTCCACAGTCCGAAATGAAGCGGAAATAGGCCGGGTTGGAAGCGACATCGATAACGGACCTGTCAATCTCGTAAACCGTCCAGGTCTCACCGGGAAGGCTGTGGCAGAGGAAACTTCCGGTGCCAAGACCGACGACGCCGACATGGCCCATGCCGGTCCCGGCAGACGCGCGCGCGGCGCGCAGGGTGTCCGCCATCTCACCGGTTTCATGGTAATAGGCGAGCGGTTCGGGAGATCCCTTGCCGACCTCCGCATCAAACGCGCTCATGGCAATGCTGCCATGAACCGTCGTTCCATGAACCATTCTGCGGTACGTGCCGTCGTCCGTGTCCTTGACTTTGACCACGCCGAAGAAGGAGCGCTCCGTGTGCACCACGCTCGGGTGCAGTTGCAGGAGCAGCACCAGCGGCACCGTCAGGATCAGCAGGACATGGGCAACCGCCTGCCATTTGACCTGCACCACGGCCGCAAGTGTGATCAGGCCAATGATCGACATGACGACGATCTCGTGGCCTTCGATCTCAGGGATCCAGCCGCGTGTCACACCAATCCAGAAGAGCATCGTGAGCCCGACGCCAAAAAGGACGGTTTTGATCGCAGAGGACGCGGTTGCGCCGTTCTTCAGCGGCAGCAGAAACAGTGCGACTAGCATCAGCATCGGGTATTCTGCAACCCAGTTGAAGACATTCGGCGCGATGAGCCCGGCGAAGATGCCGCCCAGAACGCCACCGACCGACATCCAGAGATAAAACGCGGTCAGCTGGCTGGCATGCGGGCGCAGCTGATAGAGCCGCGCGTGGCAGTAAAGAACCGTGATGAAATAGATCAGCAGATTTGCACCGAGCCCGAAAGTAAGCGGCAGCAGCTTGGGCAGGAAGATCACGCCGGCGGCCAAAATCGCGGCGAAAGGCAGAATGCTGGACAGGAAGTCGACGGAGATCAGCGGTTTCGTTTTGAACGCGATCACGAATGTCAGCAGGAACAGCGACAGCGGAACCACCCACATGAACGGCGCTGAGGCGATGTCGACCGCGATATGGGCCGTCAGGGCAATCGTAAGCGCTGAAGGGACGGCGGCCAGTCCGAGATAAACGAAGATCTGCCGCGATGTGATGCGCTGAACCGGCGCGTCACCGGCAGCGTCGGAGCTCGTGTTTGTTTCACTCGCTGCAAGCTGTGGCTGGCGCAGAACACTCGCGGCACAAAGCAGGATGGCGATGACCAGAACAAGGTAGCCGGCTGTCCAGAACAGCGACTGCGTGCCGAGTTTGAGGCCAGGCTCAAGAACGAGAATATAGAGGTAGAGCGAGGCGAAACTGCCGATATTGCTTGCACCATAGAGGAAGTACGGATCGGAAGCGTGCTTGTGGCCCGTCTGCGTAAACCAGGCCTGAAGCAGCGGTGCATTGGCGGAAACGGCAAAAAACGGCAGGCCGACGGAGACCGCAAAAAGGCCCAGAAGCCAGAGCTCCTGATAGGTGGCAGGCGGCGTATCCCAGCCGCTCGCGATCCCCAAAGGCAGAAAGACACAAGCGGATAGCAGCACAAGCGCATGAATGATGATTGCGTGCTTCGTGCTCAAAAACCGGGTCAGCGCGTGTGCATAGGCATAACCAAGCAGGAGAACGCTTTGGAAGAACACCATGGCGACAGACCAGACGCCGGGGGATCCGCCGAGCTTTGGCAGCACCAGTTTGGAGAAGAACGGCTGAACGGAAAACAGCAGGAATGCGCTCAGGAACAGGGTTCCTGCAAAGAGTTGCAGGACCGGAACGGTTATGCCGAGATACCCGCCTTCATCTGCTGAAAGCGGGTGTTGCCGCTGTTGCTGCATCGTGTCTTTCCCCAATATGACCCAGGGGGAGACTACGAAGGTCAAGTTAAGCAACGCATAAAAGACGTGCTTAAGAAGAAGGTAACAAACGGCGCCGAAATCAGTTTCAAGTGTTCGGAAAACGGATTTCGAAACCCGCACCGCGATCCTGCGGCACCATTTCAATTGTCGCGTGATGGGCTTTCAGCAGCGCCCGGATGATCCCGAGCCCCATGCCTGTGCCCCCGCTCGCCCGGCGCGTGGTGAAGAACAGATCGAAAATCTGATCCTGATTACCGGCCGAGATCCCTTCGCCATTGTCCGAAACGAGAACCGAGATCCCGCCGTCGTCAGCTTCCGGAGTGAAGGAAATCCTGTCCGCACCGTGTCGTATTGAGTTGTCGATCATGTTTTCAAAGACGATCCGCGCGTTTTCGGCAGACAGCGGGAGTTCGCAATCAGCGCTTTCTTCGATGGCAATGCTCTGGAACCGCGAGCGCGTTTCGGCAAGGACATCAGACAGGCGGCACGCACCACCGATCTCCACGCTGTCGGCGCGAGCCAGATCACGAAGCCGGTTCAGCAACCGTGAGGCGCGCTGAGTATCGCTCAGGATATTGCTCAGGAATCTTTCCCGATCGGCATCGCTCAGATCAGCACCGGCGTCGCGAAGCAGCTCGGCAGCACCCTGAATGGCGGTCAGGGGTGTCTTGAGTTCGTGCGTGATGTGGTTGGCGAAAGTATTGATATAGTCGTTACGGTCGAACAGTTTCCGCGATGTGTCCAGCATGCTGGTCGACAGCGCATGAATTTCCCTGTTGCCGTGGATTGCGAGAGGTTTGAGTGCGTCCCGGTCTCCCCGGCCGATCTTCAAGGATCTTTGCGTAAGGGCTTTGATCGGACCTGCAATCCCGCGCGCGAAGATGAATCCGACGACAAATGTCGCGACCAGCACGAAGGCGAGCACCCAGAACACGTAGTCCCATTTCAGGAACATCTCCCTGAGGATGTTACTTGGTGTGCGTGAGGCATAGACAACACCGGCGACCTTGTTGTCGATAAGGATCGGCTGCGCCACGAACACGCGAACGCTGGTCCCCCTGCTGATGGAATAGATGGGTTGCGGGTTCTGCACGGTGCGTTCTCTCAAGGCACTTGAATAGGAACCGGCAAGTGCGCGCTTGACCTCCGCGACGTGTGCGAGGGAAAGGCCGGTGTCGTCGCGCCCGGCAATTATGACACCGTTCAGATCGAGAACTCTGAACCCCGCAAGTGTCAGTTTCTGCGTATCTCTGAGAACCTGTTCGATCGCCTTGCCGGTCGCCTCATAGGCCGGGTGGATTTCCTGGTCGGTCGCAATCGGATCTGGCCGCGCCGGCATCACCGGCGTCTTGTTGAGATCGAGGCTCGGGAGTTGCGGCGTCCAGGCACCGCCAGGCTCCTTTGTCGATCGGCGCGTTGAAGAAACCAGCGGCTCCAGGGAGTAGGGAGCTTGAGGAGTGGCGACGGGTCCGAGCTGAAGATCCTGACCGCCGAACGTTCTAAGATTTTGCGCGGTGATCGCAGCGATAGCAGCGGACTGTGCGATAAGTTCGCCTTCCGTTGTCTGGATCAGCTGGTTTTCGTAAACGCGAAAAAACACGATCCCGGCAAGCGGGACGAGCAGCATGATGCAAAGAACGAGAGCAATGACGAGACTGAGTGGCGGTCGCCAGCGGTCGCGGAAGGTGCGGGATATCACCATCGGCGGCCGCGCTTAGCCCGCGTTTTCACAAGGACCGAGCCGGAATCCCACGCCGTGCACAGTCTCAATGGCATCGTTGCACCCGCTCGAGCCGAGCTTGGCGCGTATGTTGCGGATATGGCTGTCGATGGTGCGGTCTGAGACGTGAATGTTGTCCCGGTAGGCCTTCTCCAGAATGCGTTCGCGCGTGAAGACGATCTTTGGCCGGCTCATGAGGGCGCTGAGAATCTCGAACTCAATCGCGGTCAGCCCGACTTCGGCGTCGTCGATCTTCACCTGGCGTTCGTCCTTCTCCAGCGTAATGAGTCCCTGTTTGAGTTGGGGTGTTTCGTTGTTCTGATCGACCTGCGGCGCGGCGTAACGCTTGAGAATGACACCGACACGCGCGATCAGCTCCCGGGGGCTGAAGGGCTTCGTGACATAGTCGTCCGCGCCAAGCTCAAGTCCAATGATCCGGTCGATTTCATCATCGCGCGCCGACAGAAACAGGATCGGCACTTCCGACGTTTTCCTGAGTTCCCGGCACACATCGAGGCCGTCCATCTCCGGAAGGCCGATATCAAGAATGATCAGAGCCGGTGCGCACAGGACAACCTTGTCCAGAGCTTCTTTGCCATTGGTCGCGATTTCGTGACTGTACGAGGCCTTCTGAAGGGCAAAACAGATGACGTCCCGGATATTGGGGTCATCATCGACAACAAGAATGGTTTTTGTCTGCAATGGACTGGTCCGGACAATTGCGCTCCCGGATCGGATCGAGGGAGCCTTAAATTGGGGGTGTCTAAATCAGGTGTTTCTTAAGAGATAACCGAGGCGACATCATGTTTCCAGCCACCAGCCATCCCGGCGAAGCGTGCGTGGAAGGGATGTATCTGTCATTTCTCTCCTGGAAAACCTGCGGCGCCGGTGACGGCTCGGCTCAGCCAGTCTCTCTGCGGTCCATGGGGTGAAGGGACAGGGGTGAAAGTTCAGACGGAACCTGATTGCGCTCAAAAGCATTTGATCCTCCTGGTGAGCGAAGCTGACATAAGAACTAGCCCGGCACTCTTGCAGTCGGATGTGAAGCTTTATGCAGATTTTGCGCAGATTGAGTTTTTGGGTTCCGACCAGCGCGTAGGCTCTTCCCACGCGCAGCAGCGCCGGTCATTTTTCCCGGCGCTGGTCATTTTCCTAAACACTGACACCGGTCGTCTTGAGCAACACATATCCTGGAAACACAACAAGCGAAGACAGGGTCAGCAACATGCCGATCACGCGGCCGATGCCGAAACCCGTCATAACGACTGTTGCATAGTGAAGGAGCCGCCCTGCGAGAAGTGCGCAGCCTCCAATCCAGAGCAGAAGGTAAGGCGCACCGGCGAGTTCGGCTGCTGCCATTGCAAGCAGTGCGATCGGAACGGTTTCAGTAAAGTTGCCGTGCGCGCGCATGCGCTGTAGCAAGACGCCGTCCCCGCCATCAAGGAATTGGACGTTGGTTTGGGCGCGCCGCAGACCGACGGCGACGGTCATCGGTATTTGAATGAGCGCGAAAACGGCAACGAACAGGATCGTTACCGGGAGAGCGGAAACAAGTTCCATCGATGTCTCCTCTTAACGGAAATTGGACATACCGGCCGGCAGAGGCTCGGGGTTGACAGGGACCGCCGGCCGAAAGGATTTCAGGTGCACCTGCGCTGAAGCGCTGGTCTTCAGGATTCGGCCGGCGCTTCATATGTGATCAGTGCAATGACGCCGCCCACCGGATCGACGAGGGTCGCCATACGGCCAACGCCCGGGATGCTCATTGGTTCACTGGAAATGGTCGCGCCAAGCGCCTTGGCCTTTTCGATACGTGCATCGACATCGTCGACGGTCACATAAGGCAACCAGCGTGCCGGTTCAGAAGGCATTGGAGGAAAGCCTCCGATCTTGTCTTCGCCATTGGCGATAACGGTGTAGGTCATCCCCGGCATTTCCATGTCTTCCAGACCCCAGTCCAGAAGGCCTGTATAGAATTCCTTGGCCTTTGCGCCATCTCCGCTCATCAGTTCCATCCAGCTGAAGGCACCGTGTGTCTGCATCGGATTGCTCATGTCTTTTTCCTCATCTCGAATTCAACGACCTGGTCGGCCCAGGTGATCAGAGGACGGACGGCAATCGGTAAATCCGACAGGCCGTGCCATTTTTTTGAAAAGCAGCGAATGAACCGGCAGGCCGGGAGGCGTCCGCGGAAAAGATTACCGGCATTCACTGGAAATCCAGTCAACCAGTGCAGAACGTGCTTTCAGGTTTGCCGGCCGTTTCACCGGATGAACGAGCCAGAAGCCGAGATCCGTCTCGGTATCGTCCGACCAGACTTCGCACAAGCGTCCACTGCGCACATCAGCCTCCGCCACCAGACGCGGCGCGACCGCAATGCCTTGCCGGTTGGCCGCTGCATCGAGCGCAAGCGAGGTTTGATTGAATTGAAGAGATGGCCCGGAGTGCGAGAGACCATGATCACCTAGCAACCGGTCCCAGTGCCGGTGCCCGTCTTGGATCAGCGGCAACCGGACCAGATCCGTCAGTTGGCGATGGCCTTGCGGACAAAACTCGGCGCTCGGACTGCAAAAGGCTTTGAGCTCCAGCGGCGCGAGTTTCCGCACTTCAAGCTTTTGGTTTGACGGACGGTTTCCCTGACGAACTGCAAGGTCGACGTTCTGGCTTTTGAAGTCAGTGATCTGCTCGCTGGCGAAGATGCGGACGTCAATGTCCGGATGTGTCTCCATGAAGAGCGGCAACCTTGGAACGAGCCATTTCGAAGCGAAAGAGGGTGGAACGCTGATCGTGACACTGTTGATTATTGGATATAATTTTTTTGTTGCCTCTTCAATAATGGCCAAGCCCTTTGAGATCTCCGAATGGAAAAGCTGGCCTGCTTCGGTAAAGGCAAGGCCGCGTGCTTTCCTTTCAAACAAGACGACATTCAGATCTGCTTCAAGTGTTCTGACAGCTTGGGCAACCGCACCCTGTGTGAGGTTCAGCTCTTCAGCTGCGAGGCGGAAGTTCTGATGCCGGGCGGCGGCATCGAACATCTTTATATGTTGTAGTCTCGGAGAGCGCATAGTTCTTTAGCCAGTAATTTTTCTATAGTCTATGTTCTTCAAAAATGATTGGTCAAGGCCGGCGCGGGTTCCTACTTTTTGGTGGTTGAACAATTGAGGATACCGAGATGGCAGACAAAAAGGTGGCGGTCGTGACCGCAGGTGGCAGCGGCATGGGCGCAGATGCGGCGCGCAGATTGGTGCAGGACGGTCATGAAATCGCAATTCTCTCGTCCTCGGGCAAGGGCGAGGCGCTGGCCATGGAGTATGGGGGCGTGGGCGTTTCCGGATCCAATCAGTCGAACGACGACCTGAAGCGGCTGGTTGACCTGACCATGGAAAAGTGGGGCAGGATCGATGTTCTGGTGAACAGCGCAGGCCACGGTCCGCGTGCGCCCATCCTGGAGCTGACGGACGAAGACTGGCACAAGGGCCTAGATGTCTATTTCATGAATGTCGTCAGACCGACGCGGCTTGTGACGCCCATCATGCAGGCGCAAAAATCCGGGTCGATCGTCAACATTTCGACATTCGCCGCTTTCGAGCCGGACCCTGTCTTTCCAACTTCCGGCGTGTTTCGCGCAGGTCTTGCAGCTTACACAAAGCTCTTTTCAGACAAATATGCGGCTGAGAACATTCGCATGAACAACGTTCTGCCCGGCTTCATCGACAGTCTTCCGGAAAAGGAAGAGTTCCGCGCACGCATTCCGATGGAGCGGTATGGCAAGTCTTACGACGAGATTGCCGCGGTCGTCGCTTTCCTGGCATCGGAAGGAGCGGGTTATATCACCGGCCAGAACATTCGCGTCGACGGCGGCATCACGCGATCCGTATGAGGCGAGGACGTCAATGGCCAAGCGCATCCAGTTTCGACTGGATGTGCTGCCGCTCCACATCGGTTCCGGCGTGCCGGATCGCGGCTTTATAGGCCGCTCGCGCTTTCGGATATTGTTCCAGGTCGGTCAGGAGAGCTGCCGTCGCCGCATGATAACTCGCATAGCGTTCAAGCGGTGCCGACAGTTTCTCCAGCAGCTGAAGTGCCTCCTCAGGGCCCTTCAGTTTGGCAATGACAACCGCCCGGTTCAACAAGACAACGGGGGATGGCCGAATGATCTCAAGCGCCCGGTAGAGCCGGTCCAGTTCCGTCCAGTTTGTGTCGTCATATGTGGCAGCGCGTGTATGTGTTGCAGCAATGGCCGCCTCGATCTGGAGCGGCCCGGGCGCGGCGCTTCTAAGAGCGGCCTCCAGCAACACGTTCCCTTCCGAAATCAGTCTGCGGTCCCACTTTGACCGATCCTGAAATTCCAGCGTAACGGCCTCACCGTTGGTGTTGACCCTCGCCCTATGCCGCGAATGCTGGATCAGGCAAAGCGCCAGCAGGCCACGTAACTCGGGCTCCTCGGGGAACAGCCGGACCATGAGCCGCGCAAGGCGGATGGCCTCCAGGCACAGCGGCGTGCGGATGAGCTGGGAACCGTGCGAGGCCGAATAGCCTTCGTTGAAAACAAGATAGATGGCATTGGCAACAGCGGAAAACCGCTCTGCACGCGCCTTGGCATCCGGTTCCTCGTAGCGAAGCTTGGCCGCGCCGAGGCGCTTCTTGGCACGGGTGATCCGTTGCTCCATGGTTTTCGGCTGCACCAGAAACGCACGTGCGATTTCATCCACGGAGAGGCCGGCGACGATCTTGAGTGAAAGCGCGATCTGCTGGTCGCGGCGCAGCACCGGGTGACAGCAGGTAAAGAGCAACCGCAGGATATCGTCTCGGTAGACGGACCTGTCGAGTTGGTCCGTCAACGCCTCCTCCGTATCGCTCAGATCGATGATCGGATCGAGGTCTTCCGGTGCTGACAGCGTTTCCCGCTTCTTCTTCCGGACAATATCGATGCCTGCATTGCGCCCGGCGACAACCAGCCAGGCAGCGGGATCTCGGGGCAGATCCTCCGGGCTCCAGTTTTTCAGTGCCTTGAGCGAGGCCTCCTGAAACGCGTCTTCGGCAAGGTCCAGATCGGCGAACGCTCGGTTCAATGCTGCCAGCACGCGCGGGCGGGCGGCTCTAAGATGCGTCGATAACCAGGCGCTCGGCATTTTTGAAATCAGCTCCTTCAAAATATGCCACCGGACGGATTTCGACGCGGCCATGCTCCAGCGGAAGCAGTTTCACCGTGTCGATGGCCTCCTCCAGCGACGGACAGTCGATCATGTAAAATCCCATGAACTGTTCCTTGGTTTCCGCGAAAGGGCCGTCGGTGACGAGATAGTCGTCGCTCTCCTTGTTGATTGTCACCGCTGTTCCCGTCGACATCAGTTTGGTCGCAGCGGCGAAGGTCTTGGCGCCCTTGGTATGTTCGTGGAACGCGCGGTGGTGTCGCATGATTTCCGCATGTTCCTCTGGTGTGATGGCATCCATGAAGTCTTCGTTGGCATAGATCAGGACCGAAAACAGCATCGTCTTTTCCTCCGGTTTCAAAGCGGTGTCACCTAGGAACGTGCAACGACAAGCTTATCCGACAAACGGATGCGACAAAAACACGAAATCCTTCTGCATGGCGGAATAGCGTGCACATGCCGTGTTCCTCTCCCGGCAGAGGCCGCGACAGAACAGGCACACAAAGGGACCGTCGATCGGACGGGCTTACGCGAGCCCGGGACGGTGTACTGCGTTCTCAGGAAAGAACTCTCGACGGGCGGAAGCCTCAGCCCAGCCAGCCGTCCTTTTTCAGGCGCTGGTAGGTGTCATCAAGCGTTTTTTCTGCCGTTTCAACCAGGAAGTCCGCTTCCTCGTGCGTGAGAACAAGCGGCGGCGAAATGATCATGCTGTCGCGCACGGCGCGCATCACCATGCCGTTCTGGAAGGAGATGTCGCGGCAGATGGTGCCGACCGTGCCAACATCCGGGAAGGCCTTTTTCAGATCCTTCTTGTCCGGCACGAGCTCAAGAGCCCCCATCAGGCCCGTCATGCGTGCTTCGCCGACGAGCGGATGCTCCTCAAGCCGCCTCCAGCGCTCCTGCAGATAAGGACCGATGTCGGTTTTGACCCGCCCGACAAGCCCTTCGCGCTCGATGATGTCGAGATTTGCAAGCGCGGCGGCGGCACAGACAGGGTGGCCGGAATAGGTGTAGCCATGATTGAAGTCGTCACCAGCATTCATCAGGCCCTCGGCCACACGATCTGACACCAGAACGCCGCCCATGGGCAGATAGCCGGACGTCAGTCCCTTGGCGATGGGCATCAGATCGGGCTCGATTTCGAAATGGGTCGAGCCGAACCACTCGCCGAGGCGGCCAAACCCGCAAATGACTTCGTCGGCGACGAGAAGTATATCGCGTTCGCGCAGGATACGGCGGACTTCGGGCCAGTAGCTCTCGGGCGGAATGATGACGCCGCCCGCACCCTGGATCGGTTCGGCGATAAAGGCAGCGACCTTGTCCTCGCCGAGTTGGTCAATAGCCCTTTCAAGCTTGCGCGCGGCATGAACACCGAAGTCATCACGGCTCATATCCTGACCTTCGCCGAACCAGTATGGCTGATCGATATGGTGGACGCCCTCGACCGGAAGATCGCCTTGCGCATGCATGGCTTTCATGCCGCCAAGGCTTGTCCCGGCAAGTGTTGAACCGTGATAGCCGTTCCAGCGGCCGATGATCACTTTCTTGTCCGGTTTGCCCATCTTGTCCCAGTAGGTCCGTACCATGCGGAACACCGTGTCATTGGCCTCCGATCCGGAAGAACAGTAGAAGACCGTGTTGATGTGATCCGGGGCCAGCTTGGCCAACTTTTCGGAAAGCGCGATCGCGGGCGGGTGGGTCGTCTTGAAGAAGGTGTTGTAATAAGCGAGCTCGTTCATCTGCCGCTGAACAGCTTCGGTGATTTCTGTGCGTCCGTGACCGACCTGAACGCACCAGAGCCCGGCCATTCCGTCGAGGATCCTGCGGCCTTCGGAATCCGTCAACCAGACGCCGTCCGCCCTGGTGATGATGCGGCTGCCTTCCGCATTCAGCGATTTCATGTCCGAAAAGGGATGCCAGTGATGCGCCGCATCGATCTCCTGAAGCGCCTTTGTCGGATAGATATTGGAATGGGCCGTCATGGCGGGAACTCCGGAAAGGAAAGGGGCGTTACTCAAACGTTGAGCAGGAGGTATTCCCGCTCCCAGGCGCTGATCACGGACATGAAAGTTTCAAATTCCTCGTATTTGATCGCGCGATAGGTCGCGACGAATTTTTCGCCGAAAACCTCGATCATTTCCTCGGAATTCTCGAACTTGGCGACTGCCTCCGGAAGTCCGCGCGGCAGGGACTTGGCAAGTTCTGTGCAGTCGTCACTCTTGGGTGCGTCGGGTTTCAGTTCCTTCTCGATGCCGAGATAGCCGCAGGCAAGACTCGCCGCGATCGAAAGATACGGATTGGCATCGGACCCGGGTATGCGGTTTTCAAGCCGGCGTGCCTCGGGACTGGAATAAGGGACACGCAACCCGACCGTCCTGTTGTCGTAGCCCCAATAGACATTCACCGGCGACGTCGATGTCTTCGAAAAACGCCGGTAGGAGTTCACGAAAGGCGCCATGATGCAGGTGACGGTGGGCAGAAAGGTCTGGTGGCCGGCGATAAAGGAGAGAAATGCCGACGTCTCCTCTCCGTTCTCGCCCGAGAAGATATTATTTCCAGTCTCCTTGTCGATCACAGACTGGTGGATATGCATGGCGGAACCGGGCTGATGCGACATCGGCTTTGACATGAAGGTCGCATACATCTCGTGCCGCAGCGCCGCTTCGCGAATGGTGCGTTTGAACAGGAACACCTGGTCTGCAAGCGCAAGCGGATTGCCGTGGCGCAGATTGATTTCCATCTGCGCCGCGCCTTCTTCATGGATCAGTGTATCGATCTCAAGCCCTTGCTTTTCGGAGAGATCATAGATGTCGTCGATGAGGTCGTCGAATTCGTTGAGCGCTGAAATCGAGTAGGACTGGCGCCCGACTTCAGGGCGCCCGGAGCGGCCAGTGGGTGGTTCCAGCGGATAGTCGGGATCGGTGTTGGGCCGGACCAGATAAAATTCGATTTCAGGCGCGATGACCGGTTGCCAGCCCTTGTCCTCATAAAGCTTCAAAACACGCTTCAGGACATTGCGCGGTGCGGTCTCCACCGGGGCGCCCTGGCGGGTGTAGGCATCGTGAATGAGCTGCGCAGTCGGGTCACTCTCCCAGGGAACCGAGGTAAGGGTGCTGTAGTCAGCGCGGAAATAAAGATCGCCATCGGTCGGATTGTGCTGAAAACGCTCATCGTCATCCGGATAATCGCCGGAAATGGTTTGCGCGAAAATCGAAGCGGGCATGGTCATGACCGGTCCGGAGAAAAACTTCTCGACCGGCATCATCTTGCCTCGGGCGACGCCGGCAAGATCGGGAACGATGCACTCGATGTCTTCAATGTTGCGCGCATGAAGCCAGTCGCGGGCGGCATCACCGTCGGGCACGCCGCGCAAACTGTCCGCGTGTTTCAGACGGTCGATGGCTGGCGTTTCATCACTCACAACGGGCTCCAACGGTTCGGCAGGGTTACGATGCACACACCTCAGTCAGGATCTGTGCACCGCCTACCCGCTAGCGCCGTGGGAGCGGCAGACGGGTAAGTTCGAATTTTGTGATCACAAAATGACACGGACTTTGGTCCGGATCAACCGGCTGTTGCACTCTCAAGGATTTCGTTGCCCAAGAGCCCCATTCCATCGGCAATGTCTCCTGAGATCGCCGCGCGCAACGCGGTGCTGTCCTTAAGTTCGATCGCGCGGATGGCCTCCTTGTGCTGATCGACAAGGCTGGCTGTGCCCACGCGCCCGTAAACCGTGCGCATGAAGGGTGCAAACTGCAGCCAAAGGCTGTCGATCAGCGGCAGCAGGACTTTTGATGCAGAGGCCCGGTAGATATGAAAATGAAAAGCATGATTGAGCCGCATGTAGGCTTCAGCATCCCCGCTGACGATGCGCTGGTCAATATCGTCGTCGAGCCTCGTCAGGGTCTTCACATCGCGAAGGGTCAAGTTTGGTAACGCGCGCTCTGCCAGTTCGGGCTCCAGCAAAAGCCGGGCCTTCAAAACCTCTTCGAACCGGTCCCTTGTCATGTCGGGAACCTGAACCCGGCCGTTGCTTTTGACCTCAAGCGCGTTTTCCGCCGAGAGCCGCTGCAGCACTTCGCGCACGGGCATGGGGCTGACACCGAGTTCGCCGGCAAGGCCCCGGATCGTAACGGCTTTACCGGGAATAAAACGGCCCGTGAGCAAGCCCGACCGGATTTCAGCATCGACCTGGCCGCGTGTTGCGCCGCGCGACGTTGGAGCGGACTCGGCAAGATGCCCTGCCGGGTCGTTTGTCAGACCGGACTGTCGGTCAGGCAAAGCGGCCTCCCCACCATTACAAATCTTCAATAAATGCGATCTGTCTTGACAGATTTATCCGAAAGTGATCACATTTTTGAAAATGAAGCAAACGAAAGCTGACAAACCGTTGTTGTTGTTCATTAGAGCAATTCGGTGCAACAGCACGGGCGAGAAAAACTTTATATGAATGAACTACCCCACCAGATACTGGAACATCCGGCGGAGCCCGGATGGAAGGTGGATTTTGAAGCTTTTCTAGAAGCCCATCCCGACCTGGACACCCTGGAAGTGGTCTTGCCTGACACCAACGGTGTGCTTCGGGGCAAATGGCTGCCGGGCAAGGCGCTGAAGAAGGTTTTCGAGCAGGGCGTCGCCTTTCCTTATTCGCTGTTCGGTCTCGATGTGTGGGGCCGGGAAGTGGAAGCGACCGGTATGCATCTTGAAACCGGCGACAAGGACGGCGTCTGCTGGCCGATCCCGGAATCACTCAAGCTCGTGCCCTGGACGGACCGAAAGACCGCGCAGGTTCTTCTGTCGATGTATGACCGGGACGGGCAACCCTTCCCGGCGGATCCACGCCACGTTCTGGAGAACATGGTCGAAAGGCTCAAATCCGAATTCGGCGTATCCGCGACGTGCGCCTTCGAGTTGGAATTCTACCTCTTCGAAGAAAGCGACGGGGATTGGACGGAACAGCCGAAGCCTTTGTTTTCAACCCATCTTGGTCCTGCCCGGCAGAACATGTATGCCCTGTCGGATCTGGAAGCGCTTTTGCCCGTCGTCGATGACTTGCGCAAAGCGTGCGAAGCACAGGGCATTCCGGCGGATGCAGCTGTCTCGGAAGCAGCGCCCGGTCAGTTTGAGCTGAACCTTCATCACCGGCGCAACCCCCTGCTTGCAGCGGATGATGTTGTGCTTCTGAAGCGCCTGGTGGCCGGTGTTGCCCGCAAGCATGAACTGAAAGCATCCTTCATGGCCAAGCCCTTCGTGGAATGGCCCGGCAACGGCATGCATGTGCATGTGTCTATGGAAGATGAAAACGGCAATCTTTTCGCCGATCCGGACAAAGGGCCCGAACGTCTTGGTCATGCCATCAACGGACTGATGAAGACGATGCCCGAGGCTCTTTTGTTGTTCATATCAACCTTCAACGGCTTCCGCCGCATGCAGCCGGGATCCTACGCACCGGCTTCGATCTGCTGGGGCTACGACAACCGTTCGGTCGCTCTGCGTGTCCCCGCTTCCAGCCCGGAAGCTGCAAGGGTTGAACATCGTATCGCGGGCGCGGACGCGAACCCCTATCTGGTGCTGACGGGTATTCTTGCCGGAATGCTCGAAGGTCTGGTTCAGAAAAAGGATCCACCGGCGCCTGTGACCGGGAATGCCTATGAGAAACGAAAGAAGCGCCTGACGCCCTGGATGGACGAAGCCATTGATGCCTTTGAAGCCTCAAAGCTCATGAAACAGGCGGTGGGACCGGAAATGCACAAGGTCCTGACTGAGATAAAACGGGAGGAACTGAACGAATTCGGGCGGGAGATCTCATCACTTGAGCGTCAGACCTATCTTTGATGCACACGTTGCCCAAAATCGGCGCTGGACAAACAATCAGCGCCTCGCCAATGTTCAGAATACAAGGGAAGTGATGAACGGAAAAATCCGTTTACAAACAGGAACAAGGCCGAAAACGGCCGCCGTCAAACCTCTGAAGGGGAGTTCAGAATGACTGTGAAGACTTTGTTGACCGGGGTTGCAGCTCTCAGCTTGCTGGGCAGTGTCGCACACGCTCAGGATCGGACCGTGAATGTCTACAACTGGTCCGACTATATCGATGAATCCATCCTGGAAGACTTTACCAAGGAAACCGGCATCAAGGTCGTCTACGACGTCTTTGACAGCAACGAGGTTCTTGAAACCAAAATACTTGCCGGCGGCACTGGCTATGATGTTGTTGTCCCGACAGGCACCTTCCTCGCGCGGCAGATCCAGGCCGGAGCCTTTACCGAGCTGGACAAATCCAAGCTGTCAAATCTTTCCAACATGTGGAAGGACATTGAGGAGCGGGTTGAGAAATACGACCCGGGCAATGCTTATTCGATCAACTACATGTGGGGCACGACGGGCATCGGCTATAATGTCGACAAGGTCAAGGAAGCCCTCGGCGAAGATGCTCCGGTCGACAGCTGGGATCTCCTCTTCAAGCTTGAGAACATCGAGAAGCTGAAAGACTGCGGCGTCTTCATGCTGGACGCGCCGGCGGAGATGATCCCTGCCGCCCTCAACTATCTGGGTCTTGATCCGGACAGCAAGGACACGGGCGAAATCGAACAGGCCGGCGAACTGCTCAAGTCGATCCGCCCAAGCATTCAGAAGTATCATTCGTCCGAGTACATCAATGCCCTCGCAAATGGCGATATCTGTGTGGCGGTGGGCTGGTCCGGCGATGTTCTTCAGGCGCGCGACCGTGCTGCGGAAGCCGACAACGGCGTCACCGTCGAATATGTCATCCCGAAAGAAGGCGCGCAGATGTGGTTCGACCAGATGGCCATTCCGGCTGATGCGCCGAACATGGAAGAAGCGCATGAATTCCTGAACTACATCATGCGGCCGGACGTCATGGCGAAGGCCTCCAACTATGTCTACTACGCCAACGGCAACGAGGCGTCGAAAGAGCTTCTCAACGAGGATGTGATTGGCGACAAGGCGATCTATCCGGACGAGGCAACGGTCGGCAACCTCTTCACCACCACGCCCTATCCACCAAAGGTCCAAAGGATCGTGACCCGGACCTGGACCGCGGTGAAGAGCGGTCAGTAAGGAAGACGCAAAAGCCAGGCCCGGCACCAGGGCCTGGCTTTTTGATTTGTAGGTATCTCTCTAGGGGTGGGGAACTGTTGTGGCAAAGAAATCGATAGGACCGGTCCGTCGGGAGTTCAGCCCCTGGGAAGATCCGGAGCACCCGCCCTTTATCGAGTTTCGAAACGTCACCAAGAAATTCGGCGACTTCACCGCGGTGAAGAACCTGTCCTTAAAGATTTATGAGAAAGAGTTTTTCGCGCTTCTCGGCGGGTCAGGCTGTGGCAAGACAACCCTGATGCGCATGCTGGCCGGGTTTGAAACGCCCACATCCGGACAGATCTTTCTGGACGGGCAGGACCTTGCAGGCATACCCCCCTACCGGCGGCCGTCCAACATGATGTTCCAGTCCTACGCGCTCTTCCCGCACATGAACGTGGCAAAGAACATCGCCTTCGGGCTCAAGCAGGACAACATGCCGGCACCCGAGATAGAGGCGCGCGTTCAGGAAATGCTCCGTCTGACCAAGCTTGAGCAATTCGCAAAGCGCAAACCGCATCAGCTTTCCGGCGGTCAACGACAGCGGGTCGCGCTTGCGCGCTCGCTCGCGAAACGGCCAAAGGTACTGCTGTTGGACGAACCGCTCGGGGCGCTCGACAGAAAGCTGCGTGAGGAAACACAGTTCGAGCTGATGGGGCTCCAGGAAGACCTGAAGATGACCTTCCTGATCGTGACGCACGATCAGGAAGAAGCCATGACCGTGGCGGATCGCATCGCCGTGATGGACAAGGGCGAACTGGTGCAGGTGGCCACACCCTCGGAGATCTACGAAGCCCCCAACTCGAAATTCGTGGCGGATTTCATTGGCGACGTTAATCTGATTGAGGCCAGGGTTGCCGAGAAAAACGATGCGGGTACCAGGATGGTTTCCCTCGCCGACGGATTTGCCATCGAATGCGATCAGGTAACGGATGCCGCTGTCGGCGAAACGGTCTGGTATGCCATTCGTCCGGAAAAGGTGCGTATCGCACAAGGGGAGGCCGAACAGGGCAAGGTCAATGAGATCGGCGGTATCGTCTGGGACATAGCCTATCTAGGAGACGTGTCGATCATCCACTCCAAGGTCGGGGAAGACGATCACGACACAATACGGGCAACCTTCGCCAACATCTCCCGCATGGTCGAAAATCCGATCAAATGGGACGACAATGTCGTGCTCACATTCGACCGGGACGCCGGTGTCATTCTGACGCGATAGGAGGGCAAAATGGACGCAGAACAAGTTGCCGCTCCGGCCAAGCGAAGCCTCGGAGGCTGGCTTCTGATCGCCGTTCCCTATTTCTGGCTGTTTCTCTTTTTCCTGGCCCCCTTCCTGATCGTTGTGAAGATCTCGCTGTCACAGACCGCGATTGCAATTCCGCCCTATGTTCCGACTTTTGATCTTTCGGAAGGTTGGGAGGCCTTTCAGGGGGCCCTGTCGGAGTTTTCCTTCGAAAATTACGTCTGGCTGACAGAGGACGCCCTTTACTGGAAGTCTTATGTGTCGTCCGTCTCCATCGCGGCTGTCTCCACGCTGATGACGCTGATCATCGGTTACCCTATTGCCTACGCTATGGCCCGCAGTCCGCAGTCCTGGCGGCCGACGCTTTTGATGCTTGTCATTCTGCCGTTCTGGACGAGCTTTCTGATCCGGGTCTACGCCTGGATCGGGATCTTGAAAAACGAGGGACTGCTCAATCAGCTGTTGCTGACGTTTGGCTTGATCAATGAGCCGCTGGTCATCCTGAACACCAACATCGCCGTCTATATCGGTATCGTCTATTCATATCTGCCCTTCCTGGTGCTGCCGCTCTATGCAAGCCTGGAACGGCTGGACGGCACCTTGCTGGAAGCCGCCGAAGATCTCGGCTGTCCTCCCTGGAAAGCTTTCTGGAAGATAACAGTTCCGTTGTCGTTGCCCGGCATTATTGCCGGGTGTTTCCTCGTGTTCATTCCGGCGGTCGGCGAGTTCGTTATTCCGGATCTTCTGGGCGGGTCCAACACCCTGATGATCGGTAAGACCCTTTGGGTCGAGTTTTTCAACAACAGGGACTGGCCGGTCTCTTCCGCCGTCGCGGTGATCCTGCTGCTGATCCTGGTCATTCCGATCGTGCTCTTCCAGAACCAGCAGCAGAAAATGTCGGAGAAAGAAGGATGACGCGCGGTCCGACCTGGTTCAACATTACGTCACTGGTATTCGGCTTTTCCTTTCTTTACCTGCCGATCGTCCTCCTGGTGATCTATTCCTTCAACGAAAGCCGGCTGGTGACCGTTTGGGGTGGTTTTTCGACCAAGTGGTATGCGTCTCTTCTCCAGAACGATCAGTTGCTCGATGCCGCCTGGGTGACGTTGCGCGTGGCGTTCACATCCGCGACCATTGCAACCGTGCTTGGAACTTTAGCGGCGCTGGTGCTGGTGCGCTCGGGTCGCTTCATCGGACGGTCTCTGTTCTCCGGAATGATCTTTGCGCCATTGGTGATGCCCGAGGTTATTCTCGGCCTGTCGCTTCTGTTGCTCTTCGTGGCAATGGATACCGCGCGCGGGTTCTGGACGGTGATGCTGGCGCATACGACCTTTGCCATGTGCTATGTCGCTGTTGTGGTCCAGTCCCGGCTGGTCGGGTTCGACAAGTCCGTCGAAGAAGCGGCCGAAGATCTCGGGTGCCCGCCGGTCAAAACATTCTTTCTGATCACGCTGCCGATCATTTTGCCTGGCGTCATTGCCGGTTGGATGCTTGCGTTCACCCTGTCCCTTGATGATCTGGTAATTGCGAGCTTTACCACGGGGCCTGGTGCGACGACCTTGCCGATGAAGATCTACTCCCAGGTGCGCCTGGGCGTCACGCCGGAGATCAACGCGGTCTGCACGATCCTGGTTGGTCTGGTGACGATCGGCGTTATCGCGGCCTCGCTCGTAAGCAAGCGACAGCAGGTGCAGCGTGAACGTGACGAGCGTGCGGCTTTCGGAGCTGATGGCTGATGTTGAGGCCTAGCCGGCCCTGGGCGGACGGATCAGGAAAAACAGCAGCCAGATCGGCACGACAATGAATGCGCCAAGGATCATGTTGGGGATCGCCCAGTCGCGGAACTCGATCAGGTAGATCCAGAGCTCCAGTGGGCTGAGGCCGACTGACCCGAGAATGTCCTCGGCCGTAATGTTGACGAACGAAAGGCCCGCGCCGACCAGCAGGGAAAAGGCTGCAATCCTGAAAACTGTTGACCAGAACGGGTACACGGCGCGCGGTTTCTCTCAAGCAAATGTCTGAACTCAGCCGATTGGATTTGCTTTGATCCCTTGGCTGACGCGCCTCAATTCTTCGCTTTAAGACTTTACAAACCATAAACATCTTCCAAAAACGCACGAAAACACGGATCACGTCTGCTTTTCCGGATCAATCGCACACCTGTCGGTGAATGCATGATCTGGTCCGCCGCACAGCCTGAGATTCGCCCGATACCTTCCAAAAAATACCGATCGGTACTGCCGTGTGACGCCCGGCACTTCGAAGCTTGGGTCTTTCTTCCGAAATGGAGCACAGCCGCCGCAGAAGAAGGCACGAAAAGATGCCTCGCGGTCGAGACTGATCACTATCCAGAGGAAGACCCCAGATGAACTTCGAGACATTCAAGCAGAGAGTTACGCCTCTCACAGCCATCTATCGCAGAGACAACGCCTGGGTCGGCAAATGGACCCATTCCTGGAATTACTACCACGAAATGGAGAAATACATCGACGCCGCATTTCGCCTGTACCGGGCCACTTCGAACAACGCACTGAAACTGGTCCTGCTCGGAGGCACAGGCATTCGAAAGAACAAAGACCTTATTGTCAATTTCGGGGTCACCGGCGCAAATGGCATCCAGGACAGGGAAACGGAACAACACGTCAACGCGGAACAAGGCGAGCGAGGTCCAAATTCGACAACAAGACCGGTGCCATCGGTTCCGGTTGTCGGCGTTGGAAGTATCTTGAGCGAGAAACACTGGACGCCGCTATTGAATGACGCGCTGATCATTGGATCTGCATCTGCTGGACAGGAATTCCACCTGGCGCTTGAAAACGGCTATCACCACTCCTGGAGAGACTGCGAACAGTTCATCCAATGGAAGGCAGATCCTGAAATTCGCGAAAAACTGGAACAACTGCAACGTATGAATAATACGCTGGACATAATGGATCGGCGCATTCGTCAGAATCCCGGATTCACCCAGAGCCCGGGAACGAAAAGAGCACACGAAAAACTGAAAAAAGACTACGCGCGTCAATCGACAATCTTCTTCCACACGACCGGTCCCGCCCACTACAAAAAGGTTTGGCAACAGTTTCTGTATGAAAATCTCGACATGCTTTGGGACAACAAAAACGGCGTGCCGAGAGTTCTTGCCCGTGAATTGATCGGTTTGCAATTGTTCGATTATGCCCCTGAGATGAATTACATGAAACTGGGTTTCTCAAGACCCAAAGGACGTCCTCAACCGTCTTTTGAAAGATACGTCAAAGAACTCAACAAACTGGGTATGCATAAAGGCAACAAAGCACGTGCAGATGTCATGAAGTTCTTGTCGGCCTTTCTTTTCGATGACGAGCTGGCGCTGCGTTTTCCGGAGGACGCTGTGACTATCCCGACTGTTGCGTCGCGAAAAGATTTGCTGAGGGGCAACGGGCTGAATATCTGACCCACTGGATAAGACGCGAACACAAGATAGAGTGGCTGGCATTGGTTGCCGGCCATCTGTTTTCATCGAGCTTTTGTGCACGCTTGCGTGCTTCAAACGCCGACGTCCCGCCATCTCCCCGCGGGATCGCTCTGATTTTCGCTGCAATGCGGCAAAGATCTCTTGACCGGGGTGAACCGAGCAGCGAATGTGCGCGTCACGCACCTTGCGGTCAAAACTGGGAGTGAAACATGAACAAAATTTATCCGGACGCAAAGGCCGCCCTGGACGGGCTGACCTTTGACGGCATGAAGGTGATGGCTGGCGGGTTCGGCCTGTGCGGCATTCCGGAAAATCTGATTGTTGCGCTCCGGGACTCCGGAGCAAATGATATAACCGCAATCTCCAACAATGCTGGCGTCGATGACTTCGGTCTTGGGCTTCTTCTGCAGACGCGGCAGATCAAGAAAATGGTCTCATCCTATGTCGGCGAGAACGCGACTTTCGAAAAGCAGTATCTGAACGGCGAACTGGAGCTTGAATTCAATCCGCAGGGAACACTGGCCGAGCGCATCCGCGCAGGTGGTGCCGGGATCCCGGGTTTCTATACCAAAACAGGCGTTGGGACGTTGATCGCCGAGGGCAAGGAACACAAGGATTTCGACGGCGAAACCTACATCATGGAAACCGGTCTTGTGGCCGACGTGTCGCTGGTGAAGGCCTGGAAGGCCGACAAGGAAGGCAACCTGATCTACCGGAAAACCGCGCGCAACTTCAATCCGATGATGGCGACGGCCGGCAAGGTTTGTGTTGTCGAAGTTGAAGAAATTGTCGAGATAGGTGAACTGGATGCGGACAACATCCACACCGCTGGGATCTTCGTTGATCGCATCATTCTCGGTGATCACGAAAAACGCATCGAAAAGCGCACGACGCGCGCAGCCTGAGGAGGATACATCATGGCCTGGACTCGTGATGACATGGCGAAGCGCGCCGCACAGGAACTGGAAGACGGTTTCTACGTCAACCTGGGGATCGGTATCCCGACCCTCGTTTCCAACTACATTCCGGAGGGCGTTCACGTGACGCTCCAGTCGGAAAACGGCATGCTCGGCATGGGACCGTTCCCGACCGATGATGAAGTCGATGCGGACCTGATCAATGCCGGCAAGCAAACCATCACCGAATTGCCGCAGACGAGCTATTTCTCCTCTGCCGACAGTTTCGGCATGATCCGCGGCGGTCACATCGACCTGTCGATCCTGGGCGCAATGGAAGTGGCGGAAACCGGCGATCTGGCCAACTGGATGATCCCGGGAAAGATGGTCAAGGGCATGGGCGGTGCCATGGATCTGGTGGCGGGCGTAAAGCGCGTCGTCGTGATCATGGACCACACGTCGAAAGCCGGTGATCCGAAGCTCCTGAAGGAGTGCACGCTGCCGCTTACCGGCGTCAAATGCGTCGATCGCATCATTACAAACTTTGGCGTTTTTGATGTTGCAGAAGGCGGCCTCAAGGTCGTTGAACTGGCACCGGACGTGACGCTCGACGAAGTCAAGGAAAAGACACAGGCAACCATCGTCTGAGCAAAGACGTTCGGTAAACCGACCCGAAAGATCCGAAAAAGGCGCCTTCACATGAGTGACGGCGCCTTTTCTCATTCAGAATGGCGGCGAAAGATGCCAACGCACGCCAGAGAAGTGCGGTGTATCTCTTAGAGACTATTCGGCAGCCTCGCTTTCGCGCCGTTCTGCAATCGGACGGATTGCCGGGAAGTCGGTATCGGTGAGCGTTTCTTTCGAGAGCAGTAGGCCCGCACCCTCGTCAAGTTCGGAGCGGTGTTCGTTCAAAAGCTCCTTGGCACGCATGAAAGCCGCCTCGACACGCGTTTTGATCGCGATATCGATTTCCCTCTGCGTGTCGGGAGAGACTTCGGCGACATCGCCGGCGGGCTGGCCCAGGAAGTTCTGGCGCTGCGTTGCATAGGCGCGATTTCCAAGAGCGTTCTCCATCCCGTAGCGCATGACCATGTCTCGGGCGACCTCCGTCACCTTCTGGAGATCGTCCGATGCACCGGTCGATATCTCGCCGAAGACAATCTCTTCTGCAGCCCGGCCACCCATCAAAACTGCCATGCGGTTTTCCAGGTCCTGGGTGGACAAGAGAAAACGGTCCTCTGTCGGCCGCTGCATCGTGTAGCCGAGAGCACCGATGCCGCGCGGGATGATGGAGATCTTGTGAACCGGATCGCAGCCTTCAAGGTTTGCTGCAACGAGCGCGTGGCCCATTTCGTGAAACGCCACGGTGTTGCGCTCCTTTTCAGACAGGATGCGGCTGCGTTTTTCCAGTCCGGCAACCACGCGCTCCACGGCTTCGTTGAAGTCCTGCAGGGTGACAGCTTCAGCCTTGCGCCGCGTTGCAAGAAGAGCAGCTTCGTTCACAAGGGTCGCGAGATCAGCGCCTGAAAACCCGGCCGTGAGCTGTGCGATCTGGTCAAGATCTGTGTTGGGGTCCAGAACGATCTTCTTGATGTGAACGTCCAGGATTGCCCTGCGTCCGGACTTGTCTGGCCGGTCGACAAGCACCTGCCGGTCAAAGCGTCCGGCGCGCAGCAGGGCAGGGTCGAGAATCTCGGGCCGGTTTGTTGCTGCAAGCAAGATTATGCCGCTTGACGGATCGAACCCGTCAAGTTCGGTCAAGAGCTGATTGAGCGTCTGTTCCTTCTCGTCGTTCGAGCCCATTGCGCCGCTGGAACGCGCCCGCCCGAGTGCATCGAGTTCGTCGATGAAGATGATCGCGGGGGCCGCCTTGCGCGCCTGTTCGAAAAGGTCGCGGACACGGGCCGCGCCGACACCGACGAACATTTCCACGAACTCGGATCCTGAGATGGAAAAGAACGGCACCGCCGCTTCGCCGGCCACGGCGCGGGCCAGAAGCGTTTTTCCCGTTCCGGGGGGACCCACAAGAAGAATGCCTTTGGGAACATGTGCGCCGAGGCGGCCGTAGGACGAGGGATCTTTAAGAAAGTCAACGACTTCCTTCAGCTCCCTCTTGGCTTCGTCGACCCCCGCGACATTGTCGAAGCGGACATCGACGTCGGTCTCGACATAGACCTTGGCCTTGGACTTTCCGACCGTCATCATGCCGCCAATGCCCTGTTTTTCCGCAATCCGGCGGATGAAGAACATCCACAATCCGAAGAACAGCAGCACCGGGAGCACCCAGGACATGATGTCCCGGACAAAAGTGCTCTGAACGATACCGGTGAATTTGACGTCGTATTTGGTAAGCTCTTCGGCAAGCGGAATGTCGACACGTGTCGTGACAAAATACTGTTTGCCGTCCTTCAAGGGTTCCTTGAACTTGCCCTCGATGGTGTTTTCCTTGATCGAGATTTCCTCGATCTTCTTGTCCTTGAGGTACTGTTCAAACTGGCTGTAGGGGATCGGCTCCACAGTCTTGTAAGTGGTCCACCAGCTCTGGAACATCAGCACCAGCATCATGGCGATGAAGGCATACCAGAGATTGATCTGATGTTTTTTGTCCATGGAAAACACGTCCTGACTGTGGTCTTAGCAGTGCCGCCATTGGGACGGCTTGGGCACACCCTGTCAAGGGATGGGGTAAGTGAGTTTCTGTATTGTTTCCGGCAACCCGCCTCTGTAACTCGCAGTTTGTTGCGAAGTCCTGGCAATGAAGCATCTGCAAGTTAACGAGCGGCTCAATCAATCATGGCCGTTTAACCAAAAGTGGTTCTGGAAACCGGTTTTGGAATGTTTTCGAGCCTTGGCGGCGCACATATAGAACACCGGGACTTTTGTTCGCAACGACCCTCAATTCGAGATTTGCCTGAATTTAAGCGTCTCAATTGAGCGCCAAGAGTGAGAAAATCAGAAAACTGGAGTCTTTTGTTCCGATTTTGCTTGACCACGCTGCTGAATGCGATACCTGAGTGCAGGGATCATATTTAAGTCCCGTGTTCTTTATAAGGGGAGTCTAAAATGCCTTCGTTACGTTCAGCCCTGACCAGCTCAGGTCTTGCAGCAGCCTTGTTGCTTGCAGCTTCACCGCTTGCTCTCGCAGATGGCGAACTAAACCTGTACTCATCCCGCCATTACGATACAGACGAACGTCTTTATTCCGACTTTGAAGAACTTACCGGAATCAAGATCAATCGTATTGAAGGCAAAGCAGACGAATTGATTACCCGGATGGAAGCAGAAGGTGAAAACAGCCCTGCTGACATTCTACTGACCGTCGACACGTCTCGCCTTGAGCGCGCAAAGCAAGCAGGTGTGCTTCAGTCTGTAGAGTCGCCGCTTCTTGAAGCGCGCATTCCAAGTTATCTGCAAGATGATGACAACCAGTGGTACGGTTTTTCTCAGCGTGCCCGTATTCTCTTCTACGACAAAGAAAAAGTCTCCGAGCCGCCGCTGACTTACCAGGAGCTCGCCGATCCGAAATACAAAGGCATGATTTGTATCCGTTCGTCTTCGAACGTCTACACACAAACAATCACGGCTGCGTTGATCGAGCACCTTGGTGAAGATGCGGTGAAAGACTGGGCAACAGCGGTGGTCGGCAATTTTGCTCGCGACCCGCAAGGCGGTGATACGGACCAGCTGCGTGGCATCGTATCCGGCGAGTGCGCGATTGCTATGTCGAACACTTACTATTTCGGCCGCGCTATCCGTAAGTCGGTCGATGGTCTTTCTGACAGCGTCGACAAGGTTGGTTGGGTATTCCCGAACCAAGAGAGCATTGGCGCTCACATGAACCTGTCAGGTGGCGGCGTTGCCAAGAATGCGCCGAACAAGGAAAACGCGATCAAGTTCCTTGAGTATCTGGCATCGGATTCAGCACAGCAGTATTTCTCAGCGGGCAACGATGAATACCCGGCAGTCCCAGGTGTTGGTCTTAGCCCATCTGTTGCACAGCTCGGCTTCTTCAAACCGGATGATGTTGACGCATCCGCGATTGCAGCAAACGTCCCGGCTGCGCAGAAAGTACTTAACGAAGCTGGTTGGAAGTAACGCCGCAAGGCACAGCTTCTTGCATTTTGCTCCCTTGCGCTCTTGGCGCAGGGGAGTTTTTTGTGCGCGCGGCTCTGAGTTTAGGTTCGCATTTCAGTCTTCTTTGGGATGTGGATCATTAAGAAGAGACGTGGACAGCAATGGATCGGTCGGAGGGCTCTTTTGCTCAAGCGCACCCAATGTGTGGCGACGCTAAGCGAGGTGTGACGTATCTGCCTGTGCGCTTCGCGAAGACGTATTCTTCCTTGCGAGCGTCTTGCAAACGATGATCACTGGTAACAGTCCGACCATCACTATGACCAGAGACGGCACCGCCGCTCCCTCCAGCCTTTCGTCCGACGCAAGTCTGTAGGCCTGTACGGCAAGCGTGTCGAAATTGAACGGTCGCATGATCAGCGTCGCCGGCAGTTCTTTCATGACATCCACGAAGACCACGAGAAGAGCGGTTAGGACAGTGGGGCGCAGGATGGGTATGTGAACGCTCCACAGCATCTGTAAAGGCGAGCGTCCCAACGTGCGCGCTACTGCGTCGGTGGAGGGGTTTATTGTTGTCATCCCCGCATCCACCGTGTTGAGGGCGGCGGCCATGAAGCGGACAGCATAAGCCATGATCAAAACAGCGATTGTGCCGGTGAACAACAGACCGGTTCGGATGCCGAATGTGGATCGCATGTAAGCGTCAATGGTGTTGTCCAGGAGAGCAAAGGGAACTAGCAGTCCAACAGCGATGACGCCGCCTGGCACGGCATATCCAATTCGGCTTACATGTGCGGCAAACATCGAGGTCTTTGATGGATTTAGCCGTACGTTGAACGAGAGCAGAAATGCCGAGCCCACTGTCACAATTGACGCGACGCTCGCAAGAATGATCGAGTTCTGGATGAAACCCAGGTAGCGATCAGAAAAGAGATCCTGTTCGGACCCCAGGCCCATTTCGAACAACAAGACCAGTGGCAGGACAAAGCCAAAGAAAACAGGCGCTGCGCAGGCAACAATCGCACCAATGCGATGCCATCCGAAAAGCGCAACCGGAGGGACGCGTTCGAACCTCTTTCCGGCGTGATAGTTTCTTGCAGCACCGCGTTGCGTCCGTTCGAGAATTGCCAGGAAGAGCGCAAAAGAAAGGAGGCACAGCGCCAGTTGTGCAGCACCTGCGCGATCGGCAAGGGAGAACCAGCTTGTGTAAATCCCCGTTGCAAATGTCTGAATTCCGAAATAGCTCACCGTCCCGAAATCGGCGATGGTTTCCATGACCGCAAGCAGGACACCACCCGCGATCGCGGGTCTCGCCATCGGCAGAGACACTGCGAAAAAAGCGCTCCATGCGTTCCGGCCCATGGACCGGGCCGCGATATTTGCTGTTGCCGATTCCTGCAAAAAAGCGGCGCGAGCGAGAAGATAAACATAGGGATAGAGAACCAGCGTAAGCATGATCGCTGCGCCTTCGACGCTGCGTATTTCGGGAAACCAGTAGTCACGTGGTCCCCAGCCCGTAAGCGACCTCAAAGTTGTTTGGACTGCGCCTGGATGATCCAGGAAGTCGGTATACGCATAGCCCATCACGTAGGCTGGAAAAGCGAACGGCAATGCCAAGGCGACTTCAAAAAATCGAACGCCCGGGAACTTTGTCATCGTCACGAGCCAAGCGGTTCCCGTGCCAATGATCGCCGTAAACACAGCGACGAGCAGCATGAGCGCAAGCGTCGTCATCGTGTAGCGAAACAGAACGGTTTCAGCGAGGTGCTGTATTGTCTCCAATGAACCTGTGGCCGCTGCCAGTGCGACCGCTACCATGGGTAACAAGCACATACCTGCAAGCAGCATAGCGCTGAAAGTCAGCGTCTTGCTGACAGGCTTAGCCCTTCTGCGACCTGTCGTCTCCGCAATTCTCCTCTTATTTACAGAGAGGTCGGTCAGGTGTCGTCTCCTTAGTGGCTGAATGCGTGTGCTGCATCGGGTAAACAGGTTTCGCAAATGCGGTCTGCGCACTTGCATTACAAAACTTGCGTGAAAGTCTCAAGTATTCTTAATGAAAAGCGCTGATCAAGGCACCTGCCTTCCGCAAAACCCGTGAGCATGTAGAAGACCATTAGCGTGCAATCGTGGACAGCAAAGACAGCTCACTAAAAGCGCCGATCCGCTTTCTGGATCAACCGCCATTCCTGTTTTGTGTCGGGGTTTTCCGCTGCGCTATTCAGACAGGACCCTTTGTGTCGGGAAGACAATTTCCACCAGCGTACCCTGGTCCGGCGTGGAATCGATGTGGAAGCTCGCCCGATTGGCCTCCACCAGCGCCTTGGTCAATGGCAGGCCAAGTCCGGTTCCGCCACCCCGGCTGGCAGTATGCAGCTGACGGAAGGGTTCCAATGCAGCCGTAAGCTGTTTTGCCGTCATGCCTGTTCCCGTGTCCCGCACTCTTAGCGCGACCTCGCCGTTGCTTTCAAGCGCTGTCGAGAGGATCACCTGTCCGCCGGACTTGTTGTATTTGATGCCATTTGAGAGAAGGTTCAGAACGATCTGGCGTAAAGAACGAGCATCGGCAACGACATCCGGTACCGATTCGGGAAGGCTTGCCCGGATAATCACCCGTTCGCGGTTCGCCTGCGGCTGCATCAGGGCGACACATTCGTTGATCACTTCGTTTGTCGATACCGCTGTGAACTGCAGATCAAGCTTTCCCGCCTCGATTTTCGACAAATCGAGAAGGTCGTTGATCAGGCTCATGATGTGTGAGCCCGAAGTCCTGATGTCTTTCAGATAATCCTTGTAACGGTCGTTTCCGATCGCACCGAAGCGCTCTTCCATCATGACTTCGGAAAAGCCGATGATCGCGTTCAAAGGCGTGCGGATTTCATGGCTGATCTTGGCCAGGAAATCAGACTTTTGCGAACTGGCGTTTTCCGCTTGCCGCTTGGCCTGGGTCAGCTCTTCTTCGGCGGTTTTCCATTGGGTGATGTCGCGCAGGACCGCACAGTATTTCGCGTCGTCGTTCCGGCTGGTGATCCGGCCCATGGTCATGAAAAGCGGGATGAGGCCGCCGGCAGGGACCTGACCGAGGACTTCACGCCCGTCATTCAGGATGCTGGCAACGCCGTTCTTTGAAAGGCCGTCAAGATAGTCTGTCGCGGCCCGGTGGCTTTCCGGTGCCAGGAATTCGGTAAAGGGTGCACCGATCATGTCGGCCCGGTTCGCGCTGAAAAGGGCCTCTGCAGAACCGTTGACCTTCACGATTGTTCCGTGTTGATCAAGCACGAGCACACCGTCAGTCGCGGTTTCCAGGATTGTATCCATTTCCGCAATCTGGTCGCGCGCATTGTCCAGTTCGGAGCGCACTTCCGCGAAGAAGTTCGGAGAAGCGGGAACAGAATCTGCAGGTGTTTGCCTGGAGGGACGTTCGGTGATGGAAATCATCAGGCCGTGGCTGCCGTTCCAAGGAACCGAATGCATATGCGCATCCACGTTCATGACACCGCCGTCGGCGAGCCGGACTTTCATGGCCTCATCAACTTCGCCGTCGACGCCAACGGCATCAGTAAGCTCTTCCGTATCATCGATGAACAGTGCTTCGAGCCCGCCTGCCTCGCACAGCGAGGCGACGGAGGTATAGCCAAGCATCTTCAAGAGCGCCTTGTTGGCGTAGAGCACCTCGCGGTCATGCACGATCGAAATACCGATGGGCAGCCGGTCGAGGAGCGTCGGATCGATCGGACCGGCTTCGGGAACCTCGGGCGGAAGCTCGTCAATCGGTTCTTCTTCTTCCGGATCCGGTGCTTCGAAATCCTCCAGATCACCTTCCAGCCTGGCACCGAGTGCCTCGGCTATCTTTCGGAAGGCCTGGCGTTCGGGACGCGAAAGCCCTGACGTATCAACTGGAACAACTCTCGGCCGCGCCGTTGCCAGGGGAATGACTTCGCCGGTTCTCTGCTCCGGCTCGGACGTGTCGTCTGAAGACTTCTCAGCTTCGGCGGCCCGTTCTTCCTGCTCAAATGCCGCCGTTTCTTCGAAGAATTCGCGTTCTTCGTCAACAGCAGGATCTTCATCAATCTCAGGCAGCAAGTCCGCGCTGGGTTGGCCAGCATCGCCGCTTTCTTCGTCGTCACCCTCTTCGTCGTCTGCCTCTTCGTTAGCCGCTTCGAACAAAGCGTCGTCTGACTCCTCGTCGATTGTTGTGCCGGTCTCAAGCTCTTCGTCGAGGGAGGCTTCTGTCGCCTCTTCATGCGCACTTTCTTCGTGGGCATGTTCCTCTACAGCCGCTTCTTCGCCAGCGTCGTCGAAGAGATCGGGCGATTTGGTCTCCGACTGCTTGTAGGACTTCGCCAGGCTTTTGACAGCGCTTTCGATTTCTGCAGGTTTCAGCGCCGCCGGACCTGCGATGCCGACGGGTTCTTCCGCTTCTTTATCAATGCTCTCGCTAGCAGTCTCTTCAACTGCTCCGCTTTCAACGGCGTCTGCATCCGCATGATCGGCAGCACCGCTCTCATGTTTATCTTCGTCCGTTTCGTCCACCTGATCGGGCGCGCCGGCTGCGATGTCTTCCACCGCGTCGGCTGTGTCTTCAGCGCCGTCGGCAACTTCCTCGGCTGGAGTACCTTCGGACGACTCCGGCGTCTCTTCGCTCGAACCGGTTTCGCTTTCATTACCCTCGGACGCGATGTCGTCCTCGTCGGAGGTAACCGGATCGTCGATTTCTTCGGAACCATCCGGAGCACTTTCCAAGTTCTCGGACGTGGTTTCGGCTTCAGGTTCCAAGACGTCGTCTTCAGGCGCTGCGTCCAGAGCTGCTGCCGCGTTCTTCAGATCTTCAGAAAGGTCGTTTGTGCTGTCCGCCGCTTCACTTTCGGCAAGTTCAGCGGTCTCCGGAACGGGTTCACGGTCGTTGACAGGTTCCGCCGGTTTGGCGTCCTTTTTGCCTTTGAACATGGAGAGCGACCCGACAAGTGCAGCGGCACTCGCCCCGAGAAATGTTCGACCTCCCAACGAATTCGGAGTTGCGGGTTTCAGATCCGACAGATCCTGTTCAGCAGCGGTGCTGTCGGCGGCAACTTCTTCCGAAGTCTCTCCTGATGGCTCGGCGTCATGCGTCTCCGGTTGCACTTCAACGGCTGCTTCATCAGTACCGTCTTCAGCTGCATCGCTGGTGACGGTGTCACTTAACTCGGCATTTTCCTTGACACCTTCGGTGACACTATTCGTGCCGTTTTCACTCAAACGATCATCGGCATCGATCTCGGTATGCTCTTCGCTTTCTTCGGGAGCTTCCGGTTGACCTTCCGGCTCTGCCTCGATGTGCAGATCAGATGCGTCTTCATCTATTGGAGCGTCGTTCGGATCTGGGGTCTCAAGGCCATGTTCGTCTCTGTCGGCCACGTCCTCGTGCTGGTCCGCGATGTCCTCGGTGCCGGCTGCCGCATCCGTCTTTGCTGGTGGCGTCTCGTCGCCTTCAATAGGTACGGGTGCGATGATGGGCGCAGGTATGAAACCGTCCGGATCCTGAACCGCGTCCGATGTCCGGCAAACGCCGAAGCCGCGATAGCCCTCAAACTTGCGGTTCCGGTCAAAAGCGGGAAGTGCGGCCATGTCGACAGGAACACGAAGCGCGGCACCTGTGACAGGCCAGGCGACGGTTTTTCCGCTCCAGGTGTCACGCCGGTCAAGCGCACGGGCGATATTGCCGCGCGGGTCCAGCCCGAATTCTTCAGAAACGTCTGCCCATGTTGCACCAACGATGTTCGTCGCATCAGGGCCAAGAACCTCGGCAAACTCGTCGGACAGGAAAGTGAAGCGCTGCTCGATGTCCATTTTCCAGGCGAAGCGGACCGGGCGCCGGCGGGGCTGAAAAACGAAACCATCCACCACATCCGCATCATCAGGACCGTTGTCAGAAAGAGAAGGTTCGTCTTCTGACGGTTCCGTCTCCGCTGCGATGTTGGCGGTGTCACTGTCAGGGGCACCAGCGTCTTCGGCATCCAGAGCCCCATCAGGCTCTGATGGATCCGCAACCAAAGACGAAGTCTCCGCATCATCCTGCGTATCGAGCTCACTTTCCGGCGCACTTTCCTGGAGATCGTTCTCCGCATCAGCGGCAATCGGTTCCGGCGCTTCGTCGATAATCGGGTCGTCGCCGGCGCTGATCTCGGGTTCATGTTCCTGACCCGGCTCGTCCGCTGCAGCGTCAGCGCCGAGTGTTTCGGCGTCTTCGGGCTGCGCGTCCTCACTGGCGACTTCCTCAACCGCATCGGCGTCGGCAACATCCTCCGATGTGGCAACGACCGGGCTCATGACAGGGGCCGCGGCCTCATCCGTTTCAGTGTCGGGCTCTTCCGGAGCCTCCTGATCGTTCAACGGCGCGTCCTGAACTACAATGATCCGCGGGCCTGCCGGAATCTGCAGGATTCCGCTGTCGTGATAGCTGCCGTTGAGGTCAAGCGGCCCGAATAGCACTCTCTGGCCTTGCGGCAACTCGAGGGCCTCAGGGTTGCCCGTAAGGGCGCCGTATGTCTCCTCGACCGTTTCGTCCGAGATCAGAAAAACCGTTGTGCCATCGGAGCGCAACAGATGGGCAAAAGCGGGGATCGGCTCTTTCGTCAGCGCAAGTCCCTTGTCGCTGCATACGATCAATGCTGCGGTGCCGCCATCGGGCAGTTCAACACGCTTGCACTGACAGGTGAGCAACATCACCCTGAGACCGCGGTAAAACCGCAACCTGTCGATGCTGAAACGATCGGTGAGACCAGATTGCGCGATCCGCGCAATGTGCGGGCGGGCAGGTGACCGCTCAAGCGCAGTCAGGGCCGCGAGCTCCGAAACGGACTGTGCAGAGAAGAAGGCCGCGCCGGCTGCGTTTGACCATAAGATTTTCGCGCCGTCGGCAGACCAGAGCCAGGCGGCTCTTTTGTCGGCGGCGATTTGGACCAGATCCTTCATGGCACTCAGTTCCAGGAACGATTGGGTCTGGTTGTCCATGGTGTTGCTCCAATGGTCGGCGATACCGAATTGCGGCGACGCTCCTGCCGGATTGAGTGAATTTGTAAACACTCTGTTAATACAAGCAAAGCTTTGCATCGTCCACGTAAAGCAAGTTTGCTAAAGGACTTACGTGAAGGCGTGGTTAATCTGTCCCCAATTGTTTGCCGGATTGCCATCTGCATGTTACGAATTTTTGGCAAGGTCAGAATTTATGAGACACGGGCAGTCCTGTCCGTGACCTGAGGAGCGCAGACATGAGCACTGACAAAACCGGTTACGAAGTCCCCGAGCAGATGCGCGAATTTGCCGAAAAAAGCGTTGATCAGGCGCGCAAGGCATTCGACGATTTCATGGGTGCTACACAAAAGGCGGTCACCAACGTGGAAGACAGCGCCAGTGCGGTCCAGGCGGGTGCGGCCGACGTCAACAAGAAGGCGCTTACCTACGCTGAAGAGCATGTCAACGCAGCCTTCAAGTTCGCGCAGGATCTCGTCAAGGCGGACAATGTTGAAGACATGATGAAGCTGCAGCAGGACTATCTGCGTGGACAAATGGAAGCGCTCGGTGAACAGGCGCGCGAGTTCTCCAACACTGCGACCAAAACCGTTCAGGATGCGGCCAAGGCAGCCCAAAAGAAATAAGCGCCTTGGCAAGTTGAGCGCGGGGTGAGGCATGCCCCGCGTCGTTTGTTTTCAGTGCACCACATATGACTGGAAACAATAGCGGGTTCTTGCAGTCGCCCTTGGCATCATGCCTCTCGGCGCTGAACATCAACGCGCCGCGACGGAAGTTTCATTGTGCAGTGCAAAAAAATATTGCAATGCAGCAAAGAATGCACTATGTAGGGTCTGCGGATGACGACAGGGTTCGCCGGTTGAAGACACGGCGGAGACAATTTGCACCGATGATCGCATCCGGACTCTAGGAGATGAGATCATGACCGAAACAAGCACGACTACCGCTAAAGCGGCACCGAAGGCACGCGCCACCAAAGCCAAAGCTGCTCCGGCTGCTGCCACTTTCCCAGACTTTGAAGCTTTCTCCATTCCTCAAATGGAAGTTCCAGCCGTTTTCCGTGAAGCCACGGAAAAAGGCATCGAGAATGCACGTGAAGCTTACGCAAAGGTGAAAACCGCTGCTGAGGACGCAACAGACCTGATCGAAGATACGTTCGAAACTTCCCGCCAGGGCGTTGTTGAGTTCAACCACAAGGCTGTCGACGCAGCGAAAACCAATGCCGACGCAACGTTCAACTTCATCAAGGACATCATGTCCGCCAAGACCCTTGCTGAAGCAATCGAACTGCAGTCCACATTCGCACGTCAGCAGTTTGATGCGCTGAGCGCGCAGAGCAAGGAAATGCAGGAGCTGGCTACCAAGCTCGGCACTGACGTTTCCGCGCCGGTCAAAGAAGCAATGGAAAAATCCTTCAAGGATCTGAAGGTCAACTAATCCGGTTTCGCTGCATTCACGATGTGGCACGCACGGAATCGCCCGGGGCAACGCCCCGGGCTTTTGCTTTTCAACAGCTCAGAATTTTCCGAATTTCAAGCTTGCCGCTTATGTTAAAGGGAGTTAAAAGACGCCCTTGAAAGCGATGGCCGGGACAATTATTGTTCATGGCACCGTAAGACCTTAGCAGACGTAGCTCAGTTGGTTAGAGCGTCGGATTGTGGCTCCGAAGGTCGGTGGTTCGAATCCACTCGTCTGTACCATTCCAAATTCCACTCGATTTTTTAGGCAACGAATGCCGCTGTGCGCGCCGCAAGACGTATGCGTTTGGTCTGCCGATCTTGCCCTGTGCGTTCCTTTGAAAGAAACATGAACATCAGATTTGAAGGAGCCGCGTTACCAGGCGCACTCACGCCTTTCGGAAGGCACGGAAAAACATCACAATGCCGAGAACGATAAGAAACAGGCCGGTCGCGAGAATGAAAAGCGGTCCGAGCGGGCCGTAGTCGGCTGCGATGAGCTCAAACTTTTCATTGGCCATTTTCATGAGGCTCGAGGCGGCAAATACACAGACAAGCGAAATGGCGATGTGCGGCAGTTTCATCTTTGGCGAACCCATTGAATGAATGAAGTCCCTTCATACTGCACAAGTGTTCGCTTCAGCTTATTTCTCTCGTTAAAATTGCATATATTGACAGCTGCGTCACCGGTTTGTCCTCTGGACCGAAAGGGGCGCGTTGGAGCAACGCGCTCTTCACGAACGCTTTCGCCGCCAATCGAGGACATGCTGAATGAAACGCACACCTGACCTTTCCGATCGTCTGAAACGCCTGCCCGGTGAATTGCTGCTGGCCTTGGTCAATGCGTCGGCACTCCTTGTCATCATCGCGTGTATTTTGGTCATCGTGATGCTGAACCGCGTTGATCACGTAGGCGGGCGCATTGCCGAAACGGTAACGGAGGCAACTCTTGCGAAACTTGAGATTACGCCGGCGACGCTCAAGGAGCGCTTGAAATCGGTAGATGCCAGGCTAGAAGCGCTTCTGGACCGATTGGAGGTCGCAGATATCCGGGAAGACAAGGCGATTGCCACGCAGATCGCAGAATTGAATGGCAATCTCAAACGCCTGAATTCGAGCGCGGCAATCATAGGCTTCTGCAGGTCCTGACATAGCAGAGGCGGCCTTGAGGCAGGCCGGGCAGACGCTCACCGATGCGGCCCTGTCGCTCAGGGGGTGCCGCGCAGACAAGACAGCCCAGGCCGCAGAAAGCTGAGGCGTGGGCCGTTACGAATGCAATACTCGCGGAACGAGGCGCGTTATCAGAACATTCTGAGTGATCGAAACTAACCCTGAAACACGTCCGCCCATTCGGGATGCTTCTGCCGCTGCGCATTCACATAAGGACACAAGGGGACGATCTTGACCTGTTTTTCCCGGGCGTCGGCAACGAGCCGTTCCAAAAGCGCCTTACCGACGCCGAGACCGCGCATGGTATCGGGAACTCCCGTATGGTCGGCAATGATCAGATGATCGTTGACGATTGAAAACGTAAGTTCCGCTGGGTCTTCGATACCATCGACAACCGCGACGTAGCGTCCTTTGGCACCATGACGTTCCAGAGTAATCGATGGGGATACCGCTTCCGACATAAGTGCCTCCTGGACCTGCGCCCCCACGCATTCGTCCTACGCTTAAAATCATTTGTTTGGATCAACTGCCCTGTCCCGGGTGGACCGATAGTTTCCGGAAAGGGGGAGGGCGTCCATTTAAGGAAGCAGCCCGTCCCTTAAAGCAGTTGCTCGCGCACCTTCAGAGAACCGGGACAGGGAGGTTGGGGAGGGCCGATGGCGCCTCCCCAAAGTCTAGGCAGCCAGGTCGAACAACAGGAACTCGGCGTTCTCCCTGGCGTTCAGGTCAATCCTGCCCTGGTCGAGCAAACCAAGCCCGTCACCGGCTTCAAGAACCTGACCATCGACACTGATCGCGCCCTTGACGATCTGCAGCCAGACCTTGCGGCCGTGCCTGACATCGAAGGAGACGCTTTTGTCCGCGCTCAACAAGGACGCATAGAGATCGACGTCCTGGTGAATGGTTACGGACCCCTGGCGCCCGTCCCGCGATCCGATCAGGCGAAGAGCATCGCGGCGCTCTCCTTCCGGAAAGGCCTTTTGCTCGTAGCTGGGCGCGAGGCCATCGGCTTCCGGCACGATCCAGATCTGCAGAAAATGAACCGGATCGGTGTTTGAGTGGTTGTACTCGCTGTGTCGAACGCCGGTGCCCGCGCTCATGCGCTGCAGCTCGCCGGGCCTGATCACCGAACCCGTTCCAATGGAATCCTTGTGCTCCAGGCCGCCGGAGACGACATAGGAGATGATTTCCATATTCTGGTGCGGGTGTGTCGGAAACCCACCCGAAGGCGCGACGCGGTCTTCATTGATCACGCGCAGCGCGCCGAAGCCGATGTGGTTCGGATCAAAATAGGACCCGAACGAAAAGGTATGCTTGCTTTTAAGCCAGCCGAAATCGGCATCGCCGCGCGCATCTGAAGGACGTAAGATCTGGTTCATGTGTCAATCCTTTCCCAACTGGGGCACGGGATAGCCGTGCGCTGTTGGGCCTAAGATTGTTATGAAAGCCAATTCAGACAATCGCGTAGAAATTTGACGATTAGTCATCGATATTTGAACAATGATGATGTCTGGCGCTCAGAGCGCCGGGTCAATCTCGCGGGACACGGCGACGGCCTCGTCAAAACTCAGGAACCGGGCGTCTTGTCCAGCCGGCAACCAATCGGATCCCGTCCATCTCTGCATGATTTCAAGGCCTCGGAAAGTGATGGACATCATCTTCAGATCTCTCCGGACTTCGGCCGTTCCCTCTGGTTTGAGACTGGTCAGAACAGCCTGTACTTGTTCCAAGATCCTGGTGCGGTCGAGGGAAGACCAATCCACATCCGTTTCATCCCAAAGCCAGTTTTTGACCATGATCGGGGTCATCCGGTTCGCCCAGATGTACTGATCGCCGGTCTTGTGCGCAAAGCCGTTGGTGACCAGGGCTTCCAAGGGCGCAATCTGGTCGGGATGCGTTGGCAGAAACGGTTTTCCTCTTGGGATGGGTAATAGCGCGCTTTTGTCTCTTCCATAGTCTTCGGCGATCCTGAGATAAGCGTCGATGATCTCCTCGGTCGACGGCCAGGATGTTCCTGACTGGTCCTTTAGCAGTCGTTCCACTTCTTCTTTTGTGTAGATGAAGAAACCAGCAGGAAAACCTTTGTGCCCGGCGCGTTCAAAGTCTTCCTGAGACAGATATTTGTCTTCTGGTTGTCGAAAGACTGCGGCCGCACAGACCCCGAGCGACCACAGCGCACCGCAGGCAGTTTCGAAATCAGACGTATGCAGATGATAAATGCACCAATCATCGTCGGTGCCCATTCCCTCTTCGCGGGAAAAGATTTGGCAAAGTCTCTGGCTGATGGCGACGGCAAGAGCCCTGACCAAGTCCATTTCTGCAGGGCTACGTTGCCTGTGCGACGCGTCGGGCATCAAATTGTCTCTTGTTCTCAGGGGAGCAGCTACTGCACGGCCTTGGGCAGGTCGGCGCGCAGCCTGTTGTGCTCGGCGATTTTGCGCGACCGGTCGATATCCACTGTCACCGGTTTCCCGTCGGGCGCAAACGCGACCTTGAACGTAAAGGCATCTGCCGTCGGTCCGTCATCGCCGAGCAGTTCATGTCTTTCCACGGCTTGCTCCCAATCCGGCTGATGGTCCTTGGGGACCCACCAAAGGACATAGGGCGGATAGTCGACCGCTTCCTTGACGAAGAGATGACCCAGTTTCAGGATCTCCGCATGTGCCCCGCGGTAAACAGCGGCGAGTGCCGATTCCAGATCCTGCCAGAGTGAAATGGTGGAAGGCGCCCAACCGTCGCCATTGTCGGCCCAGTACTTCGGAAAGACCTGCTCGCCCCAAATATCGGTGCCGGGTTCATCCTCGTATCCGGCGCGGGCGATGAACCCGTCCGCTCTTTCCATGGCAGCCCAAATGGCGGGTTCATTGCTGAAGAAAGCGTCATTTGCCGGATCGTCTGCGCGTTTCCGGAATTGCGCGAACGTATAGAGCGCGAGCCAGTGTTCGGACATGTCCCCTCCCGATCCCTGCCCGCCGAAGACTGTCTGCAATCCGGGTCGACTTCAAGCGCTTATTGCACCGGCGAAACAGATTGTTGCGTGTGATGGGTGGAAAAACGAATCGTCTTCGTTTTAAAAGCAGGAAGATTTGCCGGAAGAAGATCAAAAACCGGCCCGAAAGGATACCAGCTTGGACGATCTCAGCCTGTTTTCTCTCAGCCTTCTTGCGCTGTCTCTTCTTGCAACGGGCGTTGTCGCCGGGATTATTGCAGGTTTGTTGGGCGTCGGCGGCGGGATCGTAATCGTGCCCGTGCTCTACTACATGTTCACAGCCCTCAAGATCGATCCAGCGGTCCTGATGCATGTGGCTGTCGGTACCTCACTGGCAACAATCCTGGCAACAGGAGCATCGTCCGCGCGCGCGCACTATAATCGCGGTAGCGTTGACATGGATCTCCTGAAGCGCTGGTGGTGGGCGATCGCGCTCGGTGTGCTGGCCGGCGCAACGCTTGCGGGAAACATCTCCGGCGGAGCACTCACTCTGGTTTTTGGCATTGTCGCACTTGCCGTTTCAGCAAACATGATGTTCCGGAAGGACGGATCTCATATCGCAGACAAATTGCCCGGATCACCGATCAAGGAAGTCCTCGGTTTTCTGATTGGCGGAGTTTCGGTGATGATGGGGATCGGCGGGGGAACACTCGGCGTGCCGACGCTGACGCTCTTCAACTACCCGATCCGCAAGGCCGTCGGCACAGCTGCAGCAATCGGCCTCATTATCGCGGTCCCCGGCACGCTTCTGTCAATCTATTTCGGCTTTGACCTGGATGGCAGGCCGCCGCTGTCTCTGGGCTACGTCAACCTGATCGGCTTTTTGCTTATCATCCCAGCGTCGACACTGACCGCTCCACTCGGCGCGAAAATCGCGCACGCGATCGACCCGTCCAAACTTAAGCTCGTCTTTGCGCTTTTTCTCGGCTTCACGGGACTGCGCATGATCTACGACGTCTTTTTTTGATCGGAAAACAACCACCCGTGATGGTTGGATCAAAAGGTTTCATTGGTCTTGAATCAAGATTGCCATGATAGTGACGCCTTCCAACAGGGTCCTGGACCCAAGCCTCTTGGTCGCACATGCTTGAAAAAAACGTCACTCTCAGCTTCAAGGGCTGCGTGCAGGGCGCGCTGATGTGCGTACCTGTCTTTCCTGGCATCATTGCGCTGAGTGCGGTCTTTGGAACAGTTGCGGCCCAAAAGGGGCTGACCTTTGTCGAAACAATCCTCATGAACTCGATCGTCTTCGCCGGAGCGAGCCAGTTTGTTGCGATGGAAGTCTACGGGGATCCTCTCAACTGGGCGACATTGATCACGATGGTCGGCGTAACGGCTGCGGTGAACATGCGCATGCTGCTGATTGGCGCAAGCCTGAGGCCGTGGCTGGGTCAGGTTCCGGGTTACCAGACATATCCCGCGCTGTTCCTTCTGACCGACCTGAACTGGCTTTTGGCCGTGGCGCGGTATGACAAGGGCGACCGGGACTGGGGGATTTACCTCGGCAGCGGTCTGATCGTATGGGCGGTCTGGTCGTTGTCCGTGATCCCGGGATATTTTGCAGGAAGCCTGATAACCGATTCCAAGGCGTTTGGGCTCGATCTGGTCCTACCTGCCTTTTTCGTGGCGCTTCTGGTCCCGCTTTGGAAGGGAAAGCGGCAGACGGTCAGTTGGCTCGTTGCCGGTATTGTGGCCTGGGCAACCTGGGCACTTTTTGGCGGCTATTGGAGCATCTTCACCGGCGCGATTGCCGGTGCTCTTGCGGGAGCCTATCTCGATGAGTGAAGGGGCTCTCAGCGCGGACAATATGTTCCTGATTGCCGTCTTTGGCATGGCTTCGATCACCTATGCCCTGAGGGCCGGCGGGTACTGGGTGATGGGACGCCTTACGATCACGCCGAGAATGCGGCGCGGACTGGAAGCCTTGCCTGGTGCGATCATTGTCTCGACCGTGTTGCCCATCATCCTGCAAGGGGGGCTAGCGGTCGGGCTGTGCCTGATCGTCGCCGTCATTGTGCAGTTCAAGATCAAGAAGGAATATGTCGCAGTCTTCTGCGCGGCCGTCGCTGCTGCCGGTCTGCGCGCTGCCGGACTTTGAGCGCGGTTCGCTCAAAGCAACTCTTCACGAGCCCGTTCAGCGGTTTTCTCCCGGCTGCCACTCGCGTCAATCTCGGGCCAGTTCAGGTTTCCGATCTGGTAGGTGAGTTGCTTTTCGACGATCTCCGGCGTTGCGTCCGAGGCGTCTCCGGCGCGCCCGGCAACACGTTCCTTCAGCGTGCCGGACGGGGCATTGAGCCAAAGGCCGGCAAAGCGGGCTTCAACGTTTTGCGCGATGCGTTCAATCTTTTCGCGTTCGCTTTCAGATGCAAACACCGCATCGAAAATGGCCGAGTGTCCGGCGGCCAGCACACACTGCATCATGTCGTCGATCGCGTTGTAGACGCGATTTGAAGCCTCGAGCGTATAAGCCTCCGCCGGGGCTTTTTCGCTCTCGGAAATGCCGAGCAAGCGTTTGCGTGCCACATCCGTTCTCAGAACACGCGCTCCTGGAGCCCTACCGATATCCGGCGCAAGCTCATAGGCAAGGGTGGTTTTGCCCGTGCCTGAGAAACCGCCGATGGCGACAAGCTCAGGCTGCGCAGGCTCCAGGAAGGCCAGTGCAAAGTTGAAATAGGTTCTTGCCTGATCCCGCTGCATTTGTTTTTGCGCAGGATCGGTCTGCGCAAGCGCCGAACTTGCCGCGATCTTTGACCGGATGGCTGCGCGCATCATCAGATAAAACGGAAGCGCTGCAAGTCCTTCAGGATGGTTGTCAAGGCGGTTCAGATCGAGATAGCGATTGAATACCCTGTTGGCCGCTCCGGGTTGCCCGCGCTCCCAGAGGTCCATCAGCAGAAACGCGAGATCATAAAGCACATCGCCCGTGGCGATTGCATCTGAAAACTCGACAGCATCGAAAAGAACGGGCTGGTCGTCGATCAATACGATGTTGCGCAAATGCGCATCGCCATGACAGCGGCGGATCAGCCCGAGTTCCCCGCGCTTCAGGATCAGTTCCCGAAGGGATGCCAATACGGTGCGCGACTGCTCCGTCAGGTGGCGCACGTCCTCGGCGGCGAAAAGATCGGGATGTTCGTGAAACGCTGCATCATTCTGCTCGACATAGGACGCCAGCTCTTCAAAAAAACCGATCCCGTCACGCACAGGGGCCACGGCATGCGCGACAACCATCATGCTGGCGAGCTTGTCCGACAGCGTATCGGGAAGCGGAGCGACGTTCGCCATCACATCCAGCTCGTCACGATGCTCGAACCGGTTCATGACAACGGCCCATTCCACCGGTTCTCCGGCGCCGTTCAACACAAGGGTTCCATCCCCTTCGCGCGTTACGGGAAGAGCTTCGCGATAGATCTGGGGTGCATTCGGCCGGTTGAATGTTATCTCCGCCTTGCAGGCCTGCTCCCGCAGAGCGAGACTTGAATAGTCCAGGAATGGATATTTGACATCGCGCTTTATCTTGTAGGCGAGGCTGCCCACAAGAAAGATCACATTGGCATGTGTGCTGATCTGCTGAACGTCCGGACGGCTCGGATCGTCCGGTGTCATCGCCCGAAAGAATTCAACAACGCTCGCCTGTGATTGGTCCATGTTCAGTCCCGTGATGACGCTGGATGATTTTGCCCGATGTGTTGAGTGAGCTGTTTGATTCTTCTCAATGTGACCGGACGAGGGTGTGGCACAAATAACGGGCTCTGTCTTTACAGGAGGATCTCATGAGCGACTATCCGGCACTGAAAAAGATCAGGTTGAACCTGGCCCGGACGAAGGAATACCCGCAAGGCTCCGCTCGTCACGGCTACGAGTTCACTGCACCGCTCGATGATACGGGTCACATAGACGCGGCACTTTGGAAGAAGGAGCGCGACCATTGCCGCGTCCGCCGCTTCTGGGGCAGCGAGTTGGAAGAGATCGGCCATTTGATTCATCGACCCGGCGGATCCTGGGCGTTCCACTACGATATTGACGGGGACGATGATGACGAGGCCGGTTACCGGTTCGGCGCCCATGCCTTCAACCCCGGCGAATACGTGTCGATCAAGGATGAAGACGGGGACATGCACACGTTTCAGGTCGTGACCGTCCTGCCGGTTTGACAGATCCTGCAAGAGAGCCAAAGCGCACTTTTCGCGCCACCAACCGTCTCATCGGGCGGTGATGGCTGCGGCGCGAAACACTGCATGCGTTCCGGTTCCACGATAATACGCCTTCAGGCGACCGGCTATCTGTCCAAATAAGCTTCAGTCCATTTTGGAATGATCTCATTGCAAATAAATCTGATTTCAGGTTCTGACAGCGCAGTCTTTCTTACGCTATAGAATGAATGACTGAAATCTTGAAGAGCGGGACGCTGAAAATGGACCAGAAGACCGGCGGTGAATTGTTGGTTGAGGCCTTGGAGCGGCATGGGGCTGAACGTGTCTACTGTGTTCCCGGTGAAAGTTATCTGGCGGTTCTTGATGCCCTTCATGACGCCTCCATACCTGTAACGGTGTGCCGTCAGGAAGGCGGCGCGGCAATGATGGCCGACGCGCATGGCAAGCTTACCGGCAAACCCGGCATCTGCATGGTGACTCGCGGACCCGGCGCAACCAACGCCTCGGCAGGTGTACATGTGGCTGCGCAGGATTCCACGCCGATGATCCTCTTCATCGGACAGATCGAACGGGGCATGCGCGAGCGCGAGGCATTTCAAGAGGTCGACTACCGGCAGATGTTCGGCGGGATCGCCAAATGGGTTGCCGAAATCGACCACGCCGACCGCGTGCCTGAGTTCATTTCCCGTGCCTTTCACGTGGCAACGTCCGGGCGTCCGGGACCGGTCGTACTCGCGCTGCCGGAAGACATGCTTGTCGAACGCGCGGTGGCGCCGCAACCGCCTGCCTGGCAACAGGTCGAAACCCATCCGGGCCTGACGCAAATGGCGGACCTGCAGAAGCGGCTTTGGGCCGCTGAGCGGCCGATTGCCATTCTTGGTGGAAGCCGCTGGTCGGAAGATGCTGTTGCCGCCTTCACACGGTTTTCCGAACGGTTCAACTTGCCGGTTGCCTGCTCTTTCCGCCGTCAGATGCTGTTCGACAACCTGCATCCGAACTATGCGGGCGATGTCGGTATCGGGATAAACCCGAAGCTGCTTGCGCGCGTGAAATCGTCTGACCTTATCCTTCTTGTGGGCGGACGGCTTTCCGAGATGCCGAGCCAGTCCTACTCCCTTCTGGATATCCCGGCGCCTGGCCAGCAACTGGTTCATGTCCATCCTGACCCGGAAGAGCTCGGGCGGGTCTACCGCCCCGCTCTTTCAATCAATGCCAGCCCAACCGCCTTTTGCAAGGCTGCGGAAGGGTTGCAGCCACCGAACGAGATCAAGGCCTCGGGCGAAGCGGAACAGGCGCATCAGGACTATCTCGACTGGTCGGGCGCGAGACCGGAAATACCCGGCAAGCTGCAGATGTCCATGGTGATGGAGTGGTTGGAACAGAACTGGCCGGAAGACGTGATCTGCACGAACGGGGCAGGAAATTATGCGACCTGGCTGCACCGCTTCCATCGCTTTCGCCGCTTCGGCACGCAGGCCGCGCCAACCTCGGGATCGATGGGCTATGGCCTGCCCGCGGCCGTTGCCGCCAAGCTCGTTCGTCCGCAGCAGGAGGTGGTGTGCTTCGCTGGAGACGGCTGCCTGCAGATGACCATGCAGGAGTTCGGCACCGCCTGTCAGGACGGTGCCAACATTATCGTTTTGGTCATCGACAACGGCATGTACGGAACAATCCGCATGCATCAGGAACGCACCTATCCCGGCAGACCTTCCGCGACAAAACTGGTGAACCCGGATTTTGCTGCCCTGGCGCAATCCTACGGCGCGTTCGGGGCAACGGTCGAAACGACGGAAGACTTCGGCCCGGCCTATGAGGCGGCGCGCGCATCCGGCAAACCCGCGATCCTGCACCTGAAGCTGGACCCTGAAGCCATCACGCCTGCAGCGTCCTTGAGTCAGATCCGCATTGCTGCGCAAGAGAAGTGACAGGATCTTCGATCAGTTTGTTGCGGTGTCTTCTTCCGGCGTCTCTGTGCGCAGTTTGCTCTCGTTGAGGCTGAGAGAAATGATCAGACCGATCACGGCGACGGCCAATCCGAACCAGAAGGCGGCATGAAGGCCTGTCGCAAATGAGTCGCGCACTGCATTCATGACCGCTTCTGCTTCCTGGCCCGAATACCGCTCGGTGATTGACATGACAGCCGGATCCTTGAGCGTTCCGGCCGCGAGCACACGTAGGTCACCGGTTGGCAAGGTAACATTCGCAGACGCCGTGACCGCCTCGACTTTCCCGATCGCTGCCCCGAACATCATGGCCGTCGCGCAGGCGATGCCGATTGCCCCAAGGCCGAGGTGGAACATGAAGGAGAGGCCGCCTGCGAGCCCGGCACCTTTGGCACCGAGGGCATTGACGGCTGCTGTTCCCGCCGGTCCGAATACCAGGCCGCCGCCCAGGCCAACGACCAGCATTACAGGGACAAGCGCTACGTAGCCCCAGGACGTTTGCAAAAAGAGCATCAGGACGCATCCCAGAATGAGAGACGCATGTCCCGCGGCCATCAGTTTTCTCGGTCCGATGGCGTTGTAGTAGTTTCCGACGGCGAGGTTCATTGCCGCCAATACAACGGCAAGCGGCAGCATTCCCATTGAACTCCAGAAAATCGACCAGCCGAGGACTTTCTGCATGTATTGAGGCAGATAGAGAAGGCACAGAAACAGGACCACCGCCGGCAGTCCGTTGAGCGCAAGGGTTCGGACAAACTGGTGATTTCGCATCATCGTGAGCGGGATCATTGGATCCTTGACGCGGCTTTCCACCATTGGAAACAGCGCAAAAAACACCAGCGCACCTGCGAACAGCGCGAGCGTTCCCGCATGGAACCAGCCATTGTCGGCTCCGATATCGAGCCCGAACAGAAGGCAGAAGACCCCGACGGCGAGCACCGCCATCCCGGAAATGTCGACTGCTTCGTTGGTCGCATGCTCCTTTTCGCGTTCGATGAAACGAAAGATCAGGACAGCGGAGAGCACCGCAAAAACCGCGTTGAAAATAAAGAAACTCCGCCAGTCTCCCAAAGCCGACAGCGACCCGGCGATAAAGGGGGCAAGAACGTTTCCCGCCGCGACCGACCCCATCAGGATGCCCATAGCCGGGCCGCGCTCGTCTTCTTCGACAGATGTTGCAGCAAGAGCCAGGATACAGGGCCAGACCAGCGCAGAGCCGACACCCTGTGCCGCTCTTGCAAAAATGAGGGTGGAGACAGTCGGGGCGAGAATGCAGCCGATGGAGGCGACGAAAAAAATGCCGAGGCCGATCAGGACATAGCGCCGGTGCCCGAGCAGGTCGCCGAGCCGGCCACCCGCGACAAGACCCATCGACAGCGTCAGAGCGTAGGCATTCAGAACCCATTGAGTGGTTGTGATATCGACGGAATATTCCTGCTCGATCGGCGTCACCAGAAGCATTGCTCCGGTAAAGTCGGTACCGATCATGAAGGACGGAACCGATACCGCACCTAGTATCCGCTTGGCCTTCGCGTCCACGAGCCCCTCCCGCTAAGCTAGATGCCGATAGCCTACGCCGGAAGAGCGCAGGAAAGCGAGGAGTAGCGTCAATTTTCGTCCGGAACGTCCGAAACGCTCAAGGTGACGAGTGCAATCCCGGGATCATCCGGAGAGGTGCCGACCGTAAATCCGAGAGCCTGGCACATGGAAATCATCGACGTGTTTTCCTTCAGGACCTCGCCTTTGATCGTCTGGATGCCGTCAGCCCTGGCATACCGGATGATGAGTTTCATCAGGGCCCAGCCAAGTCCGATCCCTTTAAGGTCCGATCGCACCATCACTGCATATTCACCGCTTTGATGATCGGGGTCGGCATGCAGGCGAACCACGCCCAAAAGAGTGCCGTCTTGCGGATCTATCGCCGCAAACGCGATTGCCCTTGCGTAGTCGAGTTGGGTAAGCCTTGAAAGAAACCGGTGGCTGAAATCACGCACAGGCGCGAAGAAACGCAGGCGCAGGTCTTCGGGTGTGATTGATTCGAAAAAGGTTCTGAAAAGCTCTTCGTCTTCCGGCCGCACCGGGCGCACGAAAACCTCCCGGTCGCCCTTTAGCGACAAGGTCTGCTCCCACTCCTGGGGATAGGGCGTTATGGCAAGGCGTGAGCGTCCTGTTCGTCCGGGCCGGTTTTCAGGATTGCAAAGCGTCATGCGCGCATCCAGTCCGATGAGACCGGAGGGCAAGGCAACCAGCGGATTGATATCGAGTTCCAGGATTTGCGGAAGATCGATCGTGATTTGCGACAGTTTGACCAGCGCCTCGGCCAGGGCCGGTGTGTCAAGTGCCGGGCGGGACGGGCCACCATCCAGAAGGCGCGAAATCTGTGTCCTGCCGATTTGGGCCTTGGCAAGATTGAGATCGAGCGGCGGCAGTTCCAGGGCGATGTCTTCGCTTTCCTCAATCGAGGTGCCGCCATGACCGAAGACAAGGACGGGACCGAACTCGGGCGTTTCCGCAAGCCCCATGTAAAGTTCCATGCCGTGCCGGTCCTCCAGCATCGGATGAAGAGAAATGCCTGCAATAACCGCATCCGGATAGTCCCGGCGCGTATTGGCCATCAGTTCTTCTGCGGCCGCTCGAACGGCCTCCGGGCTTTCAAGGCCCAGTCTGACCCCGTCGATCCGTGACTTGAACGGCAGATCCGGTGAGATGAGTTTCGCAACGCAATGCCGCGACGACTGAAACAGTGTGCCGGAAAGCTCCGCCGCTTCGCGCGGGGTTTTCGCCATCAGTGTCTGCATGACAGGGAGATCGTAGGCTTCGAGGACGTCGCAGACCTCGCGCGGATCCAGCCAGGTACGGCCTTCCGACAAAGCATTTTCGACGATACTTCTGGCGCGCATTGTGTCGGGTGTGAAACTCGTCGCCAGGCTCGGGGGAACTGCCATGAGGAACTCGCGCGCCTGTGCGTCGCGCGCAAGGTGCATCAGGCTGCGGGCCGCCTCTGCAGGGCTGGCATAGTTGGGAACCTTGGCAGCGGAAAGTTCTGCACGAATTGTGCCGTCGCTCCCGATCAGTCCCGCAACAAGCGCCTTTTTCCGGCCGGTTCGGCGCCGGTCCGTTCGAGCAGCATCGATGACCGATTTGGCGATGGTTCGGAGCGGCTGAAAGGCGCTCGCCGCTTGAAGCACGACGGCCCCATCGACTGACGGGTCTTTCAGGACTGTGGTGATTGCCGAGGTAATGTCCTCCGGCGTAACGTTTTCACGCAGAATTACCGACCCGCTTGCGGCCGGCGTTGCTTCGAGGTCGGATGTTTCACGGCTTACGGCTTCAAGCTCTCGCCTCGTGTCCGCACTCAGCGTCGCGAAGCGCCCATCCAGATCCTGCAGCCTATCGACAGCAAGACTGGCCAGGCTGCGGCCGTTGGCGATAACTGCAACTTCGTTGAGGCGCGGAACGCGAATGTGCGAAAGGGTTTCCAGGGCTTCGAACATCTCGTCGAGATCAAAGACGCGCAGCAGCCCTGTTCGCCTGAAAACCGTTTCATAGACGAGATCGGTTTTGGCAAGGCGTCCGGCATGGGTTCGCCCGGTCCCGCCTGTATCGCGGCTTTTGCCGGAACGGATCACGATGACCGGTTTGGTGCGCGCAGCCGCGCGTGCCGCGGAAATGAATTTTTGCGGTACTGCGATACCTTCCAGGTGCAACACGATCGAGCGTGTCCTGTAGTCCTGCGCGAAATAGTCGATCAGGTCGCCAAGGTCGACATCAATGCGTGCGCCAAGCGAAACAACGGCTGAAAATCCGGTGTTGTGGGTTTTGGCCCAGGACAGCGTCGCGTTCAAAACGGCACCGGACCTTGAGAAGAATGCGATATCGCCGCGCACAGGCGGCTCGGCGCTTAACAGTGCATTCAGTTTGCTCGCCGGAACCGCAATGCCAAGACTGCCGGGCCCGATGAGCCTGAGGTTGGTCTTGCGGGCAGCTTCCCTGCAGCTTTGCATAAGCTCTTCCGGCCAGCTTTCGTAACCGGATGAAGGGATCAGCACAGCGCGGGTGCCGCCTCTGCCAAGCTTTTCGATTGTCTGCGGAAGCGTTTCGGGCTTTGCAAGATAGACGACAAGGTCCGGTATCTTGTCCAGATCGTCCAACGATCCGTATTTTGCCCCGCTGAATGGGATCTCCTCTTCTATCCCGATGAGTGAGACCTGATGTTCGGCTTCAAGGTCATGAAGGCATTCAATAAGCTTGGTCGTAAGCACGCCCGGATGGCGGCATGGCCCCATGACGGCCACGGAGTTCGGAGCAAAAAAGCCCTCAAGGTTTCGGATGGTCACGCAGGTCTATCCCTTCCACACGTCCGGTTATGTCGCCAGCCTAGCGGAGATTTGAGACAAAAAAATTCCCGCGCACCGTTTTCCATAGCGGGCGCGGGAAATTGCATCTGATTTGACCCTAGTGCGCCATCAGGACCGGAACGGTCATGGCCTCCAGGATTTCACGCGTTGCGCCACCAAACAGAAATTCCCGCATACGGCTGTGGCCGTATCCGCCCATCACGACGAGATCATTGCCATTGTCGGATACATGGTTGAGGACCGTATCGGCGACGCTTGCCTGCGGATTGATGACCACGTCCACCGTAACGTTCATGTTGTGGCGGGCGAGGTAGTTGGCAACGTCAGCGCCGGGTTGGCCCTCATCTCTCGACGCGCGCTTCTCGATCACGAGCACCGTGATCTTTTCGGCTTTTTCGAGTACGGGCAGCGCGGCGTGGATCGCGCGGGTTGCCGTGGAACTGCCGTCCCAGCCGACAAGAACGTTTTTCGGTTGGAACGCCGTGCTTCCGATATAGGGAACCAGCATCACCGGAACGCCGCTTTCAAAAAGAACCGTTTCGATAAGGAGTTCGCGCATTGGTTCCGGCTTATCCGGATTGGATTGCCCGATCACGACAAGGTCCGTCGGACGGCAATGAACGAGCACGTTTTCCAGCGGGCCGCCGGTCAGGATCTCGGCGATCCGGCTCTCGCTTCTGGTTGCCGCAAGGCGCGCCAGTTCGTCAAAGTCCTTTTTGGCTTCGTTTGCTGCGGCAATGGCCTGCTCATGAGCAGCCTGCATGTAGTCGACAGGCATGGGAGCAGCGGCGAAAGCGGGAACAACCGGTTCGAAGGAAACCGCCAGTCCGGTCACATGCGCATCGTGAATGCGCCCGAACTCCAAAGCATATTTTGCCGCGAGCTGGTCGCCTGCGAGATCGAGAATGGTCAAAACATCTTTGATGGGCATTTATCCCTCCTTGGACCGGGAACAGGGTGCTGAGCCAGCGACATGGAATCTACAGAACGGCCGTGACGCTGGTCCTTGACGCGTATCAATTGATTTTGTCATTTAAATTCAGATTTCTGGCACAGGTCAAAAAAATGCGCGATAACAGGGCATGACCAACCGTTGGCTCTTTCTGGCAATACCGCCTTTGTTTCTTGTGGTGACTGCGTTCGTCCTTGTTCAGCTTGTCCTGGACCTGGATGAGGACAGCGTCGACCGCAAGGCCGCCGAGCGGCTGACGCTCTACCGGCAGACCATTTTGGGCGAATACCAGAAGTACCGTTATCTTCCCTACATGATCGCTCGCGATCCGCGCGCCACATCCGCACTGACCTTCGGACGGCCGGTAGAAAGCGCCAACCGCTTTCTGGAGGAGATGGCCGAAAACTCCGGTGCCGACCTGCTCTACGTCATGAACGAGGATGGCACGACACTGGCCGCCAGTAACTGGCGTGACGATCTTTCGCTGGTCGGCCGCAATTATGGTTTCCGTCCTTATTTCAAATCGGCGATCGAAGGCGATGAGGGTCAGTTTTTTGCGATAGGTGCAACGCTGGGTGAACCCGGCCTCTTTCTGGCCAGACCGTCACCCGTTACGGGAAAGCCGATTGGTGTCGCCGTCGTCAAGGTCGACATGCGTCCATTGGAAGCTGCATGGGCTGAAGGTGGTGAAACCGTATTTGCCTCCGATGAAAACGGCGTGATCTTCCTGTCGAGCCGGCCTGAGTGGCGTTACCGCACGCTTGCCGAGCTGCCGCCGGGTGTGCGCAGGACGATCCAGTCTACGCGCCAGTATGCTTCTCAGGGTTTGCAACCGGTCAGTGGGCAATCGGGCCCCGGGCAAACCGTCACTTCCGGCGACCTGCTGACGATCGACGGCAGCGTCTTCCGTCACAATGCCTCACAGGTGGGGCTGCTCGGTTGGACACTCCATTTTCTGGTTCCGGTCGAGGAAACCCGCAAAAGCGTGTTGCCGATCTGGGCAGCAACAGTGGCGCTTTGTCTGGTCTATGCGATCATCCTGCTGGTACTGCGCGGACGGCGTCTTCGCAAGGCATCGGTCCTGCTGCGCCAGGAATCCGCCGATCTGAAGGAGCTAAATACACGTCTGGTTGGCGAGATACAGGAACGGCGCCGGGTCGAGCGCGAATTGCTGGAAGCGCAACGGGGCCTTGCGCGTTCGAACAGGCTGGCAGCTGTCGGCGAAATGTCGGCCGCCGTAGTGCACGAGTTGAGCCAGCCTCTCTCTGCGCTCAGAATGTTTGTTGCCGGAACGCGGAAGTTCCTCGACAAGGGCGACACGCGCACTGCCGTCGAAAACCTTGAGGAAATTGACTCCCTGCAACTTCGCATGGCAAGCCTCACGCAGGAACTGAAGCGGTTCGCGCGCCCGGGGGAAAACCGCATTGAAAAAATCGATCTGACGGAGAGCATTCGGGCCGCGGAAAAAATCGTCCGTCCACGCCTTGAGGAAACGGGTGTCCGGCTCGAACTTGATTTGCCAGAAAATGAGCTCGAAGTCGAAACGGCTCCTTTGAGGGTCGAACAGATCCTGGTGAACCTGCTTCGAAATGGCGCTGACGCCGCCGCTGCGGAAGGAGATGGACAGGTTCTCTTGAAGGCGTTCGGCACGGGTCGTGAGATCAGATTGCAGATTTCCGACAACGGACCGGGCATACCGGAAGACCTTCGGGACCGCATATTCGACCCCTTCTTCTCCACAAAGACCAGCTCAGGCGGCATGGGTCTGGGTCTGGCCATTTCCATGCGCCTTGCCGAGGACCTCGGAGGAAACCTGTCGGTCCGAGCAAATTCGCCAAAAGGCGCATTGTTTGAGCTGACGCTTCCCGCTTTTGACGGCGAACTGGCCCGGACCGGAGCACGTCATTCTATGGAAAATGAAGCCGCAGAATGACGGAAAACGCAGACGACCGTACCGTTCTCATTGTCGATGACGATCCGTCGATGCGCGCGGCGCTGCGCCAGTGGATCCGTCTGGCAGGCTTTGCGACGGTTGAAGTTGCAGGCGCGGATGAAGCCATGTCCCGGCTCTCGCCGGATTTCGACGGTTGTGTCGTCTCCGATGTCAAGCTGGAAGGCGACGACGGTCTTGAGCTCCTGCGTCGTATCGCAAGCCGCGACACCGATTTGCCAGTCGTCCTCATCACCGGACATGGCGATGTCCCCATGGCCGTGGAGGCAATGCGGGCAGGCGCATATGACTTTATCGAAAAACCGTTTGACCCGGATCACATCGCGGAAGTGGTCCGGCGTGCGGCGGACAAGCGCGCGCTCGTCATGGAAAACCGGGCGCTGAAGAAACAGCTTGAGGAAGGCGCTGGTCTGGAAAGCCGGTTGATCGGGAACAGCCCGGCCATGGAAACTCTGCGCCAGCAGATCCTTCATTTTGCCAAGACCGATGCCGCGGTGCTGATTACCGGGGAAACCGGTACCGGCAAGGAGGTGATCGCGCAGGCGCTTCACGACTTCAGCCTGCGTTCCGACGGACCGTTTGTCGCCATCAATGCCGCCGCCTTGCCCGAGGCCATGGTGGAAGCCGAGCTCTTTGGGCATGAGGCCGGTGCGTTTACCGGCGCGGACCGGCGGCATATCGGCCGGATTGAAGCAGCCCATAACGGCGTACTCTTCCTTGATGAAATCGTATCTATGCCGCTCGTCCTCCAACCGAAACTTCTCAGGGTGCTGCAGGAAAGCAAGGTCGACCGGATTGGCGGCACGAAGTCGATCGACGTGAACACTCGCCTTGTCAGCGCCTCCAACCTTCATCCGGGCGAAGCGGTGCGCTCCGGTCGCCTGCGCGAGGATCTGCTCTTCCGACTGAACACTATCGAGCTCCACGTACCTCCGCTGCGTGAACGCGGTCGTGATTGTCTGCTGTTGTTCGATACGTTCTCAAACAGGCTGGCAGTCCAATACGGGATTGGCGCCCCCGGCTTATCCGTTCGCGACGAGGCCTTTTTGCAGACATATCCCTGGCCGGGCAACGTTCGGGAATTGCGAAATGCAGCGGAACGGTTTGTTCTCAATGCAGAAGTCAATCCGCAGCCGCTGGAAGCACTTGTGACAGGCCAGCGTGAACCCTCAGATCCGACAAGATCCACCGGGTTGAAGGATCTTATGGACGAATACGAACGCTCTCTGATTGAAAATGCCCTGCGGCGTCACAAGGGGCGCGTGGCGGATGTACTGCGCGAGCTCAATCTCCCGCGCCGGACCCTGAATGAAAAGATGGCGCGCCACGGACTGACGAGAGAACAAGCCGGCCCGACAGAAACATCCGAGACCTAGGCGGAATCTCGCCGATCCCACGGCCCGATAGGCAAGATCTTGCCGAAAGTGCGTGCTCATGCCTTGTCTCTTCGACAAATAGGTGAGCGAAACCTTACGATTTTGTCTTTACCGCGCGACTGGCACGCAGCATGCTTAAGGTCCAGTGACTTGGGCCGGTTCTGCACGGTGAAAAGCCTGTTGAGCGAGCGTCCAAGAAAATGAGCACTTTGTCTGGGAGGATTTCATGCTCTTTTCTCTGAAGTCCGCGACCGCTGTGTCTGCAGTCGCACTTACTGCCATCTTTGCTACCGAGACGTTCGCCGCCGATCTGGAGTGGAACGTATCGCTATGGGGCAAGCGGCGGGCGTTTACGGAACATGTCGAGAAGCTTGCCGAAGAAGTTGCGGCAAAAACGGACGGCAAGTTCCAGATCAAGCTGCATTATGGTGGGGCCCTGTCCAAGTCTCGCGAGAACCTGGACGGCATTTCCTTCGGCGCTTTTGAGATGGCCCAGTTCTGCGCGTCTTATCACGCCGACAAAAATCCGACGCTGACCGTGCTTGAACTCCCGTTCCTGGGCGTCAACGATCTGGAAACGGAAGTGAAGGTCTCCAAGGCCCTTTATGACCATCCTGCGGTTCAGCAGGATCTCGGCCGCTGGAATGCAAAGCTGCTGATGCCTTCGCCGATGCCGCAGTACAACTTTGCGGGCAAGGGCGAAGTGCCTGCCTCGGTTGCTGACTTTGACGGTATGCGCGTGCGCGCGCTTGGCGGGTTGGGCAAGCTGATGGAAGCTGCCGGTGCCGTGCCGACGTCGGTTACCGCTTCTGAAACCTACCAGGCAATCGATTCCGGAACGGTTCAGGCAGCAGGCTTCGCGCCACACGCACACCTTTCGTTCAAGGTGGTTGAAGTTGCAGACTGGTGGACCAAGAACCTCAATCCCGGCACAGTTCACTGCCCGGTCGTCGTCAATGTCGAGGCCTATGAGGCATTGCCGGATGATTTCAAGGCGGCACTTGATGCTTCCGTCGATCCGGCGCTCGATCACTACCTCGCAACCTACGCCAAGGTCTACGACAAATGGTGGCCTGAGCTGAAAGAACGCGGCATCGTTGAAGTCGAGTTCAGCGATGAAGAACTGAGCGCCTTCGCCGAGAAGGCAGGACCGATCCACGATGCCTGGATCGAAGAGCAAACGGCTGCCGGTCTTCCCGCTCAGGAACTGCTCGACATGGTCAAGAAAACAATCGCCGAATAAGCCCGCTCAGCTGGCTTGACCTACTTGCTTCCCGGCGTTCCGCCTAGAACGCCGGGAAGCCCTGCCCGGGGCTGACACCTATGATGACAATCGATCCTTCTGGACGTTCCGGCGAGGAGCGACCGACCACCTACATCCGTTTCAGCGGTCTGCTGGCCCATGTCGAAAACGGATTCAATCTCATTGCCGCCTTCTCCATCCTTGCGCTGATCCTGCTCGCCGTCGCGCAGGTTCTGGGGCGTCTCTTGTTCAATACGCCGATACCGGGCTTCATCGACATAACCGAACAGGCCATGGCAATTTTCGCCTTTGCCGGTGTTGCCTATTGCCAGCGTGTCGGCGGCCACATCCGGATGGAAATCGTTCTGGGTCAACTCAGGGGCCGCGCGCTTTATATCTGTGAGATGCTCGGCGTCATCTTAATCGCCTTTACGGTCGCGCTGCTGATCTGGGGATCCTGGTTCCACTTCGACCGCTCCTGGAATATCGGCGATAGCACCATGGACATTCGTCTGCCCACCTGGCCGTCGAAACTCGTTGTGCCGGTCGCGCTCAGCCTGCTCCTGCTTCGCCTGCTGCTGCAGATTTACGGTTACGCTCGCCTGGTCGCCAATCCGGCGCACCAGCCGGTCGAGGTTCCCTTGATCGAGCGGGTCGAGGATGTCGCCCAGCATGAAATCGAGGAAGCTTTTGGGGAAGAGACAGACAAGGAGGCGTCCAAATGACACCGTTTGAAGTCGGCCTCCTGATGACCGGTGTGCTTCTGGTCATGGTTATATTCGGCGTGCGGGTGGCCTTTGCCGCCGCGTTCACCGGCCTGGTGGGGCTCATCATCCACTTTTCGATGAAAATGGGATTCGAACGCGGCTTTTTCGTCGCCCTCAAGATGGCGGGAACAATCCCGCATTCCAAATCCGTTACCTACGCGCTGTCGGTGCTGCCGACCTTCATTCTGATCGGTTTCCTGGCATTCTATGCCGGGTTCACCAAACAGCTGTTCGAAGCCGCAAAACGCTGGCTCGGCTGGCTTCCGGGCGGCATGGCCGTCGGCACGGTGTTTTCAACGGCCGGCTTTGCCGCCGTCTCGGGGGCATCGGTTGCAACAGCCGCGGTCTTTGCCCGCGTTGCTATTCCCGAAATGCTTTCGGCCGGTTACTCAAAGCGTCTGTCGGCGGCGGTTGTCGCAGCCGGAGGAACACTTGCCTCACTGATCCCGCCATCGGCAATCCTCGTGATCTACGCGATCCTGGTGGAACAATCCGTCGGGAAGCTGCTGATCGCCGGTTTCCTGCCGGGGGTCTTTTCCGCGTTCGTCTATGTCGGGATTATCGTGGCGGTTTCTGCCTGGAGAGGTGATGCGCCGGCAGTGAAGGGCTTCACATGGGCAGAGCGTCTGGAAAGTGTGCCGGGCACATTGCCCATCGTGTTCGTGGTCGGAATTATTTTCTGTTCGTTCTTCTTCGGGCTGGCGACGCCGACCGAAGCCGGATCTTTAGGGGCCTTCGTGGTTCTTGCGGTCGCGTTCGCAAAGGGCATGAAACTCAAGCAACTGGGGCAAGCGCTGCACGAGACCGCCAAACTTACCGTGATGATCTTCACGCTGATCTGGGGTGTTCTGGTCTATGTGCGTTTTCTGGGCTTCGCCGGACTGCCGGATGCGTTCCGGGATTTCATCGTCGCGCTGGAATTTTCACCCTGGATCGTCATGATCTGCATCCTTCTGGCCTATGCGGTGCTCGGCATGTTTATGGATGCGATCGGCATGCTGATCCTGACATTGCCGGTCGTCTATCCGGCGGTCATCGCGCTCAACGGCGGCGAGGATGTCACGGCAGCGGAAAGCGCGTTTGGTATGTCCGGTGAAGCCTGCGCCATCTGGTTCGGGATCCTCGTGGTCAAGATGGCAGAGCTTTGTCTGATTACACCGCCCATAGGGTTGAACTGCTTCGTTGTCTCAGGCGTGCGGCCGGACATCCCGGTGCAGGAGGTTTTCCGTGGCTGTGTGCCGTTCTTTGTGGCGGATGTCCTGACCATTGCGGGGCTTTTGGCCTTCCCATCGATCATTACGATCCTGCCGTCCCTGATGGGATAGCGGCGAGCCGCCACTGGGCAAGTTTACAGGAAACGCAAAACGCCGCCGGAGCTTTTTCTCCGGCGGCGTTTTTAACGATCAGATCGATGTTAGTCTGTGATCTCAGTCGAAGACCTGTGCCTGGCTCCGGGCGGTGTCAAACCGGTTCGGGCCCTCGGTGCCGGGAAAGAAGCCGTTCGCGATGAAGATCCAGATGGCATAGAAGCTGCCGATGATCGGAACGAACATGATGAGCAGAAAAAGAGCGGACGCGTCCCGATCGTGGCAACGCCTGGCCTCCAGCGACCACTGGCACAAACACAAGGCCAGAAACAGGAACGTCAAGAACCCGCCCTGCACAGTACCGAACGCAAACTGAACGAGTGCAACGTTTGCTTGCTCTTCCGACAGGCCTTGCATTTGCGGCCCGGCAGCGAAGACAAACGCGATCACGACCGTGATCAGCAGAACGAAACGGATCAAACCGATCATCCAGTACTCCATTCGGCCGAGGCGGCCCTGGAAACTGAAGAGCATGCCGAACACGTGTCCCAGCATTTTGCCGATTGAAAAGCTGTCGTCGTTGTCGAAGCTCGGCGCTCCGGCGCCGGCGTAGGCAGGAATGCCCGCAGCAGCGTAGTTCGTGTTTCTGTCGCCAAATTGGGGTACGGATTGGTGAAGACCGCGTTTTCCGAATTGTTTGCGTTGCATATCTGACTGCCCCGTCTACAAGCTTTCAACAAATTCAGCCCTGACGTTAGGGGAGACAACTTAAGATAGGGGTAAGGGAACTGGTTAAATCTGTCCTAATTCGAATGTAGAAAGTCTGGGGCATTATTTATTTGTATATGAATTATCTTGCGTATCAGTGAAATTACGCAAGTAGTCGCATTAGAAAAGATTACCCTGATCTTCTACAGTTGGCTTTGCCGGATTGGACTTTTTAGGTTTGCTTTTGCGCTGGGGGGGCGCCGCCGCCGAAGTGCTTGTGGCAACCGCGTCAAGTGTGCCATCGGCCAGTTCAATGGCAAGGGCCGTCCCGGAAGCGACAGCTGCTGCCGATCTCACCGGTTTGCCGGTTTCATCGCGCACAAGAGCATAGCCGCGTGCTAGCACATCTTTGTAGGACAGGGACTTGAGCAGCTTCTGCAAACCGTCCAGCCTGCTTTTTTCCTGTGTGATCCGTGCGAGAAAGGCACGGTCGAGCCGTTCGGAAAGACCGCTCATGCGCTCTTTTCCAAGCGTCGTCTGCTGCATAAGGCGTTGAGGCGTAAGTCGCACAGAGATGGCGCTGTAAGCCTGACGCTTCTGCGAAATGGCAACGCTGAGCGCACGTTGCTGCCGATCACCAAGTTGGACGAGGTCCTGTCTCGCCTTTGAACTCAGACGTGTCAGCAGCAGCGGCGAAAGGCGCCCCGAAAGGCTTTGGAAATCACTGCGATGACCTTTTGTGCTGACGATCAGCGCGCGTTCCAGTCCGTTGGCAAGCGTGTCGAATTTCTGCCGTGGCAATGCGAGGAGATCCTGCGGTGCGGGCAACGCGGCGCTGGCCGCTCTCAATTCCGTCCGTCTGCCGGTCACGAACCGGACAAGTCCGGAATTGAGCCGCCGCGAGCGATCATCGACGAAGGCCATCATTTCGGCCTTTACGGGCACGGCGATCTCCGCCGCTCCCGTTGGTGTCGGGGCGCGTACGTCAGCGGCAAGATCGATCAGTGTCCAGTCGGTTTCGTGGCCAACCGCGGAGATAATCGGGATCCGGCTGTCGGCAGCGGCCCGCACGACCGCTTCGTCGTTAAAGCCCCAAAGATCCTCGATGCTGCCACCGCCGCGCGCAACGATCACGAGGTCTGGCCGTGGAATATGCCCGCCGGGCTCAAGTGCGTTGAAGCCACGGATACCGTTGGCGACTTCTGCGCCGGATGTTTCCCCTTGCACGCGCACGGGCCAAACCAGGACATGCAGCGGGAACCTGTCGGCGATACGGTGCAGGATATCCCGAATGACGGCGCCGGTCGGCGAGGTAACGACACCGATGACGGCCGGCATGGGCGGCAGCGGTTTCTTGCGCTCTTCGGCAAAAAGACCTTCCGCTGCGAGCTTCTTCTTGCGTTCTTCCAGGAGTGCCATCAAAGCTCCGGCGCCGGCCGGCTCGAGCGCGTCGATGACCATCTGATATTTCGATTGGCCCGGAAAGGTCGTGATCTTGCCCGTGGCAATCACTTCCAGGCCTTGCTCCGGCTGGATCTTCAGTTTCGAGGCGACACCGCGCCAGATCACGCCGGACAGAACCGCCCTGTCGTCTTTCAGGTCCAGATAGATATGACCCGAGCCGGGTCTGGATATGCGCCCGAGCTCGCCGCGTACCCTCACGTAGCCGAATGTGTCTTCCATCGTGCGCTTGATGGAAAACGAGATCTCGGAAACGGAGAATTCGGCGACGTTGGACTGTGTCTCGCTCAAGCGGGTGATTCCTCTTCTTTATTCGAAAGTGGCCGCTTGCCGGGGTGGGGTCAAGACGTTGGTGAAGCCTTAGGTGCACTGCCTGGGGATGCTTTCACGTGATCCAGCAGCTCGTCGATCGTGCCGAACACCGCGCTGGATCCAAAGGCATCGATCAGTTGGCGTCGGCTACGCGATGCCGGGTCGTCGAGCATGTGCGCGAACAGAAGTTCAATGCGTCTCTCTCCGAGATCCGATTGCAGTGCCTTGAGGGTCTCCAGGGCCGTAAAGTCGATGTCGTCGACACAGGAAAAATCGATGCAGAAGTCTTTCAGATCAGTCGGTCCGGAGGCCGTCAGCCATCTGATTTCGTGCGAAAGCTGCTCGGCATTCGCGTAATACATACTGTGCGTGAATCGATAGATCATCAGCCCCGGTGCTGCCTGAACCTTCGATTTGAGCGGGCACGCGCGCCAATCCCTTGAGGTTTCCTCGGTAAGGAGAACATTTACCGGATGATATCCGTGACGGGTGTGCAGGATCAGCGAGAGGACGATCGCAAGCACGATGCCGGGACCGACACCGGCAAAGACGACAACAAGGATCGTCGCAAGGCTCACCCAGAATTCAGGTCGTCGCTCTTTATATATCCGGCGCAATCCTTTCAGGTCGATGAGATCCAGGCCGATCTTGAAGACGATAGCGGAAAGTGCGGCCTGGGGGAGGTTGGTGAGCAGGCCGGTGAAGAACAGAAGAACAAGCAGAACGACCAACACAGTGGTCAGCATCGCAAGTTGCGACCGGCCCCCGGCGCTCTCCACCATTTGGCTTTTCGTCGGGCTGCCGTTGACGACAAAAGTTCCGGACAGTCCGGCGCCGAGATTTCCAAGACCGAGGGCCCGGATATCTGCGCTTTCGTCCAGCTGCTCTTGGTATTTGGCGGCATAGGCACGCGCGGTGGCGGCACTCTGCGCCAGGATGACAACCACCATGGCAAGCGCGGTCGGTCCGAGTTGCCAGACAAGCGCCACCGACCAGTCGATTGCCGGCAGTTCAAATTCCGGCAGTCCGCCCGGGACATTGCCGACAACGTCAAGACGCGATTTCAGATCGAAGTACCAGCTTGCAAAAATTGCGAGACCGAGCGCAACGATTGGACCGGGGATGGATTTCGCGATCAGTCTCAAACCAAAAACCACGACGAGGACGCCCACCGAAACGGCAAGTGCCAACTCATTGAGCGAAGAAACCGCTTGCGGATATTGCGCAAGAGCTTGCAATCCCGTTCCGTGGGGTAGCTTGATTTCGCCCATTCCCGTCAAGCCGTGCAGGGCGACCTGAATTCCGACGCCGGTCAGGAAACCGGTCAGAACCGTTCGCGACAGAAAGTCGGCCATGAACCCGATACGCGCGACGCTCGCCGCAAGCAGCAAAAAGCCCACCATCAGCGCTATCAGACCCGCTAGTGCGACGTAGTGCGTCGACCCTGTCGTGGCCAGCCCGGCAAGGGCTGTCGCCAGTATGGCTGCCGTGGCGGAATCAGCGCCAACAACCAGATGGCGCGATGAACACAAAAGCGAAAAGAGTGCCATCGGCACCAGCAGGGTATACAGCCCGGTAATGACGGGTGTTCCGGCAATTTTCGTGTATCCCATCACTTCAGGGATAGCGATTGCCGCCAGCGTCAACCCTGCCAGCACCTCCGGCAGAACGCGGGATCTCTTCAACGGCAGAAGTCCAGCCAAGGCGACGTCGCTCAGTTTCAAACCCATCTCACCTAAATCCCGTGAGTCCAGCGGCTTGGATCCGTTGTTCACTGTCCGCATGCGCCGGCAGAGTAGGGCGTCTGGACGCGCGCCGGTCAAGGTGGTGCAGAAAAGAATATGCGTTCAATGCGACTCGGATTATCGAATTGTGTGAAGTTTCCGAAAGCCCGCCCGGTGCGCCTTGAAACACACACAATCGAGCGCCTACGGTCCTCAGATGGGAAAATACGAGTTCAAGATGCAGCGACTATTCTTGCGGCATATTCTCGCCGAAGGTGCACGGATCGAAGCCGATCGGGGCCAGGCGAACTACCTCCTAAACGTCCTGCGAATGAAGGACGGGGACTATATTCTCGTTTTCAACGGCAATGACGGTGAATGGCTGGCAAAGATTGCCAGCAGTGGCCGCCGGGAATGTGCGTTTCAGGTCATGGAATGCACCCGGGAACAGACCGAGCATAATGACCTGATCTATCTCTTTGCACCGCTCAAACATGCCCGCCTGGACTATATGGTCCAAAAGGCGGTCGAGATGGGTGTCGGCAGCCTTCAGCCGGTGATGACCCAGCATACGCAGTCGACCCGCATCAATCTGGAGCGCATGGAGGCGAATGTTATCGAAGCAGCAGAACAATGCGGCGTTCTTTCAATACCGGAGGTGATCGGGCCTCAGTCTTTGAAAGAGGTGCTCGCGGAGTGGCCGCAAATGCATCCGGGCCGGCGATTGCTGTTTTGCGATGAAGCCGAAGGGACCCATAATCCGTTGCTGACGCTGGCACAGATGAAGGAGGCCGGCCCGCAGCCCCTGGCCGTGATTGTCGGCCCCGAAGGTGGTTTTTCCAACGAGGAAAGACAGGAACTTCGGGACTTGGAGTTTGTTACTGCAATTCCGCTTGGCCCACGCATCTTGAGAGCGGATACTGCAGCGGTGGCTGCTTTGACGGTCATCCAGGCAACGGTCGGCGATTGGAGATAGTTGGATGGCGCAGGATATCCTCCCGCAAGGGAGCGAACCGAAGAAACGCGCCAGCAACCCGCCGAAGCCGCAAGTTCTGACGCCCGAGGCGGATCCGAAACGGCCGCACGGGCCAGGACAGATCCGCCTGCCGGTCGGGGTTGCGCTCGGTCTCGTGTTTTCACTGCTTCTGGTGATCATCTGCGGCAGCATCATTGCCTATCTCGCTTCCTCTGATCGCCGTATCGCCATGCGATTGCTTGACGAACAGTCTCGTGCGGTACTCAAAAGCAACGAAACGGTTCTGCATGGGTTCTTCAAGCGACAGGAACAGCTTTTCCTGTCGTTCGCCGGTCATGCGTCGATAATGGACCGGAACCTGACCAGCCAGGATCTGGCATCGTATGATCGTGTCCTTCCAAAGGAAGTGAAGCTCGAACTCCGCCGTGCGGCACCCAATGGTGAAGCGGGCAATACACTGCCGACAGCCACCTGGTCTCCGTTCGCGTTCAAGGAAGGGTTTTCAACCGCCGTTGCCGCGCTTGAGATCAACCTTGGAAACGGCCAGCAATTGATTGGTTACTTCCCGCAAACCGTTTTTTCCAGGCTCGTGCGGGATATGGCCTGGGATGACCGGCAACGCAATTTTCTGCTGAAAAACCGGGACACGGCGATTGCCGTCGATGGCGTGCCCGAAAGCCGTTTCGTGGCCACGCACGCCGACCCTCTGCCGCGGCTCGCCGGGCTTACGGGAACGCCGCTTCATCTGCTCTGGCAGGAAACGGACACCGGACATGTCATGGGCGGAAGTGTTGAGGGACGTTTGTTTCCCGCAGGCGGACGCATGTATACGGCCATATATACCGAAATCAGCGGCGGACCTGCTCAGGGCTGGATCGTGGGGACACTCTATAGAGCGGCTGAATTCGGGGCGGTACTGGACCAGACCTGGGCGGTATTGTACGTGGCGCTTGCCGCTCTTGTGTTTGGCGCGATCCTTTCATTTCTGGTGGGCCGGATGCTTGGCAGGCCATTGTCACGTCTCGCGATGTCCGCTGCAGAACTGCGCAAACTGAACTTCGAAGCTGCCGAACGTCTGCCCCGCTCGCGCCTCGCGGAAATGGACGATGTCAACCAGGCCTTTAACGGGTCCGTCGGTGCGTTGAATGCCTTTGCCAAATACGTGCCCCGCCAATTGGTGTCGCGCCTGATTGAAGAAGGCATGACGCATTCGCGTAATATTGAGCTGCGCGAGATGACGATCGTCTTCACGGATCTGGCAGGGTTCACCGGAAAAGCGTCACATCTGACGGCTGAGGAAACGGCGTCCTATCTCAACGCCTATTTCGAGACGGTATCGGATGCGATTGCCGAGAGCGAGGGAACGATCGACAAGTTCCTTGGAGACGGGGTCATGGCCTTTTGGGGGGCTCCATCCGACCAGCCCGACCATGCGGCCATGGCGATCGCGGCGGTCAGGTCTTTGGCAGAGCGTCTCGAGCGATCCGGCAAGCGCGACATGCGGGTCAGGATCGGCGTCCATACGGGCAAAGTTGTTGTCGGGGATATCGGCACACCGTCGCGCATGAATTACACCGTTATTGGAGACGCGGTGAATGTTGCCGCCAGATTGCAGGAATACGGCAAGCACATAGACCCCGATGCAACGGTCATTGCACTTGCCAGCGCTCAGACCATCGCCCAGATGCCGGAAGGCTTCAGCTGCACGAGCCTTGGCCAGGTGCAGTTGCGCGGCAGGGAGGAACCACTTGGCGTGTTCAGAATTGCGTGAGCGCCCAGCTTAGCGGTTTCCTTGCTTGCATTCTTCTTTGAAGGCTCCTAAATCACGCAGGCTCAAGAGCGTTTTACTTCAAACGCGCCGGATCAATGTGGTTTTCAGATCGGTCAATACGTCTTTTCTGAAGCCTCGAACAGACATTTAGGACAGTTTCATGGCCCGCGATACGGTCGATTCCACACCGATTGAAACTGTTGCGGATCTGGCCGCAACACTCGAGGCCGGCTGTAAACCTGAAGACCGGTTTCGGATCGGAACCGAGCATGAAAAGTTCGGGTTCTGCCTGAAGCAGCTTTCGCCGATTCCCTATGAAGGACCGAACGGTGTCGAAGCTGTTCTGGAAGGCATGGAAAAGCTCCTGGGATGGGAGCGCATCGAAGATGCGGGCAAGATCATCGGTCTCGCCGACAATGACGGCGGCGGCGCGATCTCGATTGAACCGGGCGGACAGTTCGAGCTTTCCGGCGCACCATTGGAAAATCTGCACCAGACGTGCCGGGAAGCCAACCAACACCTTGCACATGTGCGGCAGATCGCAGAACCGATGGGCGTCGGCTTTCTCGGGATCGGCATGACCCCGACCTGGTCGCGCGCCGACGTTCCGCGTATGCCGAAGTCCCGCTACGACATCATGACCAATTACATGCCGAAAGTGGGATCTCTAGGGCTGGACATGATGTACCGGACATCAACGATCCAGGTGAACCTCGATTTCTCGTCCGAGGCCGACATGATCCGGAAGATGCGGATCGGCCTGGCGTTGCAGCCGATTGCAACCGCGATGTTTGCAAACTCTCCGTTCACCGAAGGCAAGCCGAACGGGTTCAAGTCGTTCCGTGCGCAGATCTGGACCGACACCGACCGGGACAGGACGGGCGACATGCCGTTCGCCTTTAAAGACGGCTTTGGTTTCGAACGGTATGTTGAGTGGGCACTTGATGTGCCGATGTATTTTGTCAAGCGCGGCACCACCTACTATGACGTGACGGACACCACATTCCGCCAGTTCATGAATGGCGCGCTCGAGGGCAGGATCCCCGACGCAACACCAAGCCTTGGTGACTGGAACAATCATCTCTCGACCCTGTTCCCGGATGTCCGCCTCAAGAAATACATCGAGATGCGCGGTGCAGACGGGGGGCCTTGGCGCCGCATTTGCGCTCTACCAGCGCTTTGGGTCGGGCTGCTTTACGACACCGGCGTTCTGGATCAGGCTTGGGAACTGGTCCGCGACTGGACCCAGGAAGAACGCGCGGCGCTGCGTTCCGGCGTACCGAAAACTGCGCTTCAAACCCCTTTCCGAAGCGGGACGGTGCTAGACGTCGCAAAGGAAGTTCTCTCACTGGCACAAGAGGGCCTGAAAAGACGAAACCGGCTGAGCGACGGAGATCTGGACGAGCGTGTTCATCTCGCTCCGCTCGAGGAAGGGCTTGCTGCGGGCATGTGTCCTGCCGATATTCTGCTCCAGCGTTACAATGGCTCCTGGGAGAAGGACATTACGCAGGTATTCCGGGAATACGCCTATTAAAGCGTGGTCCCGCTCCAGGACAGTTGCGCGCCCGTACCCGCTCTAATCCATAGCGTGAATTGACCTTAGCCTCTCAAACAGTCACTCTGGCACTGGTTGGCCTTGTTTCTCAAGGCCTTGCAGGAAGTCGACCGGAGCAGTGCTATGACAGGCAGCGAAATGGGTATGCCTCCATTTGACGTCTTTTCCTTGGCGGAAGATGTTCGGCAGCGATTTGGCTGGTCGAATGATGACCTCAGCAGCGTAATGGAACAGCTGCTTCCGGCGGCCCTGAACGGGTTTCGGTATTTTGGTAGCGCGGTGCCCGGTTTCTCCGACTTCCCGGGTGTCCCTATGACCCCGGACCTTTCTGCCTCGACACCTTTTGCGGCATTGTTTCAAAACCCGTCACAGGCTGCACTGACGCCGTTTTTCGGGCCCGAGGCCGTGCAGCAGGCGCTTGCAGCGCAAATCTCGGGATTAACCGGACTGCAAAGCGATGCCATTCAGGAAATGATGCCGGTCGCCGCCACGTTGGCGATGGGGCAGGTGGCCCGGCCGTTTGTGCATGGGGAAGCGCGCAATCTGTTGGATGCTTATCTGAGAGGCTTCGCGCGCGGCCGGCCCAAGCCACAGCCAACCCCGGTCGATTACATGCAAGGATACGCTGACGCGATGACCGCGTTTTGGGGCGCTTTTCTTCAACCCGCAAGCGTTGTGTCCAGTGCACCGGAAACCGTTGAAGAGCGGGAACCGGAAGAAGAAGAGCTCGCTGAAGAGGAAGCGCCTGCAGAAGAGACCTCCGAGTTTGACGAAATGGTGTCGAACTGGATGTCGGCAGGACGCGATTTTCAATCGAACCAGTTCAGGGCTTTTGACAGTTTTTTTGAAAAGGCTTCGAAGGATTTCGGCAAAGGCTAAACCTGCCTGACAAAAAAAGACCCGCCGGAAGGCGGGTCAGTAGACGTCAGCAAGGTCTGCCGACAGGGGCTGCAAAAGGGGGCGGAAAAGCTCAGGCGGCGATCTGGCCGGCCTTGGTTCCTTGACCGTCAACCACAACGAGGGTTGGCTTTTCCTGAATAGTGTTCGCTGCGCGCCAAGATGCCGGCTGGCTGTTATCTGGCGTGCTGCCTAGAAGAGATGTCGGATCGCGGTAGAAGGGGAGGGCCAACGCACGTCGAACGTCGCTCCGGGTCAGGCCGATGTCCTTCAATTGCTCATCGGACCAAAATTTGAGCTCGGTGACATGGCGGCGGTTGTTAAACACACGCCATGCACGGGCAGTCATCTGCCCGAAGAGAGCGACGAAAGGGATGCTTGTGATGTGTGTCATGGCAATAGTCTCCTGTGAGCAGCCGAAGGGAGTTTCGGCAGCCTGTTCCGCGCCGGATTGGCGGTCTCTGTTTGAGGAACGATTTCAATATGCATGTTTCAGATATATAATTCCAACGAATGTTTGTGATGGAATAGATCAGAATGTGTGATGTTAATCTTCGACCCTCCCCATTTCTCGTTGGAGATGGCCGTCTCACGAAATATTTCCCGCACAAATGAGTGCTGTGCTAAACATGATTAAATCTAATGATTGGAGCGACGATGCTCGACCTTGATCAGCTCCGAACCTTTGTTGCAATCGCAGAAAGCGGCAGTTTCACGAAGGCGGCGGACAATGTTCACAAAACTCAGTCGGCCGTGTCGATGCAGATGCGGCGCCTTGAGGAACGTATCGGCAAACCACTGTTCGTCCGCGTTGGACGGCAGTCGCGCCTCACCGAACACGGAGAGCGCTTGCTCCACTATGCGAGGCGGCTGGTTCAGCTGAACGATGAGACCCTCGCTGCCTTTGATGATACCGAGCTTGCCGGGCTCGTGCGTCTTGGAACGCCGGACGACTATGCGGACCGCTTTCTCCCGGAAATCCTGGCAAGGTTTTCAAGATCCAATCCCAAGGCAGAAGTCAGCGTGGTTTGCGCACCCACGCCGAATCTTGCCGACATGATTTCCGAAGGGGAGTTGGACGTCGCGATTATCACGCATGTCCAGAAGAAGGGGCGCAAGCATGTTGACCTCGTTCGGCGCGAACCGCTGCTCTGGGTCGTTTCGGCACGGCACGCCGTCGAAAATGAATCGCCCCTTCCCCTGGCGCTCGGGAGGGCATCATGCGACTGGCGCAAGGCAGCGATCAACGCGCTCGGAGACCAGATGCGCGAACACCGCCTCCTTTATTCCAGCTGGAATTCAACGGCGGTCGGCGCAGCCGTCCTTGCGGGACTGGCAATCTCGGTTTTACCGGAATCCGCGCTGCGTTCCGGGATGCGGGTGCTGACGGAAGCTGACGGATTTCCAAGGCTGCCGGACTGTGAAATCGGCATCATGCGATCATGGCATAACAGTTCGCGCGTGACGGATGCGCTCGTTGAACACATTGTCTCGTCGCTGGACAACCTGTCGGTTCCTCAGGCGGCTCAATAATCGGGCGCTTCAAAAAGTTGCTTTGAATCCAATTGCTTGCATCCGTTGAAAGTAGCCGGAATGGTTGAATTTGTGTTTGTAATGTAAGAGTTTGTGATGTATCTTCCCCAAATTAATTCGAAACTCAAATCTTCCGCCTGATATGTGGTTGAGTCGCGGGGTATTCAGATGAATCACGCGTTGGACATTGATCAGCTTCGCACGTTTTTAGCTATTGCGGAGCTGGGCAGCTTTACGAAAGCGGGTGAAGCTGTTCACAAGACGCAGTCTGCGGTTTCCATGCAGATGCGCCGGCTTGAAGAGCGTGTCGGGCAGCAGATTTTCATCAAGGACGGGCGGCAATCGCGTTTGACGGAAGACGGACAGCGTCTTGTTGAATATGCCCGCCGCATGATTCTCTTGAACGATGAGACGCTTTCGGCCTTCAACGGTCAAAAGGAAGTGGGTCATGTGAAGCTTGGTGTGCCGGACGACTATGCGGACCGGTTGCTGCCGCAGGTTCTTGCCGCCTTCAACCGTCTGAACCCTTCCATTGAAGTGGAAGTCGAATGTTCCGGAAGCAGCAAGCTGACAGAAGCGATCCGTGAGGGAACTCTGGATGTGGCGATCACCACATCAAGCGACACCATGGACATACGTGGTGAAATCATCCGCCGTGAACCGTTGTACTGGGTAACCGCGATGCAGCACTCCGCGCATACACAAGACGTTATCCGGCTGGCGCTGGGTCCTTCGTCCTGCGGATGGCGTCGCCTGTCGATGGACGCGCTCGACCGGGCTGGGCGTCGTTACCGGGTATCCTACACCAGTTCAAGTGCGACCGCGCTCGTCGGGGCCGTTCAGGCGGGACTTGCGATTACGGTTTTTCCTGAAAGCGCAATCCGTGACGGCATGCGCATTCTGGACGAACGGGATGGATTTCCCGTGCTGCCGTCCTGCGATATCGCGCTTTTGCGCTCCGACAGTGCGCGCGAGGCGATGCACGACACGCTTTGCAATCACCTCATTGCGGCGATTGGAAATGTTGGCAGCGTTAGCGGCCAGGTGGCCGCGGAGTAGCGTTTGACGGCCTTAGCGGGCCCGCAGCATCAAAACGTTGCCGCCAAGCACGCAAACAAGACCAATCGCGGCAAGGAATGTCCACTGGTATCCTTCGAAGATCGTTGAAAGCGTCAGCGCGACCACAGGAAACATAACGGTCGCGTATCCGGCCCGGGCCGAACCGATTCTTCCCAGCAGTGTGAGGTAAGACGCAAAGGCGATCACCGAGGCAACGACGGCCAGATAAACAAGGCCGCTGAAATAAGTGAACGACCATTCAACGGCGAAACTCTGCCCGCGAAGCAACGAAAATACTCCAAGCAGGACAGCGCCGTAGACCATCCCCCACGCAGCCGCCGGTACCACGGGGATGCCGCGTTGCTGCGTATCGGCTGAAAGCATGTTCCCGCAGCAGAACGAAAGCGTCCCTGCAATACACAGACCCAGGCCGACTGCAGCTTCGGTATTGAATTCAGCACCCGCAAGCTTTGGCCAGAACATCAGGGCAATTCCCGCGAAACCAAGCATGCCGGCGACGAGCGCCAGCGGGTTGGGGCGTTGCCCGAACAAAATAAGCGCAAGGAACAGATTGAAGATCGACGCGGTGGAGAAAATCACCGCGAGCAGGCCGGATGGTATCTGGATAGCACCGTAGTAAAAGAGCGTGAAGTTGGTCGAGAACAGAAAAGCGCCGAGCCCGGCAAAGCGCATGTGTTCCGTGGCGCCGAAAGAGAGGGTGTACCCGCGGAACTTTGCCCAGGTCATCATGATTGCGGCCGCCAGAACAAAGCGCCAGAAAACGGAAACTTCAGGCGAAACACTTGCCACCTGGCTTTTCATGGCAATCCAGCTGAAGCCCCAGGCAAGCACCGTGGCGGCATAGAGACCGTAGTCCGTTGCGGAAAAGCCGCTGGATCCGTTGCGGATGGCGAAGGTCGCGACGCTCATGAAATCACCTGTCTTGGAAAGTCTTACACGAATCTGGTCCGTGGTTCGCTTCAACGCAAATGATTGTTTTTGATGTTTCCATCACGCAACTAGATGAATAGCTTTACGCCTTGGACGAGATGAACGCGCAGTTTTGCACCGGAGGCAAAATGACTCTGCTCGTGATTGAGAACTATCCAAAAGCCGGAATGGCGGCATTAGGCAGATATGCCTCCGCAGAAGGGCTGCCTGCGCGCGTGATCAGGGCCTATGCAGGCGAACCGCTCCCTGATGAGATAAATGGCTATGTTGGACTTGTCGTATTGGGTGGTGCGCAAAGCGCGCTGGATGACGAGGCTTATCCGCATCTTGCGGCTGTCTGTTCGCTGATCCGCCGGTTTCATGAAACCAATCGGCCAGTGCTCGGGATCTGCCTAGGGTGCCAATTGATCGCCAGAACCTTTGGCGGGCGGAATATCCTGAACCAGCCGATTGAATTTGGCTGGCATGAGGTCACGCCGACACCCGCAGGGTTAGCGGATCCCGTTCTGGGAGCACTCGGTGAGGGTGGCCCGCTGTTTCACTGGCATACGGACACAGTGTCGATGCCGGATGGCGCTGAACATCTCGCGACCAGCAAGATGACACCTGTCCAGGCTTTTCGCGTCGGACGGGCAACTTATGCCATCCAGTTTCATTTTGAAGCCGCGCTGGAGGATGTGCGGGACTGGTCGGAGACCTTTGCCGACGAGATCCTGCCGCACACGCCGGACTGGTCGGAGCGTCTCGACACAGACGCTGCCCGTCATGCCGCAAAGGCTGACGAGCTAGGAGCCGCGCTCGCCAAAGCCTGGCTGGATTTAGTCAGTTAAGATGCTTTCAGAGAACCAGATTATGCCGACCGACGTTCTTGATGTCGGTTTCTCCACACAATCCCATCGTTACATCGAGCTCCTTGCGGATCATTTCCAGAACTTTGGTTACACCCGGTTTGCCCATGGCGCCAAGGCCATAGATAAAGGCGCGGCCGATGTAAGTGCTGTGGGCGCCCATGGCAACGGCCCTGAAAACATCCTGTCCTGAACGGATCCCGCCGTCGAAGTGAACTTCGATCTTGTCACCGACTGCATCGACGATGTCGCCGAGAACGTCATATGAGGCAAGGGCCCCGTCCAGCTGCCGGCCGCCGTGGTTGGAAACGACGATTGCGTCTGCACCAAGCTCCGCGGCAACCTTTGCGTCTTCGGCGTCGTTGATGCCTTTCAGGATCAGTTTTCTGTCCCAGTGCTTTTTGACCCATTCGACGGAAGACCAGTCCAGGGTCGGATCGAATTGGCTGGCTGTCCATTCCGCCAGCGACGACATGTCCTCGACGCCTGACACGTGACCGTGGATATTCCCGAATTCGCGGCGTTTTGTCTGCAGCATGTTCCAGCACCAACGGGGCTTGAAGGCAAGATCGATCAGGACGCCCGGCTTCGGTTTGGGGGGCGTGCTGAGGCCGTTCTTGATGTCCTGGTGGCGTTGCCCCAGGACCTGAAGATCCAGGGTGAGAACAAGTGCGGAGCAGCCAGCCGCCTTGGCTCTTTGCATCAGGCTTTCTGAAAAGCCTCTGTCCCGCATCACATAAAGCTGGAACCAGAACGGGTTTTTCGTGTGTTCTGCGACGTCCTCGATCGAACAAACGCTCATTGTTGAGAGCGTAAACGGAACACCGAACTCCTCCGCGGCCTGTGCGGCGAGAATTTCACCGTCGGCGTGCTGCATGCCGGTCAGCCCGACTGGCGCCAATCCGACCGGCATCGAAACATCCTGGCCGATCATGGTCGTTTTGACTGACCGGTTGTCGATATTCCGGGCAACCCTTTGGCGCAGCTTTTGGCGCTGCAGCGCGGCTTCATTTTCGCGATAGGTGCTTTGCGTCCATGATCCGGTGTCTGCGTAGTCGTAGAACATTTTCGGCACGCGGCGCTTTGCAAGGGCCTGCATGTCAGCAACATCGGTTACGGTCGTCATTGTGTATCCTCCCTGAGAGTCAGGATCTGGCAGCTTGTTTTAGGGGTTTGGTGCGGCGCAGGCCGGCAAGTTGTTCGCGCAAATCAAGCTTTTCTGCATCGGCAAGTGTGCCGCGCACGTAGTCGATATGGGCTTCGGAGGCGCGCCTTGCGCGCACCGGATCGCCGTCCTTGATTGCGTTTGCAATCGCAAGATGCTGTTGCAGCAATTCGTTGCGGGCGGTCGGATGATGATAGAGACGGCCGCGATTGTAGAAGACACCGTTTTCCAGCAGCCGGTAGCAGGAACGCAGCGTGTGCAGCATGACCACGTTGTGTGCCGCTTCGCCAACCGCATGGTGAAACTCCACGTCGAGCAGGGCCTCCTCGGTAAGGTCCTGCGCCTCATGCGCGGTGTGCATTTGAGCCACAATGTCCTGCAGCCTTTGGAGGTCGGACGGTGCCGCGCGTTCCGCGGCCTGAGCCGCAGCCTGTCCTTCGATCCCCCGGCGGAACTCGAAATAGTCGTCGATTGCGGACGGGTGGCGGGCAATCAGCTCAACAACAGCGTCGGAGAAGATGGAGCCGATCAGGTCGCAAACGAATGTGCCGCCGCCACGCCGTGCTTCAACCAACTTGCGCTCTTCCAGGATTTTGAGCGCGTCCCGCAGCACCGGCCGCGACACCTTCATTTTTTCGGCAAGGTCTCTTTCAGCGGGAAGTCTGTCGCCAGAATGCAAGACGCCTTTCAGGATCAGGTTTTCTATCTGTTCGACAGCGGCATTTGCCGTTTTCTGGTGGTCGACGGGTTGAAACATGGTTGGCGTACCTTCTCGTTGCCGCGCACATTAGGTGGAAAAGAAGAATTGGTCAATTTTTTTATCCAATTTGAAAGCGTCTTGAATTTGGAACGGTGAGCGTTCCCTGTGACAATATTAGACCTTGGTCTAAGGTTGGCCTTGTGGGCAAAGTAAAGTGGCTGCTGCATTAGAAGATGGGGACGGGAATTTGGGTCAGGGATCAGAAAACGGATCTTCGCTTCCGTCGTTTCGAACGTCTGCGTTACGCGAGCGGGTTTTGGGAGAGGTGCACGCCCGCCCGTTTCGGCCGCTGAAGAGCCCGCGAATTGTTCTGCACTACGCGTTCCTGACGAATGCGGACGAAGCCGCGCAAGACCAGGCTTGGCTGTCGGAATTCTGCATTTCGCGCGGAACCCATGGCTCGGCGCCGGGCAATCGCCATCACACCGTTGCATTCGGCGGTGGCACCTTGAGCTGGGAACAGCACGCGGAATTCACGACCTACACTTGGGACGGCTCGGCGAACGCGGACCGGATCTTTGGACCGCCACCCGCAACACATCCTTTTGGCGCAGCCTTTCGCGCGCCGGGAGATCTTCTGGTTGCCGTTCGCCTCGAATTGCGCGACCCGGTGAATGACGACGCATGGCGTGCTCATTTTGATGAGAGCAGCCTGACAGTGTCCAATCTGGAGGACGAGGCGGCGTGTGTTGCGACAGACTTCCGGCAGGATGGAGATGGCCTGACGCGCATTCTCGTCTTCAACCGTTCCCTGAGCGATGTCCAGTCGGGCGCGGTGATCCAGCGTCTTTTGGAAGTGGAAACCTACCGGACACTCGCCATGCTTGGGCTGTTCGAGGCAGGTAATCTGCAGCCCGATATCAGACGGTATGAAATTGAGCTTGCGGAATTGACCGGTCAGATGAGGGAGGCGGCGGCTCTCGGTGCGAACCAGGATCTGCTCGACAAGCTGACAGCTTTGGCCGCGGCACTGGAGGCGGGAGCCACGGCAAGCACGTTTCGTTTCGGGGCGAGCCGCGCTTATGACCAGATCGTAAAGGCGCGTTTTGCCACGCTCAAGGAGGAAGCCGCGCCAGGCGAATTGTCGATGGCGTCGTTCCTGTCGAGACGCCTGGCACCCGCAATGAGAACCTGCCAATCAATGGAAGACAGACAGGCGATGCTCTCGCGCAAGCTTGCCCGTGCAACGACACTTCTGCGCACGCGCGTGGACGTCGAACTGGAACAGCAGAACCGCAGTCTGCTGCAGTCGATGGACCGGCGGGCGCGCCTGCAACTCCGGCTGCAGCAAACTGTTGAAGGCCTGTCTGTGGCTGCTGTCAGCTACTATGTTGTCGGATTGATTTCTTATCTGGCAAAAGCCGCCAAGGACGCTGGCCTGCCTGTCGCGAATGCAAACATAACCACAGGTCTGTCGGTGCCCGTAGTGGTGCTTCTAATCTGGTGGACAGTCCGGCGCATCCGCAGGCACAGCGGTGAAAAACAGACGGATGAATAAAACAAAGGCCGGATGTACCGGCCTTTGTTCAATTGCGGCATAGGCCGGTTTTATTCGGTGGTGCCGTCATCCTTGAACTGCGCAAGGTAGGCGATCACGTCGGCACGCTCTTCTTCTTTCCTAAGCCCGGCGAAAGCCATCTTCCCTTTCGGGATGAGATCTTTCGGCTTGGTCAGGTAAATGGCGAGTGTCTCTTCGTCCCAAACCTTGCCGTCGCTCAGCTCGACAAGATTATTGGAATATTTGTAGCCTTCGATGCGGCCCCAGGGAGCCCCGACGATACCATTCAATTGCGGACCGACTTTGTTTTTCGCGTTCTCGCCCACTGCATGGCACGCGCCGCATTTTCTGAAAACTTTCTCACCCTTGGTCGGGTCGCCCTCGGCGCTAGCCTGAGCGGTCATGGCCAAAAGCACGCTTCCGGCAATCATCAGCAGACGCTGCATATAACTCTCCCTCAGTTTGGGTGCGTTGAATACCCACAATAGAAAAACATCAACACGGTCACCGAAGCAAGTGACGCACGGTCGCACCAAAGTACACCCTAGTGCGGATCCATTCTTCGAAAGCGTCACAACGCGGTGATCACCCTGCCTGTGCGCGGCTTGGCAGCCGGAGCCAGTCGTCCAGCCCCGCATCCCAGTAAGGCGAAGATCCATAAAGCGCTGCAAGATAGTCGATAAAGACCCGAACCTTTGCCGGCAGGAACTGGCGGCTCGGATAGACCGCATAAAGGCCAACGTCCTTTGAGGCCCTGTATTGCGGAAGCAATATCTGCAACTTGCCTTCATGCAGCTCGGGTCCGATATCCCATGTCGATCGCAATGCGATACCGACACCGGCCAGCAAACATTCTCGGACGACCTCGTTCGAATTCGTTTTGAGAGGTGCCTGCGTGCGCACCGTCTCGATGCCGTTCGGGCCCGCGAGCCTCCAGGGATCCTGGCTGGTTGCCGCTATGGTGACGTGATTTGCTGCAAGGTCTTCGATGCTCTCAGGCACTCCATACCGATCCAGGTATTCGGGGCTTGCGCAAAGAATGCGATGAACCGGCGCAAGGCGGCGTGCGACAAGACTGGAATCGGAAAGCTCGGCAATGCGCACCGCAAGATCATAACCATCACCAACGATGTCGACAAAGTCGTCGGAGAGATCGAGATTGACCGAGAGATCCGGGTTCTCCGACAGGAACCGTCCGAGATGAGGGGCGATGTGAAGGCGCCCGAATGAAGTTGGAACCGCGACCCTGAGGTTACCGCGCGCTTTGGCGGACCCCCGTGATACAAACGACTCCGCTTCCTCCACCGACGCCAGGATGGCGACTACGCGCTCGTAAAAGCCTTGACCCGCTTCCGTCATGGCGATCTGTCGCGTGGTTCTCTGCAAGAGGCGGGTGCCGAGTTTCTCTTCCAGCCTGCGGATACGTTTCGATACAACAGCAGGTGACAGGCTCATTTCGCGTCCGGCGGCCGACATACTGCCCGAGCTGACCACCCGGGCGAAAATTTCCATGTCCGTCAGATTGCTCATTTTCAATCTCTCAGAAAGACAATTATCGTCCTATGGGGACTTCTCAACGCGACAGGACGTGTCACAATTTAGAAAAGCCGTTGAACTACCGATCTGTGTTACGACAGGACAAGCCAACTAGATCATTTTGAGGAAACCGGAAGGAGTTCCCTGTGACAGCGATCGCAATGCCTGCGCCGGATGAAGATGTTCTGTCTCGCCGACAGGACATTCTCAAAGCATTGAAATCCATCGTTCCGGGTGAGGGGGTCATCCACGAAGAGCGAGAAATGCGGGCGTACGAAACCGATGCGCTAACCGCGTATCGCCAGTTACCCTTGATTGTTGTGCTACCGGAAACGGTTGACCAGGTTGCGAGGGTTTTGAAGTATTGCCATGAGAACAACGTCAAGGTTGTTCCCCGCGGGGCGGGCACGTCCCTGTCCGGGGGCGCGCTGCCGCTGGCGGACGGTGTTCTCCTGTCAATGATGAAGTTCAACCAGGTGCTGGACATTGATTTCGACAACCGGGCTGTGGTTGTTCAACCGGGCGTTACAAACCTCGGGATCACCCGGGCCGTTGAGGACGAAGGCTTCTACTACGCGCCCGATCCATCTTCCCAGATCGCCTGTTCAATCGGAGGAAACATCGCGGAGAATTCCGGCGGCGTTCACTGCCTGAAATACGGTTTGACCACCAACAATGTGCTTGGCCTTGAAATGGTGCTGATCACGGGAGAGGTCATCCGGCTTGGCGGCAAGCATCTTGACAGCGAAGGCTACGATTTTCTTGCCCTGATGACCGGATCGGAGGGCCTGCTCGGCGTTGTAACAGAGGTGACCGTCCGTATTCTTCAGAAACCGGAGACAGCGCGCGCGCTGCTGATTGGTTTCCCGACGAGTGAGGATGGCGGACGCTGCGTCGCCGATATCATTGCCGCGGGCATCATTCCCGGCGGAATGGAAATGATGGACAAGCCTGCCATTCACGCGGCCGAAGACTTTGTCAACGCCGGCTATCCGCGTGACGTCGAGGCGCTTCTGATCGTTGAGCTCGACGGGCCCGAAAAAGAAGTCGATTTTTTAATCGGGCGTGTCGAAGAGATCGCCCGGGCAAACCAGGCAAGTCATGTGCGGATCTCGCAGTCCGAGGAAGAACGAATGACTTTCTGGGCGGGCCGGAAAGCTGCTTTCCCCGCGGTCGGCCGGATTTCCCCGGACTACCTTTGCATGGATGGCACAATTCCCCGCCGCGAATTGCCGAAGGTCCTGGCGCGAATGCGCGAACTCTCCGAAAAACACGGTCTGGGAGTGGCGAACGTGTTTCATGCGGGCGATGGCAATCTGCATCCACTGATACTTTACGATGCCAACAAACCGGGCGAACTGGATGCCGCCGAGGCGTTCGGAGCTGATATTTTGCGCCTGTGTGTTGAAGTCGGAGGTGTTCTGACGGGCGAACACGGTGTCGGTATCGAAAAACGCGATCTGATGACGGACATGTTCACCGATGCGGACCTGAAGCAGCAGCAGCGTGTCAAATGCGCGTTCGATGAAAAGCAGCTTCTCAATCCGGGAAAGGTTTTTCCAGTGCTCCATCGGTGTGCCGAGTTGGGCAAGATGCATGTTCACAAGGGGCAGTTGCCGTTCCCCGATATCCCCCGGTTCTGAGGGCCATTGCCAATGGATGGAGTACTAAAGCCGCGTGACGCGCGTGAGATAGAAAACGCCGTCAAGTGGGCAGCTGCGGAAGAGCAGCCGCTTGAGATCATCGGTCAAGGATCGAAACGCGGTCTCGGCCGCCCGGTTCAGGCCGCACACGTCCTCGACCTGTCCGACGTCAGCGGGGTCGAAGACTATGAACCCGCAGAGCTGGTTCTAACAGTGAAAGCGGGCACCCCGATTGCCGAGATAGAGCGCCTCGTTGACGAAAACGGTCAGGAGCTTTCCTTCGAACCCATGGATTATGGGCCTTTGCAGGGCAGTGAACCCGGCATGGGTACGATCGGCGGTGTAATTGCAGCCAACCTGTCCGGGCCGCGGCGGCTCAAGGCAGGTGCTGCGCGGGACCATATTCTCGGTATGGAGGCCGTGTCCGGCCGCGGTGAAATCTTCAACTCGGGCGGTAAGGTGGTCAAGAATGTCACCGGCTATGATCTGCCTCGGGCTCTATGCGGCTCGTTCGGTACGTTGGCGGTCGCGGCAACAGTGACGCTGAAGGTGAATCCCAAACCCGAAACATCAGCGAGTTTCATTCTGACAGGGCTTGCGGACAAAACGGCCGTTGCGGCGCTTTGCAAGGCGATGGGATCTTCCGCTGAAGTCTCCGGAGCGGCCCACCTCCCCGCGGGTGTGGGCGGCGATGAAAGCCAGACAGTGCTCCGCCTGGAGGGGTTTGAGACATCGGTCGACTACCGTTTCAACTCGCTTCTGGATCTTCTGAGGCAATACGGCCGTCCGAACCGTCTTGACGAAGCCGGGTCCAGATCCCTTTGGCAGACCATTCGGGACGTGACGCCGTTTGCCGGTACAACAACCCCGGTCTGGCGTGTTTCGCTCGCACCGACCAATGGACCGGGCTTCATTGAAATGCTTCGCAGGCAGATTAAAGTTCAGGCCTTTTATGACTGGAGCGGTGGTCTCGTCTGGCTCACCGTCGCAGATGGGCTCGTTCATGAAACGGAAATCCGCGAGACGCTGGAAGCAGCAGGCGGCGGACACGCGACGCTCGTCAGGGCCGGGCTGTCTGAACGCACGAACGTTGACGTGTTTCAGCCTCAACCGACGCCCTTGGCAAAACTCACGCAACGCCTCAAAACTCAGTTCGACCCGAGTGGCATTCTCAATCCCGGGCGCATGGTTTCAGGTGTTTAGGCCAACCGGTTTGCCCAAACACCGTAAATAACGGCTCAAAGGTTTTCGAATTCGGCGGACCTTGCAGCGCAGGTGGTCGGTCGCGGGCGGGACATGACGAGCGCTCTCCGGGCTCAATCCTATTGCAATTGGTGGTCCTTGGCCTAGGGTGGTCGGATCAGCGTCTGCGCTTTTTCGCAGATGCATTCAATTATTGTCGGGGCTGAACATTGAGCGGAGTGCGGTGATGAACGATCAAACTGATGTTGCAGGTTACATGGAGCCGGGCGGCAAAAACGTTACTCTCATCTACATATTATATCTTGTCAGTATCATAGTCGGCATCACGTCAATCATCGGCGTCATCTTTGCCTACCTGAACAAAGGCAAGGCCGCCGAATGGGTCGACTCGCATTACATCTATCAGATCCGTACGTTCTGGATCGGTTTCCTCTTCAGTATCATCGGCATTGTGCTGATGTTCGTTTTCATCGGAATATTCGTTCTGCTCGCAACACTTGTCTGGGCTATTATCCGCTGCATCAAGGGACTGCAGCTGGCCGCGCGGAGTGAAGAAATCCCAAATCCCCGCACCTGGTTGTTCTAGGCTGGCACGCAGGCAAGGGTCTGGCGGACTGGGGTGACATTCTCGACTTTGGCCATTTCCCTGCAGTCAAGTGGTCTTGATCTGTGTGCTTTTTCGGGACCCGTTCACAAAGTTGGCGCGTCTGAGCGAACCAGCTCGGTTAAGACTGCGTTCGTTATGGCAAAACCCTTATGCCATAAACGCGTCTTGTGCCGCCTTTGGCCAACCCCTACGATCTGCGCAAAGTTTGTGAGAACATAAGGGACGCCGAGGGCGATGCAGACGAATTTCACCGCTGAACAGCTGAAAGACAGTCACGTTGCTGAGTCGGAGAAAATTCTGCGCAAGTGCGTGCATTGCGGGTTCTGCACAGCCACATGTCCGACTTTCACCCTTCTGGGAGATGAACTCGACAGTCCGCGCGGCCGCATTTACCTGATCAAGGACATGCTGGAGAACGACAGGCCGGCTGACGACAAGATCGTCAAGCACATCGACCGGTGTCTTTCCTGCCTGGCGTGCATGACCACCTGTCCGTCAGGCGTGCATTACATGCACCTCGTTGATCACGCGCGTGCGCATATCGAAAAGACCTACAAGAGGCCGCTGGCGGATCGGATCATGCGATCCATTCTGGCGTTTGTCCTTCCCTATCCGGGCCGCTTTCGTCTTGCTTTGATCGGGGCGTTTTTCGGTCGCCCGTTCGCGGGAGTTCTAAAGGCATTGGGCGGTCCGATGGCGAAGGTTGGTGCGATGCTGGAACTTGCCCCACCCAGAGCGCCAGTCCGTGGCCAGCTTGAGGGCCCGGGTCTTTTCCCGCCCGAAAACCAGAAGAAGAAGGGCCGCGTCGCACTCTTGAGCGGATGTGCGCAGCCGGTGTTGAACCCGGCCATCAATGACGCGACGATACGGCTTCTTAGGAGGGCCGGTTACGAGGTCGTATTGCCGAAGGGAGAAGTGTGCTGCGGTGCCCTGGTTCACCACATGGGCAAGGAGGAAGCATCGCTCGAAAATGCGCGGCGCAACGTCGATGTCTGGATGGCGGAGGCGTACGGTGAGGGACTGGACGCCGTTCTGATTACCGCGTCGGGCTGTGGTACGACGATCAAGGATTACGGCTTCATGTTGCGGGATGATCCCGCCTACGCGGAAAAAGCCGCCAAAGTCTCGGCACTTACCAAGGACATCACCGAGTTCCTTTCAGAGATTGATCTGGGGACGCCGGTTCTCCAGCCAGGGCTGACCGTTGCCTATCACTCCGCGTGCTCGATGCAGCATGGCCAAAAGATAACAAAACAGCCCAAAGAGCTTTTGAAGGCAGCTGGATTTAACGTCAAGGATGTCCCGGAGGGGCATCTCTGTTGTGGTTCGGCCGGCACCTACAACATTCTGCAGCCAGAGATAGCCCGCAAGCTTCGCGACCGCAAAATCGCGAATATCGAGAAAACCACACCGGATCTCATCGCGACCGGCAATATCGGCTGCATGACGCAGATCGGCCTCGGCACGGACATTCCCATACTTCATACTGCAGAGCTGCTCGACTGGGTCTATGGCGGCCCACAGCCGGATGGCCTTGCGGCGTGGCAACACCCGGACGCTGCCGAATAACAGATATTGCACCCCAACCGGGAATGCGCCTTCAGCTGTTTCGCGTGCCGAGTTGCACTGGTGTCTTGTCGGGTTCGCTGTCCGGAGACTGTCCGGAAAGCCGGAGCGTGCGGTCCAGCAACTGTTCGTAGATCGGGCGTCCGCCGAGATGGTGGGCTGTCAGTGAAGCCGTGGTGCAGGTGACAAGGACCGGCATGATCAGGGCATAAGCGCCTGTCAATTCCATCACCAGCACAACACCCACCAGCGGTGCCCGCACGGATGCGGCAAAAAAACCGCCCATCGCGGCAACTGCACAGGCAGCCCGGAAATTGTCTTCTACCGGAAGCGTCTGTACGGCGAGCACGCCGAAGGCCAGACCTGCGCAGGTCGCGATGGACAGCATCGGAGCAAAAATGCCGCCTGGAACGCCGGACGCGTAGGAAAACAAGACGCCGCCGAAACGTAAAAATGTCAGCAGCAAGAGAGCCAGAACACCATAGTTGCTGGTGATGAGATCATGGACCAGGTCTTCGCCACCGCCGGTCGCATCGGGGAAGGCATTCAGCAATATTCCGGTAACAGCACCGATTGCGAGCGCCGGAAGCCAGCGCAACGCCTTGGGAATCCGGACGAAGAGATCCATGACGGCGATGAGGGTCCAGTTGAAGAACACTCCGAGAGCGCCCAGAAGAACACCAAGCACCGCCAGGAGAACATAGCTCCAGACCGGCAGGTACTGAACATCGACCACAAGAAGCGGTCCGGTTTGCGTGAGCTGCTCCGTCACGGCCGCGCTCAGGATCGAAGCGATAATGACGGCCATATAGGTGCGGTAGCCGAAGGGAAACTGGCGCCGTGTCTCTTCTACAATGAAAAGGATTGCTGCAAGTGGTGCATTGAAAGCTGCGGCAAGCCCGGCGGCTGCCCCTGCCGCCAGGAGCCCCTTGTGGTCAGCAGCTGATATGTCGTGAGACCGTGCCAGCGCTTCTGCGGTCATGGCGCCCATGTGGATTGTGGGACCCTCCCGGCCGAGAACCAGACCGGAACCGAGGGCAAGCAAGCCTCCGAAAAACTTGGCGATCAGGACCTGCGGCCAGTGCACCGGCCGTTTGTCTTCCATCGCCCCCTCGATTTCCTGGATACCGCTGCCGGCCGCTTCCGGTGCGACGCGTTGAACAAGCAGATATGCGCCGACGACACAAAGGGACGAAATCGCCACCGATACGACGTAGGGCAGGAGGCCTGTGCCAAGCGTGTTTCGTAAAGCGGCATATTGAGCAAACAGGAACTCCAGCCCTGCGTGAAAGCCCGTTGCAAGTCCACCGACAAGCAGGCCGACAATCGCAGCTTTCACAAAATAGGCCGTGTCAGAACCGGCGGAGAAAAGATCAGTGCCTCGGGCCATACCAAGCGTTGGTTTTAAACCGGACTTGAGAACGGGGATTCGTTCTTTCAGAAATACAAACTGCAAAGAAACCGATTTGCGTGCAAGCGATGCTTTCCCTGCAAACAAAAACGCACGGCAAGGCCGCGCGTTTCGTCAGTACTCAGTACCTTGCGACAGGTCTATATGACATGAACCTTGGTGCCAACGCCGACCCGTTCGTAAAGATCCATGACATCCTCGTTGCGCATGCGGATGCAGCCGGAGGAAACCGCGTGGCCAATAGTCCAGGGTTCGTTGGAGCCGTGGATACGGTAGAGGGTCGAGCCAAGATAAAGCGCACGAGCACCCATCGGGTTTTGCGGTCCGCCTGCCATGAAAACCGGCAGGTCAGGGCGGCGCTTGCGCATTGCGGCGGGCGGACGCCAGTCCGGCCATTCCGCCTTGCGCGTTACCTTGTGGGTTCCAGCCCATTCAAAACCAGGCTTTCCGACACCAACACCATAGCGGCGGGCCGTTCCATCGCTCTGCACCAGATAGAGGAAGCGGGTATTGGTGTCGATGACGATTGTACCCGGTGAGTAGGGACCGTTGTAATCGACGATTGTCGGCAGGAATTGCGGCGCGATCTGGCGTGTTTGCCGTTTCGGCTGCTGTCGCGCCGGCTCCATGCGGCGGGACCACCAATTGGCGCGCCGTACCTGAGGTTGTTGAACCTGGCGCCGTTGGGCAGGGGCAACCGCGCGGCGGGCCGCTCCAGGCTGCAGCTGCAGCATCCACGGTTCAGTCAGGTTGGGACTAAGCACAAGCGGTGGCGGGGCAACCTGACCGGCTGTTGCCGGCTCCGACCACAGAGCGCCGGTGAGCATGGCTGCTCCGGCAAAAATCAGTGCATTCAAGGAACGCTTCTTTGGAAAGAACATGGCAGTACTCTTTACTCAACATCGACCATATTCACCGGCAATTTAAGGCTGCCGGTTAACGAACTGGCAACGATAATAGTTGCGCAAGTTCAGCCAATAATGAATCGGGTACTGAGAATTTCAGTAAATGTTTCTTATGGTTAGCCGAGTCTTGAAGAACACGATTAACAAATTCCTTCAGCCAGAAAGCGCCCGGAAATACTCTGATTGGAGGGTTTGAATTCTTTGCGCTTTCCAGCGTTCTTTGGTTAACGCACGCGCCGCCGGGCATCTCGCGCCACGAGGGGCAGCAGCGGTTCTGTCTGTTTCTTCGACATGCCCGGACGGATCCGGGGATCGTAGAGCATGTTCAAAATGATCTGATCGAAGACGGTAAACCGGCTGTGACGGGACGCATCGTTAAAGACTGAGTGCGTCAGATCCTGATTGTCGTTCATGGGGCCGAGGCCTTGCAGGATCTCTTCAACCAGGCAGCGTTTGAACAGGAACTCGCCTTCATCTGAAACGATCACTGCAGAGGAACGCTTGATACCTTCACGCCCGGAGACCACGCGTACAAGGCAACGGCCGGGAACCTTGGCCCGCTCGTTTTTGTATATGTCTCTTTGGACCACCGAAACATATTGCGCTCGATCGACCACATAGACTTCGAAATTGGCCGCTGAGGGGTCGTTTGTGATGCCCGTCTTGAGGCCGCCAATGCGACGGTCGATCTCGCGCACGAAACGGTGCACCACGCGGGTGCGGTCGCGGCGCGACAGGTTGTGTACATAGAAGGTCACCGGCTGCGTGAACTTCTTGACCAGGTAGGGCCGCCAACTCCAGCTGCGATACTCAAGTCCGAATACTGTCTTTTCGAAACCCTTGAGCAGTTCTTCAGTCGAAAAAGAATCGTTTGCGGCGCGTACCGGTGTGACGCACATCAGCGTGATAAGAAAAACACTGAAAAGAAAGTCGGGCGAACGAAGAAAACGCATGCTTTTCATATATGTCAGAACGCCTCTTGCAGCCACAATATTGTTCCAGCATCCCGGTCCCTTGGTATTCCTGCGGAGGCCAAACGGCCGGTTGCCTAAAACTTCCTCGAAAAAGATAACCAAACCGTTTGAGAGAAAAAACAATGTTTGTCGCACTAAGTTGAAGGCCACCTTTGTCGCATGCGGCAAATCAAGGAAAAACAATTCCTTAAACTTCCCCTGCTACCAATTGACCAATCGCTATTGAAATGCGCCTGCAGGGGCAAGGGACGGGAGATGGCATGGCCGCGCTGAAGAGATCCTTTCGAGCGGAAAGCTTGATACATATGAATTCCGGGGCCGATACGGACCCCGCCTTTGCCGACGAGCGCCGGCACCAGGAAGTGCTTTCAGAAATTGCCAGTCTGAAATCCATGGTGACGCAAGGCGTTAAAGGGCAGGAAAATACGCTCGATCCGGAGGAAATGAGCCAAAAGTTCATGTCCGAATTCCGGAAGGAAATGTCTGAAGCCGCCAAGCTCAAGGTCGAACTTGACGCGATCTACGAGGCGATCGCACAGACCAAGAAGGAAATCGCCACCCTTCACCACACGACTGGTTCGAAGGGCGAGGAGATGACCCGGGTCACCAACGAACTTGATGCCGTTGTCGATGGCACCGAAGGTGCGACGGAAACCATTCTGGCATCCGCCGAGTTCATTGACGAAACGGCGAACACGCTTTCAGCCCGCGTTGGCAGGGAAGAGGCGGAGCTTGCCAATGACATTCAGGAGAGGGTCGTCCAGATCTTCGAAGCCTGTAACTTCCAGGATCTCACGGGTCAGCGCATCACGAAAGTGGTCTCTACGCTGCGCTTTGTTGAGGACCGCATCATGCAAATGATGGATATCTGGGGCGGTATCGAGACCTTCAAGGATATCGAACTCGACGAACGCGAAGCAAAGGAAGGCGACGCTGCCCTGCTCAACGGACCGGCGCTCGAAAGCGACACGGATGTTGCGACACAGGACGATATCGACGCACTGTTCGCCTGATAGCCAGCTTCATACATTGTCACTGCCCGGCGATTTCGCCGGGCTTTTGTGTTTGTTTGGCCGGTTGAATTGCCGGCATATTGCCGCTTGCAACTTGTCGCTGTCGGAAGTACCAATGAGAACAAAGAGTGAATATTGGGGTCGTCATGAGCGAGCAAGAAACCGGAAACCAGAAGAAACCCGAGCGCGACCCGATCACAGGTCTCATACACGGTGACGACGGCAAAGATCGGTGCTGGTGGTACGGCGGACTGGAGGATTACCAGCGCTATCACGACACGGAGTGGGGATGGCCGGTGGATGACGACCGCCGTCTTTTCGAGAAGATCTGTCTTGAAGGCTTCCAGTCGGGCCTGTCCTGGCTGACGATCCTGCGCAAAAGGGAGGGGTTTCGCGCAGCGTTTGCCAACTTCGAATTTGAGAAAGTGGCGAGGTTCACCGAGCAAGACGTTGACAGGTGCCTGGAAGACAGCGGCATCGTGCGCCATCGCAAGAAAATCGAGTCGACGATCAACAACGCCAATCGGGCGCTTGAGCTCAAAGATGAATTCGGCTCGCTCGCCGCGTATTTCTGGTCCTTTGAACCCAAGCCGGAGAACCGGCCCGCCAGGATCGATTTCGAAACGGCAAAAACGCTCGGCAAGACCGAGGAGAGCACAGCACTTTCCAAAGATCTGAAAAAGCGTGGATGGAGCTTCGTCGGACCAACCACCGTTTACGCCTTCATGCAGTCGATGGGCATGGTCAACGACCATTTGGAAGGCTGCTTTTGCAGGGATTTGGTTGAAAAGGCGCGCGCCGAGTTCATCAGGCCTGAACGCGCGTAAAACAGCGACAAAACTGTCGGTCGTCGAAAGCGCGTGTCACCCTCCAAACAATCGACTATTCTAAAACCGCAAAGCGCGCACACGCTGAAATGTCGAGCATCCGAGTAGCACGCAAGCGCCATATCGAATAAATACGGTTATGGCCGGGCAGTCTGTAGCGTTGATTTTGCCCCGTAACCACAAGCAGGTCGGGGCTTTTAGCGATGGAGGCATGCAAATGTCTGAAACGGTGAATTGCACAGCGGTATATCCGACGTTTGCGGCGCCGGATATCGAAGACACCTGCAACTGGTACGTGGATAAGCTCGGTTTCACGATCAGGTTTCTGTGGGGCGACCCGCCAACCCATGGTGCCATTTTGCTCGGTGGCGCGTGTGTCCATTTCTGGAAAGGCGCACCGCAGTTGAACGAAAACTGGCTTTACTTCGACATCGACGATCTGGATGCCATGTACCAGCGCGCCCGGGAAAATGCAGTCGAGATCTCCCGAGAACCGGAGACATATCCCTGGGGAATGCGCGAATTCAATGCGGTCGACCTCAACGGTTACAATATTCGTTTCGGTCAGCACATGGGTGTTTAGACGAGGCAGCGGCGACGTTTAGACCAGCTGGCGGCAGGATCTGGGTCGAGAAGTGGTTCAACGCTTATTCAAGCGCGGCCCGCTTGCTTCTCACTCTCTCCAACGCAAGACTTTCTTCCTCAAGGTCCGCTTCGACTTCCGCGTCTTTGAAAGAATTGATCGCCAGCTCCAGGAACTGCTCGGCTTTTTTGAGTTCTGCCAACGGCTCCGGGCAGTTTTCCATGTCCGCCATGCTTTCCAACACAGCGGCGATCGTGACGAGCGTTTGTGACGCCGGGTAGGCAGATCCGGTCTTCTGCTGGATTTCAAGGACTTGTTGCAGGTCAGCGATCGCCGACCGCATCGCGCTCAATCCTTCTTCTCCGCCCGCATTTCCCATTAAGGAAAGGCAGAGAGCGCGGCCAAAAAGGGTTGATGACCAGTCGATGGGATTGTCCTCTGGAGAGAGCAGTTCGAGTGCTTCCGTGTAATAACGGAACGCGGTTTGAAGAAGGTTCCTCCGTGACGCGCCTTCAAGATAAACGGCCACTCGCGTCAGAATATTCGCCTGATTGTAGCGATTGATCCGCCATTCATCGGGAGTGTCTTCTCGCGAGAGATAAGTTTCGACGTCTTCCAGTGCATCCGCAGCCTGGACCAGATAGGTGTGTTCCTTTTCAGGGTCGGTGCTGGCGAGGTGCCTCAGGGTCGATGCAAGACCAGTTTTTGCAGCGAGCCAGTTTGCGCGATCCGTTTCCACATCGAGTATCTCGATCGCCTCGACGAGATGGCGTTCTGCGTCTTTGAGGTGCGCTTCGGTGGGCCCTCCTGGCTCGCGCAGCGCCCTTTCCGTCAGGACGCTGGCAAGGCTTGTAATAACGGCCGCACGTGTCGCCTCGTTGCCACCGTCGATCTCAAGCGTCTTGAGAAGAAAGCCATAAACCTCTGCTGCCCGATCAAAACAATCTGTTGCAGCTTGCCCGGCCAGCATGCGCCCCTGTGCATCGAGCATGGTTGCATAATCATGGTTCATCGCGAACAATTCGCCGATAGGAAGAGCTCCCATGGCTTCTGGAATTGCGCTTTCAGCCAGATCAATCGCGTCCTCAATGGCGCTGCCGCCGTAGGTGCTACCATGAGCATGGACTTGCCTTGCCGCCTCGAATTTCCGGCGATGGCTTTCGGCCGCATCCACCACTGCGAAGCTGTTTGCGGCGGTCACCAGTAAATTCTTCGCTTCTTGCGGGTCGCCGCGCAGAAACGCAACGCGCGCCTGGGCCTCCATCACTTTGGCGTTGTCTTCCAGAAGCTTACGCAAAGCGTCGTTCGTCGCCTCCCGGATCGTACTCAGAAGACGATCGGCTTCCTCCAGATCCAGATCGGTGATTGCGGTATCGACACCAGAAAGTACGGTATCGATCCGCTGGCTGGTCCCGCGAAGAGCTTTGACTTCCGCTTTGAGGGCGCGGTAGTCGCGTGCCTTTCCGATCAGGAAAGCTCGAAGATCCTTAAGCGTCATTGCTTCGGGTTCGGGCTCACCGAACCTCAACGCCAGGGCTTCGAGCGTGTCGCGCGTTTGAGCTTCCAGGTGGTTCAGCCGGTCGGAGACGCTGTCGATCTTGTCTTCCATACGGTGTGCTGTCTGAAGCATGTCCGCCATATAGGCGGGCGTCAGGTCGGCGGCGTGCTCTTTTGTGCGCAACAGTGGCGCCAGTGTCGGACTGACAATCGCAAGGAAAAGATCCTGTGTGTCGGCGCGACGCAGCTCCCCGGTCGGGTCGGTATCGTCAGTGATTTTTGCGAGCATGGCGTCGGCGCAGGCGACTGGGTCCATACCGGCGGCAGTGATCTCACCCGGATCCAGCAGACCGATCTCGACCATTTGCAAAAACCGCACATCCGCGTCTTGCGGAGCGTCGCGAAAGCCTTTGAACACGGTTTCGGCTGCTCTGGTAAGATCAGTTGCCATGTTCGCAACCGACTTCGGCGGGCGCGATGCGACTTTGCGAATGGCATCATAGACGCCGAGCCCGGACTTGAGCCCAGGCGCTGAGGCTATTCCGCCCATGGCCACAAGCAGCCGGACGGCATTTGCAATGTTGTTCATCTGCACCAATGGCTCCGGAGCCTCCGCTCTCTCGCTGGAGCAAGTCTGCCATCACTTCAAAGCGCGTGGCAATCTAAGGGCCGGTCCTGAGGAGCGGTTGCGCCCTTCCAGAAAGTGAAGAGATGAAACTTCGCGCTCGCGTAGAACCAGATGCCGATCCCGAGTAATGTGGGTCCACAAAGCGCTCCAACTGCTTGGGTAATTTGCTTACGCGCTTCGGGAGGCGTCACGTTCGCAAAGCCGACGCTTTCCGCATATTTCAGCGCCGAACGGACAATTTGCCGCGATTTTGAAAGCAAAACACGTGTTGATACGGATCATCGGCGGCCAAGCCTTGCGCTAGCGTAGAAATGTCGAATGCAAGTGGACAGGTGCTGACTTGAAAATTCTGATTGCCTACGCATCCACCGAGGGACACACCGAAAAGGTCGCGAAACATATTGGGGCGAACCTGTCGGCCGACGATCACTTTGTGCTTTATCACAACGTGCGGGATGTTTCCGGAGGCCTTGCCGTTTCGGATTTTGACAAGGCCATTATCGCCGGGTCCGTTCATTCGGCAAAGCATCAGGGCGATCTTGAATTATTCGTTTTTGCGAACCGGGAACAGTTCGCCAAGATGCCCACTTTGTTCGCGAGTGTGAGCCTTGCGGCGGCTTTTCCGGATACCAGGGATGAAGCCAGGGGATACATCGACACATTCCAGAAGTCTGCAAGCTGGCAGCCGTCGGAAACGGTATTGGTGGCCGGTGCAGTCAAGCCCGGTAACTACGACTGGTTTGAAAAATCGGCTTTGCTGGAAGGCGATCTTGCCGGCCATGTCAATGAGGAACTCGCTCAAACACGCGAGTTCACCGACTGGGATGCGCTCGACACAACTGTCTCAGATTTTGTCAAAAAGTAAGACAGCAGCTTCAGCGTAAGCTGGTGTTCATCTGTCCACTTTCTCTTTCAGCGGTGCAAAGAGCGGGTTCTCACGCGAGAATACGTAATCAAGTGACTCGACCGTTACCGTATCAGCACCTTCCTCGATCAGGAGCTGGGCGCAATCGGCGACTGCATCCTGAGGGCACAGAACGTTGACGCGGTGTGGATCGTCGCTTTCGGAAAAGCGCTGAATTGCGCCGACGTTGCTAACGGAACGAAGCGCCTGCGTGCGATCATCAACAACGGCTTTGACCAGCTTTACGTTCCTGGCAGCTTCTTCTGCGGCAATGCGGTCGAGGATCGCACGGGCTCCAGAAAGGGCTGAAGTATTCCAGTCGGCGTTAAGAGACGCGACGAGATTGGCCTGGCTCTTGAGAATGACGCCGTCGCTCAGGATCTTGAGGTTGTTTGCGTGAAGCGTGGAGCCGGTTGTCGTGATATCGACAATGAGTTCAGCAGCACCAGCCGCGGGCGCTCCTTCCGTCGCACCGGCACTTTCCACGATGCGGTAGTCGGCGATCCCGTTCCCGGCAAAAAAGGAACGTGTCAGATTGACATATTTGGTGGCAACACGCAGGCGCCGCCCGTGCCGGCTTCGGAAGTCGGAGGCGACATCGCTGAGGTCGGCCATCGTCTCTACATCGATCCAGGCCTTGGGCACTGCAACGACCACATCGGCTGGTCCGAAACCTAGAGGCGTGACGATGTGAACCGTCGCCGACGGGTCGGAAATGTTCTCCTCGACAAGGTCGAGACCGGTGACGCCGAAATGAACCGTGCCTTCAGAAAGTGCCCGGGCAATTTCGGAGGCTGACAGGAAGGCGATCTCGACGGTGTCGAGGCCCTTGATCGCGCCGCGGTAATTGCGTGCGCCACCCGGCTGAAGAACCTTCAGACCGGCGCGCCCGAAAAACGCGTGCGTGTTTTCCTGCAGGCGGCCCTTTGAAGGAATGGCGATGATCAGCTTGCTCATGGTTCAGCTCGTGCCCTCGATACTCGCGGCAATCCGGTCCAGCCACATGGAAAATCCGATGGCCGGAACGTTTTCACCGGCACCGAGCAGCGTCAGCAGCTTGTCGTATCGGCCCCCTCCAACGAGCGGGCCACCGATGGCGCCGGAAGATGCATGGATTTCGAAGACGAAGCCGGAATAGTAGTCAAGCCGGCGGCCGAATTCCGCGGCGAAGGTCAGGCGCGATGGCGCAATCCCTTTTGCCGTCAAGGCCGACAATCGGCGTTCGAAAGCGGCGATCGGTGCGTCTAGGTCCAGTTTGTTGGATGCACTGAAGTCCCTGAGCGCTTGCACGGCCGCTTCGCCATCGGTTTTGAGGGCAAGATACGCGCGAAGTGTCTTTGCTGCCTGATCGTGTCCGCGCGCACCACTTGCAAGGGCGGCTTGCTCCAGAAACCGGTCGGCGATTTCACTGGGCGTCCGGCCACCAACCGCCGAAATGCCAGCGATCGACAAAAGGTCTTCCACGACGGCGTGGGCCGCTGCCGGATCCGCGCCTTCCAGCGCCGACAGAAACCCGAGACGGACATCCCGGCTGTCGTCGTCAGTGGCATTGTCGCCGGCCATGCGATCAATCGCTGACGCAAGCTTGTCCGTCTCGCCGAAGAGATCACGCAACCGCCGGCGCCAGACATTCGGAAGACCCAACCCCGCAAGGACGGCCGCAAACAGCGCCTCATCTCCAATGCGAATGGCCATGCCCGAAGCACCAAAGGCGTCCAGCGCACGATCTGAAAGAGCAAGCAGATCCGCATCGGCTTCCGCGGTATCCGTTCTGCCAAGGCTTTCCGCGCCAAGCTGTGGGATTTCACCGAGGCCGTCCGGCCTCTGACGAAACACGGGACCGTTGTAGCAATAGGCCGCGGGCAGTTTCGCCGTGCCTGAGGCAACATGCTGGCGGCCAACGGGGATAGTGAAGTCCGGGCGCAGACAAAGGTCTGTGCCGTCGGTTCCCTGGGTCAGATACAGTCTGCGGCGGATGTCTTCGCCTGTCAGATCGAGAAAGACGTCGGCCGGCTGCAGGATCGGCGGGTTCACAAGATCATGTCCGGCGTCCTTGAACAGAGCCAGCACAGTTTCGATCTTCTTCGGGTCCAAGCCGCTTTTCTGAGCCGCCGCCATGGTTCAACCCTCGCTCTGACGCCGGCGATCATCCGCCTGAGCGTCCAGTAGACCGCGCACGGTTTCAACAAGGTCTGCCTCTTTGACCGTGATCTGCGCCGGACGGCTTTCGCGCCACGTGATGTTGTCGGTAATTTCTTCCGAAAGCCGTTTGCCTTCGATCAGGTCCTTGATCTGGAGTTCACCGACGCCCCGTTCGTCCGATCCCTGAATGATCGCGATCGGACAGTTGCGCCGGTCGGCATATTTCAGCTGGTTGCCGAACTTCTTCCAGTTGCCCTGATACATCTCCGCCCGGATGCCGGCGCTTCTGAGGTCCTGAACCATTTTCTGATAACGGCCGAGCGCATCGACATCGCCATCCATCACCGTGACCAGGACGGGTGCGACAACATCCGAAGACCCCAGCTTCCCGAGGTTCTTCAAGGCGGTCATCAGCCGCGTAACACCCATGGAAAACCCGGTTGCCGGAACGTCGCGCCCTGTGAAGCGCTTGACGAGACCGTCATAACGTCCGCCGCCGCCGACCGAACCGAACTGGACGACCTCACCCTTCTCATTGGTGACGTCGAACAGCAATTCGGCTTCGTAGACAGGGCCGGTATAATACTCAAGGCCGCGCACGACCGACGGATCGATCTTGATGCGGTCTTCTTCGTATCCGCACGCCTTGAACATGGCGGCCATCGTGTTCAATTCAGCGATGCCATCATTTTCAAGAGAACCGGTGCCCGAGACAAAGTCTGTGATTTTTTCGATCGCGGATGCATCAAGGCCAGCGCCCTTGGTAAAGTCACCGCTCTCGTCCTTGCGCCCTTCGCCCAGCAACAGGCGCACACCTTCAATGCCAAACTTGTCGAGCTTGTCGATGGCCCGAAGTACCGTCAGACGGCGCTCGTCATTTTCTTCTCCGCCGAGCCCGATGGACTCCAGAACACCGTCCAGAACCTTCCGGTTGTTGACTCGAATGACATACTGACCGCGTGCAATGCCGAGCGCCTCCATAGTGTCGGCAAACATCATGCACATTTCCGCATCTGCCTGGACGCCCGGAGCGCCAACTGTATCGGCATCGAACTGCATGAACTGGCGGAAACGGCCCGGACCCGGTTTTTCGTTCCGGAACACCCACCCGGCACGGTAGGTGCGATAAGGCAGCTGGATCTCGTTGATGTTTTCCGAAACGTGGCGCGCAAGCGGAGCTGTCAGGTCGTAACGCAGGCTCATCCACTGGTCGTCTTCGTCCTGTACCGAAAAGACACCGGCATTCGGACGATCGGTGTCCGGCAGGAATTTTCCGAGGCAATCGGTGAATTCAAAGGCCGGTGTTTCGACCGGGTCAAACCCGTATTTTTCGTAGACAGCGCGGATCCTGCCGATCATCTCGTCGGTTGCGCGAATGTCGTCGGCAGAGCGGTCAAGAAAGCCCCGCGGCAGGCGGGCCTTCAGTTTATTCGGTTTTTTGGCCATGAAGTCGTCAGATCCCGGCGAGTTCCTGGCCGATTGCACCAGCAATTTTGCGGCAACCGGCACTCAGACAGTTGCGGTTGTCCTAGACGAAAGCGGGGTTGAGAGCAAGGTTGGAGAAAAGCGCATAACAGGGCGGGGTTGGAGACCGTGTTTGCCGGAACGCGAAATGGACCTGCCGCTGCCTTGTTTGCATCACACTTGCAGGCAATAGGGGGCACACCAAGACAAGGATCTGGTCAAAACAGACGTGGAAAGATGAAGGGCAGCAGGCAGGCGGTTTGTCTTTGCTTGTATTTAACCCATGTCAGGTTATGGTCCGCGCAATTCTGCAGGTGTATATCGCCTGGTGCCCGCCAAGGGCGAAATCGGCGAAAAAGGTTGGAATATGGAAAGCGCAGCCAGCATTGCACAAGGCATTGAAGACGAGAGCCGGGATGGGGCCCGGCAGCCTCGCGATGCGCGCGCTGCCGAACTGAGCATCATCTTGCCAAGTTTCAACGAGGCCAAGAATATCCCGATCCTGGTAGGTCTTCTCGATAAAGCGCTTGCCGGTATTGCCTGGGAGGCGATTGTCGTCGACGACAATTCCCCGGATGGAACCACTGAAGTGGCCCGCTCTATTGCAGGGACCGACCCCCGCATCCGCGTGATCCGAAGGATCGGCAGGCGCGGGCTTTCAGGGGCTTGCATCGAAGGCATTCTGTCGTCTTCCGCACCTTATGTCGCCGTGATGGATGCCGACTTGCAGCATGACGAAACCCTGCTACCGAAGATGTTTGAGGCCATCAAATCGGATAAAACAGACCTTGTGGTGGCCAGCCGCAAAGTCGCTGGTGGCACTGTCGGTGAAGGGCTTTCGGCGATCCGGGCCTGGGGCTCGAACATCGCGAACGGTTTGGCCCAGAAACTTTTGAACGTGACCTTGAGCGATCCGATGAGCGGTTTCTTCATGGTGCGCCGGGACAAGGCTGAGGCACTGGCTTCCAAGCTGTCGCCGCAGGGGTTCAAGATCCTGCTCGATCTCGTGTCCAGTGCGAACGGAACTCTCAAAATCAAGGAACTTCCCTTCACGTTCCGCGAACGCCAACACGGGGAGAGCAAACTGGATACGTTGGTGACGCTGGACTATTTCGGTCTGCTGCTTTCCAAGTATTTCGGCGATATCGTTTCCACGCGGTTCCTGATGTTCGGCCTCGTCGGGGCAAGCGGCCTGTTCGTCCATCTTCTGGCCTTGCGTTTTTTCCTTCTCGGGGGACTGGAATTCAACCTCGCACAGACCGCAGCGTCTTTCGTTGCGATGACCTCGAACTTCTTCCTGAACAATCAGCTGACATATCGCGACCGGCGCTTGCGCGGTTTCAGGGCTTTGATCGGCCTCTTGACCTTCTATGCCGTCTGCTCGGTGGGCGTGCTGGCAAATGTCGGCGTCGCCAACCTGATCTATGCAGATCCGGCCTATTGGTGGCTGGCCGGCACGGCTGGTGCGGTCATGGGGGCTGTGTGGAACTATGCCGCGAGCTCTGCGCTCACATGGCGGAAGTCCTGACAACCGGGCAGTAGACAGCGTGGCAAAAACAGAAGATCTGCCGTTTTTTCTCCGGCCGGTAGGGCTGGTGCTGATCGTCGGGCTTCTGACGGTGATCAAGCTGTTTGCAGCCGCCAACGCCTATATCGTTGAGGACGAGGCGTACTACAGGCTATGGGGTCTTTTTCCGGCGCTGAGCTATTATGACCACCCGCCGATGATCGGCTGGTGGATTGCCGCGGGACAGGCGCTCTTCGGCGATACCGTCTTTGCCTTGCGGGTGCTGGTAGTCACGTCCGGTCTCGTCGGCTCTCTCGCGCTCTGGCGGACGGCCACGATCTTCTTCGATCGACGCATCGCCGGCTGGGCGGTTCTTTTCCTCAACACCAGCCTCCTGATCGGGGTTGGCGGGATTCTTGCCACTCCGGATGCCCCTTCAGTCGTCTTCTGGGGCCTGACCCTTTGGGCGCTTGCCGAACTCTCCGTTTCGAAAAATCCGTATTGGTGGCTGCTGGTCGGACTGATGGCTGGCCTTGGCCTCTTGTCCAAGTATTCGCTCCTGTTCCTGGGAGCGGGCATTGTCTTTTGGCTCGTTTGGGTGCCGGAAGCCCGCCGCTGGTTCGGCACCTGGCAATTATGGGCGGGTGGCATCATCGCGCTCATTTGTTTCTCTCCGGTTCTCTACTGGAACCACCTGCATGAGTGGGCGAGTTTCTACAAGCAATTCGGCCGCGCAGGCAGCGGTGGTTTCACGGCCAAATTTATCTTTGAGTTTCTGGGTGCGCTCGTCGGGTTGTTGAACCCTTTGATCGCGATACTGGCCGCCGCGGGAGGCGCAATGCTCTTCAAGTCAGTCCGCGCGAGAGAAAATGCCGCGTCCCTGATATTGCTCACGACTCTGCCGTTTCTTCTCTATCTGACCTATCACTCGCTGCATTCCCGCGTTCAGGCCAACTGGCCCGCGCCGCTCTTCCCCGCCTTTGCCATGATGGCGGCGGTCTTTGTCGGATCCTTGCGGCCCGACCAGCAGTTCTGGCGGAAAGTCGCCGTTGCCGGTGCTGGCCTTGGAATTTTGGTCGCCGTCCTGGTTCAGTCTCATGCCGTTTGGACATTCACCGGCCAATTTGCGCGCAAGGATCCGACCTTCCAGTTGCGCGGTTGGCAAGAGATAAAAGCTTCGGTGAAGCAGTTGGCTGAACAGGAAGATGCAGCATACATCCTGACCATGAGCTATGGCCTCAACGGACAAGTCGATTTTCTGATGAAGGATACCTTGCCCGTTATTCAGGTGACCGAACGCATACGATACATCATGATGCCGGATCCGGATGAGACCCTCTTTCAGCAGCCGGGCCTCTACATCACCGAAAAGCGCCGCGACAAGTCGGGTGATCTGGAAAAGTCATTTGAAACGGTTGAGGAACTCGCCGTGCTGGAGCGCAAGGTGAAGGGTGTGCCTCTGGAAGAGCTGGTCGTCTACAAGGTTGACGGTCTGAAGGGACCGGTTTTTGAGCCTTTGGTGCTCCGCTAACGGTCAGCTTACCTATCAAACAGCTCTATTTGAGACTTGCAAAGCCACTTCGAATGCCGCAGGGAAAAGGCAGAAGACTGATTCACCTGCCTGCCTGTCGGATTATATGAAGCGAATTACACTCGGTGCACTGGACTACGGTCTCGCCTTTGGCGTTGACCGCGCTCTGCGCGATCTGGCCGAACATGGCCGTTTGAGTGCAGTGGGCGCGCTGGTGACGACCGAGCTCTGGCCGCGCGAGTTCAGACCTTTGCAGGAAGTCGCCGACACGGTCGGCAAGCAGGTTCTCTTTGGAATCACGTTGGCGTTCAGCGGCGACAGGGTCGCGCCGGTCAGCACGCGCATGCAGGACATTTACGGTGAGCGCATGCTCACGCGGGAGCAAATCAACAGGAGAGCTTTCTTCAGACTTTTGCCTGATGAGCTTTTGTTTGAAGAATCGCTTGCACAGCTCGCGCGCTACAGCGTGCTGATGCAGCGTCCGCCGGATTTCGTGGCCGTTCGCGAGGGTCTTTTGGCTCGAATGTCACTTGCCAGGATCGTGTTCAAGGCAATCGATCGCGCAGATTTCGAAACGCCGCCACTGGTGATTTCTCCGGTGCGGTCCGGGTTCAAGACCTTGCGGCTGGCGCGTGTTGCCAAGTCCTACAATCTGCAAGTGCTGCCCAAGGGCAACCCGTTGCCGCAGACCAGTGATGTTGAAGAACTGCAGGGTTTGTTGCTCAACCATTTCGACGGCATGAGCGACCGGAGTTTTGTTGCGGCGATCCCGGGAAAATCGGATGACAGGCTGATGCGGAACGAGCCTCGCAAAAAAATTGCCATACGTGAATGTCAGTATGAAGTGCTCAAAAGCACGCGGTTTTTTCAAACGCTCGATCGGAAAGACGTGTTTTTGAACTGAAAATCGGCTGACTTCGCGCGAATTTGAACTGCGGAACGAAAAAACGGCTCTGCGGGGAACAGAGCCGTTTTTCGTGGAGGTCAGGAAGGGGGGAGGGGCGGCCCCGCTTCCATGACTTATGATATAGGTATTTTTTTCTTGAACGCACGTGATGGAAATCACAGGATTGCGTGTGGGATCAATTTTATGTCGTGAACGTCCTTGGCAGGGGGTAGGTGTGGCAGAAATAAAAGACTTCTTGAAAAACAGCTTTTCGTTGGAAGGGCTTGAGCCGGAATTGGCAGTTGGGCTATCGCGTCTTGCCCGTCCCATGAAGATCGCGGCCGGGACGATCCTGTTCGAAAACGGCGATCCCGGGAATGGTTGTTATGCTGTTTTGGAAGGGTCGCTGAAAGTGTCTCTGCTTTCCGTCGAGGGTGATGAACAGCTTCTGGCGGTTCTGGGGCCGGGTGATCTGGTGGGAGAACTGGCGCTGCTGGACGGCCGTCCACGCTCGGCGACGGTCAGCGCCTTGAAGGAAGCGCAGCTTGCATTCATCGACAAGGCTGCATTCCAGAGGTTTTCCGATGAACACCCTGCCGTTTACCGGCACATGCTGTCGATTGTCGGCAAACGTTTGCGGCATGCCAACGACGTTCTGGCGGCCAGATCGTTCCTGCCGCTGCCCGGGCGCGTGGCGCAGACCCTGTTGCAGTTGTCCGAGACCTTCGGAAAACCGCTGGACGACGGACGAACCCTCATTCACTACAAGCTCAGCCAGGCGGATATCGCCAACATGGCCGGCGCAGCCCGCGAAAACGTCAGCCGTGTCCTGAACGACTGGAAACGGTCCGGCACCATCAGCCGGATATCCGGTTATTACTGCCTTGAGGATCTCGCGTTTCTGGAGCAGGCGGCAACGCTTTGATCTGCTGTTTTCGAAAATACGTGCTGTTATGACCGGCAATGACAAGTGCCGGTTGCGAACGTGTCATCTCCACGGGGGTGACATACCCGACCGGCGGAATTGCCGGATATCGCTTTCTTCCGTCCAGTCGCGGGAACGCCTGAAAACTATCCGGGCAAAGCCGCGCGCTGCGTTCCCGCCAGGATCGTTGCCAGTGTTTCCGTGTTTAAGCTGTCGAGAAAAGCGTCGGAGGCGCGCGCCATGGCCCCTTTGAGTGCGCAGCGCGGCAGAAACGCACAAACGGTCGCTTCCGGCTTCAAACAGGCGACCACGCCCAGGTCCGGTTCGATCAGCCGGACGACATCGCCGAGACGAATCGCATCCGGCGACCGGCCCAGACGGATGCCGCCTCCACGACCGCGCGTTGTTTCGAGGTAGCCATTGCGTCCCAACTGCGCGACGATTTTCATGACATGCGACTTGGCCAGACCAAGTTCCGTGCTGAGCCTGTCGACGGTCTGGGGGCTCTCCGACTGACCTGTGGCCATCAGAATTCTCAAGGCAAAATCACTGGCCTGACTGAGGCGCATGGCAGGGTCCCATAAAACATTCATTTGAGATGTTGATTTTAACTGCGGCATGTGGCATTTAAAAGATGCATTTTAAATGAATGTTATGGAGAGAGTGATGGAAAGTCCCATATCCGGTGCCGACAGATACAAGCTCAGCCCTCGTCCGGTCTCAGATACAGGAGATCGGCTGCGCCGGTATGAGACGGTAGATGTGCACGCGATCCAGGTCATGGTTCATACGTTCTACAGATGCATTCGTGAGCATCCGCGGCTGGGTGACATCTTCAACAAGCGGCTGGATGGCAAATGGGAAGATCATCTGCCGAAGATGGAGGCCTTCTGGCAGTCGGTTCTGCTGAAGAACGGCGCGTACAAAGGCAAACCGGTACCTGCTCATTTGAAACTGAAAGAGGTCGTCAGTTCGGACTATGCGGACTGGCTGTCTGTGTTCCGTCCGGTTGTGCGCGAACTCTTCGTACCGGAAATCGCCGACGAGATTATTGCCGTTGCCGAACGGATCGCACAGAGCCTCTGGCTCGCGACATTCGGGCATGCGGGTTCCATGCCTCCTCCTGAATTGACATCGCAACACTCTGAATGGAGCGGAGCATGCTGGTAGCAATTGTTCTTTTGGCGGAAGCCCTCGTGGTCGTCTGGTTCACCGTGTTCACGCTGATGCTGACATCGATGTATCTGGATTCCAAAGACCTGCCCCTGCCGAAACTCGATATTGCCGGACGGACACTGATCGGCAGCGCTAAACTTGCCTTTTTCGCCGGTATGGCAGCACTCGTCGTCCTGACCGTGTTTGAGATGCCGGTGTTCAGCTAGAAAGGAAAACGTATGTCGGTCTCGAAATTCCTACCACGCGGCCTGCCGATCCTCCTGATCTGGATTGCCGCGCCACTTCCGCTGTGGATCATGGCGATCCTGATGCTGGTGATCTGACAAGAAGAGCTTGTGATCTGCCTGTCTCCCGTTAGTCTTTTCATGACTTGTAACGGAGGAGTAAGCGTGAGCAACGAAGAGGACAAGCCGTCGGGCGAATTGACCCTTCGCACAATGGCGATGCCGGCTGACACGAACGCGGCCGGAGACATCTTCGGAGGTTGGGTGTTGTCGCAAATGGACCTTGCCGGAGGGATCGCTGCCGGTCAGCGGGCCGAGGGCAGGGTGGTGACCATCGCTGTCGACCGGATGAAGTTTATCCGCCCGGTTCACGTCGGAGACGTTTTGTGCGTCTACACCGATGTCGTCAAGGTTGGAAACACATCAATGGAAATCAGGCTCGAAGCCTGGGCGCTTCGGCACCGCTACGGCCACCGTGAAAAGGTAACGGAAGCTCATTTCACCTTCGTATCGGTTGACGATGGCGGGCGGCCACGCCCCGTGCCCAATTGAGCACGAGCTGAGATCAAGGCTCACGTCTGTTCAGGATATCTGCAAACAGGTCTTCGTCGAGCGCACTGGTGCAGCCGCAAGCCCAAAGTTGTAACAGGTTCTGTAGGCGGTCGATCCGCTGCTCCCGCGACAAGGGCGCTTTGTGCCTCGGAAGACCGCCAATGATCCTCCGGCTCTTGATGCGCATCATCACGCAGTCTTCAGCAGCCTTCAGCCAGACAGTCGTATCGGCGAAAGTTGCTTTCACCGCCTGGTGGTGTTCGACAAGGAACGCCGCTCGTCCGGAAATAGGCTCACTCAACAAAAAATCCTCCATCGGTTTCCCGAGGAGGACTGGCGCATGCAATCAAACCGCTTTGTTGCCGGAACGCCTCTTTGAGGTTCCATCCGGCCGCATCCCTGTTGCGGAAACCACCTTGCCCGGTTTGGCAGGTTGGCGAGGGCGCCAGCCCTTCTCTTGATGATGAGGGGCTTATGACATGACTTTTTCTGCTTTGCAAGCTACCCGCAAAAAGTTGATTTCGTCCTTACGGCTGACGGCGATCATAGTCCACGCGCCCATCCACGAGATGAATTCTTCGCTTCATCCGTGACGCCAGCTCCATATCGTGTGTGACGGCAACAACCGTTGTGTTTTGCCTTTTGACGATCGATTGCAGGCTGTCAAAAACCTGTTCGGTGGCCTTGGAATCCAGACTTCCGGTCGGTTCATCGGCCAGGATAAGGTCCGGCGAATTGGCAAGCGCGCGCGCGACAGCGACACGTTGGCGCTGGCCGCCCGATAGCTGCGCCGGGCGGCGGTTGAGGTAATCTTCCAGGCCGAGATCGGCCAAGAGACCCTTTGCATGGTCAATCTGGCTCCTGACGGGAAGGGCACCGAGTTTCTGCATCGGGATCAGGATGTTTTCAAGCGCCGTAAATTCCGGCAGCAGAAAGTGAAACTGAAAGACAAAGCCGATTTTCTGAAGTCGCAACTTGGCCAAATCGGCAGACGAAAGATCTGCGGTTCGGGTGCCTTCGATCAGCATGTCTCCAGCTGTCGGGCGGTCGAGCAATCCGAGCAGGTAGAGCAGGGACGATTTTCCGGAGCCGGATGGGCCTGTGATCGCAACAAACTCTGCTTGTTCAATCTTGAAGTTGACGTCTTCAACGAGCGTGACCGGAACGACAGCGGGCAAAATTCTGGTCAGACCCTTGGCTTCCAGAAGACTACCGTCAGTTTCGCTTTGTAGCGCTGCGGCGGGAGTCATGTCGCGCCTCGAATGATGTCCACCGGGTTGAGCTTTGCCGCCTTTCTGGCAGGAATGAAACCCGCTACCGCCGAGGAAAACAAAGCCAAGGAACACGCAAGCACATAATGAAGATAGGAAAAGTGGATCGGAAGTCTGGTCATCTCGATGTCCGTTGTGACCTCGAATTTCACGGTGGCCAGATAACTCGACAAACCAAACCCGAGCAGACATCCGACAATCGCACCAAGAATGCCGATGACGAGACCTTCCAGCACGAAAATCTGCTGGATGTCCCTTTCAGGAAACCCGAGGGACTTCAGGATCGCGATATCACGAGCCTTTTCGTGGACGATCGTGGACACAATGTTGAAGATCCCGAACCCGGCAACAACGAGGATTGCGCCGACGACCGTGTACATGATGGCGTTGCGAACGACGAAAGCCTCCATGAGCCCTTCATTCGCTTCCTCCCAGGAAACTGCCTTGTAGCCCAACTGACGCTCTGCACGTGCTGCGATGGCATTCGCTTGTCCGATATCGGCAAGGCGGATGGAAATGCCATTGATAATATTGGGTTTTTCAAGCAGGATCTGAACGGCCTTGAGAGGTGCATAGGCGAGCCCTTCGTCGCTCGTCGTAACACCTGTGTGAAACAACCCGACAATCTTGAACCGCTTTGCAATCCCGCCCGCAGACGTCAGAATAACGGTATCGCCCAGATCGGCACCGAGGCGGTCGGCGGCCTTGCGTCCGATCACCAGGCCGTTTGAAGTCGTATCGAGCGCTTTAAAACTCCCCAGTCGCATATCTTCGCTGATTTTGGAGACCGACAGTTCACGTCCGGGAACGACGCCAACAAGCGTCATGCCGATGTCCTGGCCGCTGTAGCGAAGAACCGCCTGACCACTCAGCCGTTGCGCGAATTCGCCCTGCACCCATTCGCGTAAGGAAGCTATTGCTTCGGTGGGGTTGCGAATGCCACGCAGATCCTCCAGCGGCCGCAATCCGTGAAACGCGACAGCATCGTAAAGCGCGGTTGCCGGTTGTTGGGCGGGCGCGCGCTGCTCATCCCGGATCTCCACATGCGGTATCGCCTCGATCAGCGTTGTCATGAAATCCCGCTGGGAACCCTCCATGAGGCTTGCCATCGCAACCGAAAAACCGACACCGAGCGCGACACCCAGCGTCGACACCACGGTTTGCCGCATCCGGTTGCGAACGTGCGTTGCAGCGATTTTCAGGAGCATCATCAGCCCGAACCTCCGCTTACCGGTGCGACCTTGTCGCCCTCGGCAAGGTCCCCCCGGAATGGGAGCAGGACGCGGCTTTCTTCGCTCAACCCTTCAAGGACTTCGACCGATCTTGTTCCGCGAATGCCGGTCTTGACAGTGACAAAGGTTACGCGGTCCTGCTCGTCCAGTGCTTGAACGGTCGAACCGTCAAAGGCAGCCAGCGGCACCAGCAGCACATCGTCTTTTTCGTTTGTGACGATGTTGATCTCCGTTGTCATTCCGATCAGAAGAAGTGTGTCATCCGGCAGATCGAGATAGACACGGTAGTTTTTCAGGACCGGATCACCCTTGGGCGTGATGCGCGACACCGTTGCCGCGAGGTCCTCGTCCGGAAAGGCGTCTGATCGAATGAGTGCAAGCTGGCCTTTCGTCACCTTCGGAATGTCTTCTTCATTGACTTCCGCCACAAGCTGAAGCGGCGTGGGTTGTCCGATCCAGAACAGGATTTCACCCGGCTCGGGAACCTCCCCGACAGAACCGTCCTGACGCAGAACGATGCCATCCATCGGTGCGGTGATCACATAGTCCCGCAGCCTTTCCTTCTGAGCGGCAATCATCGCATTCATGCGGATCACCTCGTTTTGTGCCTTGTCGAAAACCTGCTGGCTGACAACGCGTCGCTCAAGAAGTTGAAAAGCGCGCTCCTGATCCGATTGTGCCAACGCCAGCCGCGCCTCAAGTTCTGCAAGCGTTGCCCGTGCATCACCGCTGTCCAGTTCCGCGATCTGGTCACCCTGCTTGACTTCCATGCCCTCGCAGCCGCAAAGCGAGATAACGCGTTCGCGGATAATGCTCGTTACTTTTGCCCATCTGACCGGTTCCACAACAGCGGTTGCATACACAATCTCCGCGGCGCGTCCCTTGAAAGGCTGAGCGAATGTCGCTTCAGGTGGACGGGTTCCCCAAAAAACGAGTGCTGCAACACATGCAGCAAGAAAAAGAAAGAGAGCGGGATATCGAAGGGAACGCATCATGCACCTGAGTGAGTTGCCCCAAGTTTAGACACTCGCGGTGCGGTATCCATGTCATGGATCAAAGACGACAAGGACGTTTGCGCATTTCGCCGGCTCAATAGTGCGGCGGCTTGTCGATCTGGTGGGCGGGAAGAACCTGTTCTGCCAGTTCTTCTACCTGATCCGTCATCTGGGATACCAGCCGCGTCAGACGATCGATTTGCTTGCCTTGCTCGACAACCATGGTGTTCAGATCATCGATCGTGCGGTTGGCATGAGCCAGATCGATTTCAAGCTGCTCGATCCGCGCCTCGTGATCCTGTGTCATGGGAGTGTTCCTTTGCGTCTGCGGCAGCGGCAGGTATAGGCGCATTGCGTTTGAAGAACAATTCTATTCATCGCAACTCGGCGATGGGTTTAAACTGAAGTGTTGAGTGTTATATGAGCTTCGGGATCCTGGCAGGAGGTGCCGGGGCAAAAAACAGAGAGATCACCATGAGCGTCCTGTCCGATTTCCCGATCACCAAGAAATGGCCTGCAGAACACCCCGACCGGCTTCAATTGTACTCGTTGCCGACACCGAACGGCATCAAGGTCTCGGCCATGCTGGAGGAGACCGGACTGCCGTATGAGGCACACAAGGTCGATTTTGGCACCAACGACCAGATGACACCGGAATTCCTCTCACTCAATCCGAACAACAAGATCCCCGCCATTGTCGACCCGGATGGACCCGGCGGCAAACCGCTGGCGCTTTGGGAATCGGGCGCGATCCTGATTTATCTTGCCGAGAAAACCGGACAATTCTTGCCCGAAGATCCGGCCGAAAAATATCAGGCGATCCAGTGGGTCATGTGGCAAATGGGCGGCTTCGGACCCATGACCGGCCAGCTGGGTTTCTTTCACAAGTTTGCCGGCAGGGAGTATGAGGATCGCCGACCATTCGAACGCTACCGGGATGAGGTTAAACGGCTCCTGAAAGTCCTCGACGGACAGCTCGACGGCCGCACTTTCATCATGGGGGACGACTACACGATCGCCGACATCACATCCTGGACCTGGGCCCGAAACATCAACGGCTTCTATGAAGCTGCGGATGTTGTCGGTTATCACGATTTCAAGAATGTGGTGCGTTGGGTCGACACGTGCATGGCGCGGCCTGCAAGCCAGAAGGCAATCAATATCCCTGCACGGGACTAGTTCTTGACGTAACGCCGCGCGGTTCTCTGCAATACTAGAAATTTAATCGCGCGGCGGTGTCCGAGATATGCCTCGGACATCGATTGTTTCCTTTCCTTTTTGCCATGCAAGCGAAAACGATCGACCAGAACACTAGCCGAGCTCGTTTTTCAAACGCTCAACGATCCGGTCGATAAGAGAGTCGTCGTCATACATTGCCTCTCGATCACGACCGCGCGAACGGAACTTCTTATCGCGCGCGTTGATTATTCGTTCGCGCAAATGATCGCCAACTGCAACGACATCGTCCGGTTTTGACATGTGCGGCAACCACATGATGTCCCATTTGTCCTGTGAGACGCCAAGCGTAACATCGACTTCTTCATGCGACAGCACATGGCGTCGATCGATCGGAATGTCATAGGTCTCCGCATACTCGGCAACCATTTCAACGAAGACGTCCAGTTGTCCCTCAGTCATGGGAAATTTGCCTTGCCGGAATGGTCTTTCTTTCGCCCCTTCCATGCAGCACATTGCAAGGCCGATAGATCCCGTGTTTTTCGCACGAACATGTGCGGCGTAGTCACCATCGTTGACATCGTTGTTGGCTTCCGGCCGCCGTTTGCATAGCCGCCGCGTGCCGTCACCTTCCACGACTTCATGATATTTTTCGAAGTCGCTGGCGGACATTTCGTATTTTCCAGCTGTCCAATGCATCACAATTCTTTGTGGTTTTGAAACTGCCATTAAACGTCCCCCAAATAGATCCTTGTAGAAACAACTACTAAAAGTAGCATAAACTCCAGGTTGAGCAAGTTTATACTTCTAAAAATTCGAAATCAGTTTCGTATGGTAAAAAGTGACGCAGATGCGGTACAGTTTCGAGGTTGAAATCGCCAATCAAAGATTTGTTGGCGGAAATTGTCTACATCATATGCGTAAATTATAGATCGCAATTGGATTAATGGTGCGACGAGCGAATGGAATAACCATCGGTGAAAAACGGCGATACTGGTCGAAGATCTTTTGGTTAAATCTTGTCTGGGGGCTCTCTCTTTCAATAGCACCAAAACCCGGGTGATTGGTCAAATTGTCGAAGAGAGGCAACCCATCTCGGAATACGGCTTGGGAGGCGTTCGTCACAGCCAAACTGCTTTTCGATCCCGGGAACAATCGGTTGTGTTTCACGAACACAGAAGGCCGGTTTCTTCCAGTCAACCACAATGCCGCCGTCTTTCACGAGCACCGATGGGCCCATGGCTTTTGAATACAGACGACTGGACGCAGACGACGCTGCGCAATGGCAGGAGCTCCGGCTCGAAGGCGCTCGCGACTTTCCGCTCGGGTTTCTGGTGACGCTGCAAGAGACAGAGATGACGAGCCTGGAGCGCGCTGGCGAGATTCTCAAAGCGGGCGGCCAACGTGGTGTTTTCGAACAGGACAAGCTGGTCGGGTTTTGCGGGTTTCGGCGCGCGTTATTGCAGCGTATGCGCCACCGCGCTGAACTGGGTCCGTTTTTCGTCACGTCAGGATATCAGGGAACGGGTGCCGCCAGTCAAATGATGTCCGGCGTTATCGAGGAAGCACGGTCAGTAGGGGTCGAGCAACTGGAACTCTTTGTCGATACGCAAAACGCCCGGGCAATCCGGTTTTATGAGCGCTATGGCTTCGAGCGCGCCGCAACCTACCGCGACAGCGTGCGGATCGATGGGGTCTCGCATGACGACTACTTCATGACGCTGCGGCTTGCTGGTCAGGATGTGACATAGGCTGCTCTAGGCGTGGCAGTCATGGGTCCACACTTGCCGCGTCTCGATATTTTTTGTCTCGCCGGGCGGGGGCGTGCGCTCAATCTGAAAAAAGATGACGAAGTTTGACAAGCCGGCTCGCTCTGCGGCATTCGCTGTCCAGTCCCGGCACAGAAAACGAGCGTAGTTCAGAGCGAGCACCTGCGTCCTGTCCTCGTAAGTCTGGTCTTCCAGATTGGAGAGAAACTTACGCCATCGGTAGTTCGCGTAGGTAAGTGAAACGACATCCGGCTTGTTGAAATCCGCAAGTCCGATGTTGCCAGTGTAGACATCCACCATCGTCCCGTCGGTAAGTTCTCCTTCAATGACAGGCCACGGACTGGTCATCTCAGGATAGGGCGCGAACATGGTCCAGTTCTGATAAAGGCCTAATGCCTGGCGCACTGCAACGAACTGATTTGGAAGCGACACGCCGAGTGCTGGCAGCGTCGACACATTCTGCATCGTTACAAAGAAAAGAGACAGTGCGGCAACGATCTGCGTCATCGCGCCATAGCGGGGTGGCGTTTTTTGCCAGGGAAGGCAAAAAGCGGTAACGCGCGAGAAAAGGGAGCGGTTCCGCCCGACCCAATCGTAGAATGTGTTTCCGCCCTTTTGTAGAAATGGGCGTCTCATAAACCAGCCTAACGGCCAGAAGAAAGGCGCAGCCGACACAAGCCTGCCGAGTGCTTCAAACTTGTAAAAGCGCTCGTCGCCGATTGTCAGGACCCATGAGTTCCTGGCCTCGAGCTCTTTGCCGATTTCTGGCTCGTCCTGTGCCGGACGGACTGGCGTTTTTGCAAGAAACAGGAAGACTTTCAGCAAGTTGCATGTCTTTTCACAAAAATCGCAACCACGGTCGAACCAGATGGCAACCGGTGCGCGCGCGCGGCCTGGCAAAAGTTCCGCGATTTTGTCCCACATCCAGGCCGGCATGAATAACAAGTTCATGGTGATCGAGATGTATGGGAAGAATCCGATCTCGAGAAAGAGCGCGAAAGCAACATGCATGCTGATAAAGGCCAGCATGAAGACCGTGCGGAATGTCCGGTGAAAAACAGGAGAAAAAATGAGGATCGGCCCGATCAGTTCCAGAAGGTAGACGTAGTAGGTCAGTCCCGTCATGAGGTCTTGGAATTGGCGGAACCAGAGCGCAAACGGCGTGACCAGATAGTCTAGCTGGAGCGCGTAATATACCGCTGTGCCTTCGCTAACCCAGATGGGGTGGGTTTTCAGGAGGGCGCTGAAGAAATACATCGACATGCCCTGTATCAACAGAGCTGTCGTCGCGATGGAAAAATACGCGTTTGCGGGAAACGGGTTCGATCGTGTCAAGGCTGCGTCGACCGAATAACGTGCGCCGAGTGGCAGGAGCATTGCCCAGAACAACAACAGGAGCGCCAGATTGTCTTCACCGGACAGGATGAATGTGTTTCGGTTTTGAAGCGACAGCAGCAACGCCCAAGAGAGCACGGTCATCACGCGCGTGCGCCAGCCAAACATGAGGGCAACAGCGACAAGTCCGGCCAGGATAAACAGAATGGCCTGGAACCAAGCCGATCCGTTTGCCAGATGAAAAGACCAGGTGGTGGCATAAAGATGCTCGATTTGAACGGCCCGCGGCATCACGCCAAAGTCGGTGTAATGAGCGACGAGATCACGCGCCCGCATGCCGAGATCGATGAGAATCCAAATACTGAGCAGGACGCGGAACAAAGCCAGCGTACGAAGGTCTATCCCAAAAACCGTCCGAAAGGACGCCAATCTAACCGCCAAGTGATCCACCGCTGCTGGCGACAAACGTCATACCAGGATCTTGAATTCCTCACGAGCATAGCGACCTATCGTAAAGATTTTGATCAAGCCGGCAGGCGCTTTCGGTGATGCACGGCTGCGATGGTCGGAGGGCGAAATGACTTTTGGTCAAGCAGGTTGGGTGAAGGTGCTGTCGGCTGCAATTTTTCTGTTATTCGCGGCTTTGTTTACCGCGTCTTCGGTCACCAGTAGCAGCTTGTCGCTTCCGTCGGTCTCTTATGGAACAGTCTATGCAGAGAATATTCCGCAGCGCGTGGTGCCGTTGGTTGTCCAGAGCGTTTGCGTTGAAGCTCCGGCCGACAAAACGATCAGCAATGGACTTCAAAAAGATGATTGGCCGCTGGAGCCCACCCCTGAATATCAAAGTCCATATACCGGCCGGGCTTTGGGTCGTCTTGGTCCACCGAAAAGCGAATGGATTGAGGCTGCATCAGCTGGAGTCGTAGCCACTGCGGTCAGCCTGACTGTGATGTTCAGTGCGGGTGTCCGGATAAACTGGGCCTGATTTTCGCCTGTTGATGCGCGCCTAAATCAAGGCGATCAGACGCCTCAACGCCGGCTGGTCGAGCAAGTTTGCAGCTCCTGCCGCATCGATCCATTGGCGCTCCCTGTGGCTCTCTTCCCAGTCATCGCCAGGTAGAACACGGGTCACTTCCATGGCATAGACCTCAACGTTGCAGATCGCACCCCACTTCTCATAAGTGTATGAACCAAGGGGCTTTTCGCGGATCAAACCCTCTACCCCGGCTTCTTCGCTTGCTTCGATCATTGCAGATCTGGCCGGGCTGAAACCGGGTTCGACGATCCCTTTCGGCACGACCCAGTGGCGTCCGCTGCTGGATCTGACAATCAGGATTTCAACACTCCTTTCCGTCCGGCGAAACGGAATGACGGCTGACTGCGTGTAGTAATATGCGGGGCGCAGCCGCAACTCTGGCCCGTCCGGTGAAGGAAAAGGAAAGTGGTCCGGAAGTTCCCGTGGATCGATACGGTGCCTCAGGCTTGCCTTTCCGTTCTCTAGGGAAAGGACGATCAACACGCCTGACCGGGTCTCAATCTGCAAGCGGAGGTGATTGGCGAGCGACTGAACGGTCTTGGACGGGGCAACAAGCAACACCCTCTTTGCTTCCGGCAGGCTCGCCAAGGTCCCCTTCGTCAGCGGGTCTGATGTGGCAATGTCCTGAGCGGTCCACCCGCCTGCCTTAAGCGCTTTTTCGGCGGTTGCCAGTGATCTTTCGCCGGAAGCTGACAGCACCTTGTCCGGCCGCAGGCTGTGTCGGCCCATCCAGGCACCGACTTTCTGTGCACGGCGCTTGCCTTTGGTGCGAAGCGGCCGCTCTCGCGCGGGTCCTGTCCAAGACCGGTCGGCTGCACCTGCACACAGCATCAGGAGTTCCATGAAGCCTCCCAAAAGGCTCGTTATCATGTCGAGCACTAAAAGGGTTCGCGTCAATCATATGTCCTCGGCAAGCGCGTGTCATGGCCGCCAGCTGGCAACCGCTCAAAAAAAAATGACGCTTCATGTCCACCGCAGCTCGTCCCGTTCGTCATGTCAATGAAGGCGCTGTTGCCTTTCAGTGATTTGAAGGAGAAAGACATGACGATTTGGACGATACTTGCGGGCAGCGTTGGCGTGGTAGCTCTCTTGAGTGCCGGAACACTTCTTTTGCCGAAGACGGTGCATGTGGAACGGCAAGCAACTCTCTCGGCCGCACCTGCAACAATACTGGAACTCGCAGCATCCAGTGAAGGCTACCAGTCATTCAATCCTTACCGGACCTCGGATCCCGATCTGAAAATTACGCCCTTTGGTCCGGTTTCAGGCGTCGGCGCTGGATTTCGCTTTGACGGCAAGGAAGGCAAAGGAAGTCAGACTGTCGCGTCGGTGACGGCTGACAGCGTCCGGTACGATATCGATCTTGGTGCCATGGGCCGTCCGGTTCAGACAATTTCAACGGCATCGACGCCGGAAGGCACGCAGGTTGTCTGGTCTATGGACATGGATCTTGGCTTCAACCCCGTTGCCCGCGTCTTTGGTCTTTTCATGGACGGCATGGTGGGGAAGACTTTCGAGCAAGGTCTCGATAATCTTGCCGCCGCCACCTGACCAGCTTTTTGAAAACGAAGGACTATTCCAAATGCGTTACACTTTTCTGCTTTACACCGATCCAGCCGATTTGGCCGATATGACCGCCGAGGACTGGGCGGCAGAAAAAGAAGTCTATGGCGCTTATATCGGCGCGCTGCAAAAGGCTGGCGTCTTTGTCGATACAGATTGGCTGCAACCGGTGGAGACCGCGACCACCCTGTCATTGAAGGGCGGCACGAAGCAGGTTCAGGATGGACCGTTTGCCGACACCAAGGAAACCCTTGGCGGCTATTTCGTCATTGATGTGCCGGACCTTGATGCCGCCATGGCCTGGGCCGAAAAATGCCCGGCCGCCAAAACCGGAAAAGTCGAGATCCGCACCTCCGCCATGGGGGCTGAATGATCGACCCGGCTCGCGCGGCCGAAATGGCTGCGCGAGAGTCCTATGGACGGCTTCTGGCTTTCTTGTCTTCAAGAACACACGATATCGCTATGGCCGAAGACATGCTCGCGGATGCCTTTGTGAAGGCGCTGACGCACTGGCAAGAACATGGCATTCCGGACAATCCGGATGCCTGGTTGCTGACAACGGCCCGGAACAGGCTCACCGACCGTCAACGCCATCAGGCCCGGTTTCCCACTGACAGCGAGATACCTGAAATGACAACCGGTGAAGCCTTTGAAGAGAACGTTCCGGACAAGCGGCTGTCGCTCATGATGGTGTGCGCCCACCCGGCGATCGCGGCGGATCTGCATGTCCCGCTGATGCTGCAAACCGTTCTTGGTCTGGAAGCAAAGACCATTGCCGGGCTCTTTCTGGTTTCGCCTGCGGCCCTTGCAAAGCGTCTTGTGCGCGCGAAAGCCAAAATCCGCGATGCGGGGATACCGTTTGAGCTGCCCGACGAGGACAGACTGCCGGAAAGGAGTGCAAAGCTCTTGGAAGCGCTTTATGCGCTGCATGCCCATGACTGGTTGGAGCCGGAGGACACGCTCGGAGATGAAGCCTTTTATCTTGCCGACCTGCTCAGCCGGCTGATGGCGGACAATGCCGAGGTTCTTGGTCTTGCAGCCTTGATTGCCTTCAGTCATGCCAGGACGCGTGCTCGGATAAGGGAAGGCGTCCTTGTGCCGACCGACGAACAGGACACACGGCTTTGGGACGATGATCTTATCGGATACGGCAAACACCAGCTAAGTCGCGCCTATTCGAAATCGGCTATCGGCCGGTACCAGATCGAGGCGGCAATTGAGTCGATCCATATCTTGCGCAAGGAGACCGGCCGGACTGACTGGGAAGCGTTGAACAAACTATATTTCGCACTGTTGAAGCTTGCACCATCTGCCGGCGCGCTGGTCGCGCAAGCCGTGGTCACTGGGCGGCTCCACGGACCGAAGGCGGGTCTGGCAGCGCTTGAGGCCGCGGAAAAACAGATCGGCTCCGGGTTCCAGCCGCTTTGGGCAGCAAGAGCGGATATGCACTCTCGAGCGGGAGGCTTCGCAGACGCAAGAAAAAGCTACGAAAAAGCGATCTCGCTTGCGACAGATACGCCGACAATCAAGCTGCTGACGAATAAACGGGCGCTGGTGGCGTGACGTGTTATTCCACGGCCGGGTTTGACCATCCACCCGGTTTGAAGGGCGTTTGAAGCGCGTGTTCAACCAGGGGAAGGTGGTCTTGCCCGTAGAACGGATCGCCATCGACAAGGTAGGTCGGTGAGCCGAAGATACCGTTGGCGAGTGCCCAGTCCGTGTTCTTTTGGAAAGTGTTCTGTATCGACTCGGAAGAGGCCTCTTCAAGAAGTCTGTCGGCATCGAGACCGATGGCGGTTGCAATACCATGCAGTGTGGACGTGTTGGACAGATCGGCATCGTCGCGCCAATGCGCTTCCAACAGTGCATGCGCCAATTTGTCGGTCTCGGGACCGCTCTCACCAAGCGCGATGATCATGCCTGAAGCAATGCTGTAGTCCGCATCATGTGTGCTGGGCCGCCGGCTGATGATTGGGACAGACCGGTATTCCGCCCAACGTTCGATTTCCCGGCCGAAAAAATAGTCGACATGCTGCTGTGTCCGCTTGCGAAATGGCTTGCCGCGTTGCGCTTCGACGACGGGCGACAGCAGGATTGGCCGGTGGACAAGCTTGGCACCATGGTCCTTGCAAATTCGCATGAGTTCCGCGGAGCCGAGATAAGCGTAGGCGGAATGCGCGGAATAGACATACTCGATAACGGACATGCGGTTCCTTCAGTTTCGTCTGGCTGAGGTAGATGTTGTCGTCGGTTGGTTTTCGCTGATTGAGGTTTCAACGCTCGACCCGGGCAAGAGCCAGGCCGACGCCGGCACCGACAAAAAAGATGCCGGTCAGCTTGTGCCTGAGCCGCCCAAGCTTCATGACAGCCGGCCTTGATACATTGGCCAATGCGACCCACAACATGTCGCCGACAAAGACGATCGACAGATAGATTGCAGCTGCAAGCGCCACACCTGCCACCGTTGGGCTGCTGCCTGTGAACTGGGGAATGAAGGCCGCGATGAATATCAGTGTCTTCGGATTGGCAATGGCAAGCAGGAGACCTTGCAGGAACAAACGCTTCATCGATCCGCCGGTGGCACGGGGTTGATCAAGCTCGTCCAGGCCCTGCCGCCATGCACTGATGCCCAGATAGATCAGATACAAAACGCCGGCCCATTTTAGCCAGACGAGTGCGCTCGCCGCGACCTGCAAAAGTGTCGAAAGCCCGAGAACCACGATGACCAGCTGGATGCCGACACCGATTGAGGTGCCAACCACGGTTGCGCAGCCGTAACGGGCGCCGTGGGCCAGCGTGTTTGCGATAAACAGGGCAACATTCGGTCCGGGAATGGCAACGAGCGCTGCAGTCGCAGTTGCCAGGAGAAAGGCTGACGTGAGATCCATGACGTATCTCTAGCAGAAGCGGACGGCCGCGCAAATGACGCTCCTGCCGGCTGCCGCGGTTCAAAGCTGGTTCCGGGGCTTAGGTTCCCTGCGGCGCGCGTAAAAGCTGATGTGATGGTCTCGTGCGCCGATGCCCCGGTCGGACAATCAGCGCGCTTGGCTTAAGCGCCAAAGGCTTGCGTCGGCGCGCTCAGGTTGCGAAGCGCCTCTTCTTTGAACGGGTCATCAACCCGAGGCCAGTAGGGGACCTGCCGCTTTGACAGCCTCAACGTCTTGAAGTCAGGAGAAGTCCCGCCAGGCGTTGCCACCTGGATGATCCTCGAGGCAATCTTTTCGAACGGCGCATAGAAGTGAAACAGGGATTTCACCACGATTGTTGATTTTGTCGAAAGCTCTATTCCAAGCTGTTCGAACGCTTCGGGGTGATAGACCTGCGTCCTGAGATCGTTTATCAGAATATCGATTTCATCACCGGTCCGCAGCCAGACCAATGTGCCAAGCGGTTCAAGCCCTTTGCCCAGGTGCTGTCCGAGGCCGGTCTGAATGTTCATCACTTGAACATCCAGGTCCACCGGCGTGCCTGAGTCCGGACCGGTTTTTCCACCCAGCCTCAGGCGCAGTTCTGCGCCACACCCAGCATCTTCACAGATGCGGACCGCTCCCGGATCCCAGTATATGCCCGTCGCAACATTCGTAAGGGGACGCCGAAGCAGCGCGTGGAGCATGAAGGTTGAATCGCCAGGTGCACCACCGCCCGAATTGTCTCCCATGTCGGCTAGCACGAGAGGACTATCCTCGGAAACTGCGGCTTCTTCGATGGCGTCGTGCAAGGAGGAAAAACTGCTTGTGACTTCATGGCGGAGGTCGAAGAACCGGCGTCCGAGAGTCTCTGCCGTTTGAAGAGCAAGTGCAGGATTGTCGTCGGTGACCACAAGTGTCTTCGCTCCGACATCTGCAACATCGGCCCAGGGAAAACCGTGGGCGAGAGAGACCGACAGGATATCGGGGCGCGTCTCAAGTGCGCGCATGTGACCGACAAAGTCCCGCATCTTTCCGGTCTTCGTCAGATAGAGATTGATCATGCGGCAATCGAACGCGCGCATGACGGGGCGGATGTCTCCCCGAACCGTCCTGTGCGCCAGTTCGAAAAGCTCTTCCGCGCGGTCAGATGCATCGTCATGCGGATATTCCTTGAAGCAGACAATCAGGTCGGAATTCCGCATCATCTTCTGGCTCAGGTGGCAGTGCTGGTCCAAAGCCGTCCCAACGACTGCGTTGGGGCAGATGGCTCTGACCCGCTCCAGAATGTCTCCTTCACAATCGTCAAAACCTTCTGCAACCATGGCACCGTGGAGTTGCAGAAGCACGATGTCGACACCGCCTGTCTTGCGGAGGTCGGAAAGAATCTCCTCACGCAAGGCCTCGTAGCACGCGCTTGTTGTCGGTCCGGCAGGTTCGGATATTGCCGCAAGGCTTTCAATCACGTCCCATCCGTGATGCTCCGCGCGGGCGCGCCACACATGAAGTGCTTCCGTCATCAGGTTGGGCGGCTCCTGCGTCGCTGTGCCGTGACGCAGAAAATATTCCCGAAATCCGGACATGCCGGTGGGCATGGTGGAAAATGTGTTTGTCTCGGTGGACAGCGTCGCGATGAACAGTCGCATGGTCGTCAGGGTCGCTTTTTTCTTCTGCGTCGGGGTGCCGGAAACGCTCACAAAACGGCTTCACCGCATCGGCAAAAGTGGTCCGATGCGGTGTGTGATCGCCCTTGCATGCTTTGCGCGCGCCAGCGGCAAGTCTAGCTCTCTTTCCACCAGCGTTGCATGAAGCTGCTGCCATCAAGATCAAGATTGGACCCCATAACCTCAGGTGTTCCGACCGAAGGCCTCGTGGCAAAAACGTAGGATGCGAACATCGGAATGGCGACACCGCCCTCATTGGACACGATGTCCTGCATTTCGCCGTACATTCCGCGGCGCTTTTCCGGATCCAGCTCCGCGCGCGCCTCGACCAGCAGGCTGTCGAACTTCTCGTGCGACCAGAGCGATTCGTTCCACGACACGCCCGACTTGAAGGCGAGCGAGAACATCAGGTCTTCCACCGGGCGTCCGGCCCAGTAACTTGCGCACCAGGGCTTCTTCAGCCAGACATCCGACCAGTAGCCATCATTGGGTTCGCGCACGACCTTGACATTGATGCCGCATTTCGCTGCCGAGTTCTGGATCAGAAGCGCCGCATCGATGGCCCCGGGGAAGGCGGCGTCGGACGCCGAAAGTTCCACATCGAGGCTGTCGAGCCCGGCCTGTTTGAGGAAGAATTTCGCCTTGTCCGGGTCCAGGGTCTTTTGTTCCAGATCCGCGTTGAAATAGGTCTGACCGGAGCCGATCGGGTGATCATTTCCGACCGAGCCGTAGCCGAAGAGGATCTTCTCGACCAACTCATCGCGGTCGATGGCCCATTTGATCGCCTGGCGGATATTGTTGTCGTTGAACGGTGCTCGGTCGGTAAGCATTGGGAAGCTGTAGTGCTGTGTTCCGGCGACCGAGTGAACGTTCAGATTGGGGTTCCCGGCAAGGCGTCCGGCCGTTTTAACGTCGATCTTGTCGGCGACGTCCACATCCCCGGTAAGGGCGGCGGTCATGCGGGCATTGGTGTCGAGAAGCACCAGCAGACGCCATTCGTCGACATGTCCCGCAGCATCAGTCCAGTAATTCGCATGCCGCGAAAGCTTCGCCGCAACACCGGGGTCGAATTCATCGAGACGATAGGCACCTGCGCCAATGCCTGATTGCCAGTCCATCTTTCCGTCGACCGCCGGCATGATCGCGATGTGGTAGTCGCTCAGCGCGGCCGGAAAATCAGCGTTGCCCGCCTCAAGTTCGAACACCACGACATCGCTGCCGTCGACGCGAATGTCCTTGATGCCGGCCATGAGCGGTGCGGCGGCAGACGTTGTCTTGTCGCCGCGATGGTGGTTCACGGAGGCAACAACATCATCCGCTGTGATCGTTTTCCCGTTGTGGAACTCGGCACCCTGCCGCAGCTTGAACCGCCAGACAGCGGCATCGCCGGAGACTTCCCAGCTTTCTGCCAGAGACGGCTGAACCGTGTTGTTCGCATCGATCTCGGTCAGATAACCGTTCATCGCAATCCCCAGCGGAATGAGGAACCCCGCTGCCAGTAAGCCAGGATCGAGCGTATCGCTGGTTGCACCATGTCCGAGACCCGCCGTCAGAACACCGCCCTTCTTTGGTGTCGCAGCCTCGACCCGGTCCGCCCAGGTGCTTGCTGCTGCAACAGTCAGCCCGGTGGTGAGAACACCCCGCATGAACTGGCGCCGGTCTATGCTGCGAGACATGAGCCGGTGTTCCATCACGCGCAAATAGGTCTGCTTGTCCATTGCGATCCTCCGATTGATGAACAGCTTTCAAACTGGCCCAACAATCGACATCTCCCGGACGAGAGACAATTGCGCATTTGTATGCATTTATAAGCGAGTATAAGCTCTCTCAGAGATGCATGTGCCGAACTGGTTGACAATGATGACCGACGATTTGAGGGCGAACCTGCGTTTCCTGTGCGCGGAAAGACAATCCACGGCGCAGGTATGCCGCGACATTGGCATCAATCAGCAGCAGTTCAGCAAATACCTCTCGGGGCGCTCGAACCCGTCGGCGAACAATCTGCGCCGGATAGCCAGATATTTTGGTGTCGAGGACACGGAGTTGCTCGGGGCGCATGCGCAGCTGGTGCGGTCCTATCGTGCAAAGACCGCCACCTTGCGCGAGCATCGCCAGGATCCTTTGGCCAACGTCTTTCCAGGAGACCTGGCGCAGCTGCGGCCTTTTCTCGGTGCGTATCAGGTCTATTTCCAGGCGCCGGTTGATCCGAACGGTTATGTGGTGAACTCCGTCTTTCTCGACGAGCGCAACGGTGTTGTCTACAGCCGGCTGATCGAAGCACTGACCGACACTACGTTCAAGCGCCGACGATGGACCAGGTGTGATGGCAAGGTGTCTTATCAGAATGGCAGGCTGTTCGTTGTCGACAGCGAGCGCAAGAACGAAAACGCCCTGAGCATGCACATCCTGACGCCGCCCCCAAGACAGAAGCGGCATTATCTCTTTGGCACGATGTGTTTCATGGCATCGATGCCGAGACGAATGCCTTACGCATCCAAAGTGGTCTGGCGAAAGTTCGAGGCCTACCGGTCTGTGAAGGATCTGTTCAAAAGCTGCGGTGTCTATAGTGCCGAAAACCTGCGGCTCGATCCGGTGATCCGAAGATATCTGGCTTCAGACTTCAGCGAGGAAAGCGTTCGCTTGTAAGTTCCTGTGGCTCGGGCCCACAGATATGGGCGGCGCGAGATGCAAAAAGGGCGGCCCGAGAGCCGCCCTTTCCGTAAAGCAGTTGAGGTTTGGACTTCTTAGAAGCCCATGCCACCCATTCCGCCCATGTCGCCACCCGGCATTGCAGGGGCTGCGTCTTTCTTCGGCAGCTCGGCAACCATGGCCTCGGTGGTGATCAGGAGACCAGCAACGGAAGCTGCGTCCTGCAGAGCCGTACGCACAACCTTGGTCGGGTCGATGATACCGGCTTCGATCAGGTTGACGTATTCTTCGGTCTGGGCGTTGAAGCCGAAGGAAGCGTCGCCGCTTTCTCCAACCTTGCCAACCACGATGGAGCCTTCGACACCCGCGTTCTCGGCGATCTGGCGGATCGGAGCTTCCAGAGCGCGCAGAACGATCTTGATGCCGGCTTCGATGTCCGGGTTGCCGGAAGAGAGCGAGGATACAGCGTCTTTTGCACGCAGCAGCGCTGCGCCACCACCTGGAACGATGCCTTCTTCAACGGCAGCGCGGGTTGCGTTCAGAGCATCGTCAACGCGGTCTTTTTTCTCTTTCACTTCAATTTCCGTCGCACCGCCAACGCGGATAACGGCAACACCACCGGCGAGCTTGGCCAGGCGCTCCTGGAGCTTCTCGCGGTCGTAATCGGAAGTGGTTTCTTCGATCTGTGCCTTGATCTGTCCGACGCGGCCGTCGATGTCTTCCTTGGAACCGGCACCGTCAACGATGGTGGTGGTTTCCTTGGTGATCGCAACTTTCTCAGCGGTGCCGAGCATGTCGAGGGAAACGTTTTCCAGCTTGATGCCGAGATCTTCGGAGATCACGGTGCCGCCGGTCAGGATCGCGATGTCTTCCAGCATGGCCTTGCGGCGATCGCCGAAGCCCGGTGCCTTGACGGCTGCGATTTTCAGACCGCCGCGCAGCTTGTTGACAACGAGAGTTGCCAGAGCTTCGCCTTCGACGTCTTCAGCAATGATGAGAAGCGGACGGGAAGACTGAACAACAGCTTCCAGGATCGGCAGCATGGCCTGCAGGTTGGAGAGTTTCTTCTCGTGCAGCAGGATGAACGGCTTTTCCAGGTCAGCCAGCATCTTGTCGGCGTTGGTGACGAAGTAAGGGGACAGGTAGCCGCGGTCGAACTGCATGCCTTCGACGACTTCCAGCTCGGTTTCCAGAGACTTGGCTTCTTCGACGGTGATCACGCCTTCGTTGCCGACTTTCTGCATGGCTTCGGCAATGTCCTGACCGACCTGCTCGTCGCCGTTTGCGGAAATGGTGCCGACCTGTGCAACTTCTTCCGAAGTGGTGATGGTCTTGGAAGCAGCTTCCAGAGCCTTGACGGCTTCAGCAGCAGCCATGTCGACGCCGCGCTTCAGGTCCATCGGGTTCATGCCGGCAGCAACAGCCTTGGCGCCTTCCTTGACGATGGACTGAGCCAGAACGGTTGCAGTTGTCGTTCCGTCGCCAGCGATGTCGTTGGTCTTGGAAGCGACTTCACGCACCATCTGGGCGCCCATGTTTTCGAACTTGTCTTCCAGTTCGATTTCCTTGGCAACAGATACACCGTCCTTGGTGATGCGCGGTGCACCGAAGGCTTTGTCGAGAACGACGTTACGGCCTTTCGGGCCGAGGGTTACCTTGACAGCGTTTGCGAGTGTGTCCACGCCGCGGAGCATGCGCTCACGGGCGTCGGAGGAGAATTTTACTTCTTTAGCAGACATAGAGTCGTCTCACATAAACTTGGAATTAGGGGAAATCAAAAGCGGTTCGCTGTCGAGTTAAGCGATCACGCCCATGATGTCGGATTCCTTCATGATCAGGAGGTCTTCACCGTCGATCTTGACTTCGGTGCCGGACCATTTGCCGAACAGGACGCGGTCGCCTGCCTTGACGTCGAGAGCAACGATTTCACCGCTGTCCTTGCGGGCACCGGTGCCAACAGCGATGATCTCGCCTTCCTGCGGCTTCTCTTTTGCGGTGTCCGGAATGATGATGCCGCCAGCAGTTTTCTCTTCCGAGTCTACTCGGCGAACTACGACACGGTCGTGCAGTGGACGAAATGCCATAAGACTGTTTCCTCTCATGAGCGCGCCCCACGCAATTGGCAGCGCGCGAGACATGATTATTAGGTTGAATGAGGCAGATGCGGTCGGCATCTGCCGCCAATTAGCACTCCCTCAAGGCGAGTGCTAACAGCGCCTTGGATTTATGCAGCAGCGCCGTTCTTGTCAATGCTTTATGAGGAGAATTTAATCTCAAAAGCGCCGCAAAACGCTTTATCAGGCTTCGCTATGGTTAACGAAAGGGAAGGTGATCGTCGAAGTCGGGCCTTGGACGATCCTGTCCTTGACGCTCAATTAGGGGCGGCAATCGAAAAAGGCAAGCTGAAACCGGCAGTTTCTCCGTCAGCTTCATTGGTAAATCGTGTTTCAAGTGTGTAAGCGCCCGCGGGAAGGCCGGTGAACTGGAAAGACAGCGCGGCTGCCAGCTCTCTTTGCTTCGAGCGGCCTTGACCTGAAAACACCGCAAAATCGTCCTGTTCCGCGAGCACCTGTCCCGATGCGTTGAGCAGTCGGTAGCTTGCCGTCAACTCAAAGGCATAAAGCCCGTCCGATTGTGTGAAGGAATAGCCGACCGGTTCAGCGTAAATGGAAAGCACGTCATCGTCTTGAAAGACGGAATCGCTGCGCGGCGTGTACTGGCCGTACGCGGTGCCACCGTCCCTGGTAAAAGTGGCTACCGCAAAGGCGAGGCCGTTGGCATCCCAGGCCGCATCGTATGCAGCTTTTGCGTCGTTGAAAGCGTCAGACGGAAGAGGGACGTTCTCAGAAGAGACGGCCGGCGAACAAATGCCGGCCAAGATCCCTGTTGCAATAAGGATGGCGGATGCAGTCTGCCTGGATAAGCGTTTTCCTGTCAGCATCTTCTCTTCCCAGCACGCCTTTATGTCTTTTCGTTTCTTGGCGGATTTTTGCCGATATAGACTGACTTTTGACGTTAGACAAGAGAATGTGTGCGATGCAGTAAACGATAGCCGGTTAAAGGCTTCGCGCTGTCCAGGACTGACGTTTCCGGTAGATTGTCGAGGGACTTATCTCCAGTGCGGCCGCAGCCATGGCAATATTCCCGTCAAAGGCATCCAGCGCATCTTCGATAATCCGGCGCTCCTGGGCCCAAAGTGGTTCGATTGCGCCGAATGGCCGGCTGGGTGCGCTGGTACGCGAGCGTTCCCGGGACAGATCGATAACGGCGTTCGGGCGGCCACTCTGATCACGGATAACCATCGGCAGCATGTCGAAGGTGACAGCTGCGCCGTCGTTCATGACCACGATCTGTCGGATCGTGTTTTCAAGCTGCCGGACATTGCCGGGCCACGAATAGGACAGGATGCGGGTTTCGGCATCAGCGTCGAAGCCTTTGAAACCCCGCCGCTCTTCCCCGGAATACCGGGTGAGAAATGCCTCCGCGAGCGGTAGAATGTCATCGCGCCGTTCCCGGAGCGCCGGCAGGTGGACCGGCAGGACGTGCAGGCGGTAGTAGAGATCTTCGCGAAAGCGCCCGGCAGAAATTTCGGCGACCGGGTTCCGGTTGGTCGCGCATATGATGCGCGCGTCCACCTTGCGGGACTGCGTGTCGCCCAGCCTTTGAAAAGTGCCTGTCTGCAGGAACCGGAGCAACTTGCTTTGAAGCAACAGGTCCATTTCGCCGATTTCATCCAGGAACAGGGTGCCCCCGTCGGCCTGCTCGGCAGCGCCTGGCCGATTTTCGGTGGCACCGGTGAAGGCTCCACGCATATAGCCGAAAATCTCGCTTTCGATGAGATCTCGCGGAATTGCCGCGCAATTCAGCGTGACAAACCGGTTGGGCTGACGATCGGACAGGTCATGTATAGCGTTCGCACACAGTTCCTTGCCTGTGCCGGATTCACCTGTAATGAAAACAGGAGCCTGCGACGGTGCCATACGGGCAATCTGGTCATGGATCTCGCGCATTTGGAGGGAAACGCCAACCAGTCTGTTCAGTCCTGTCTGATCAATTGGCGATGCTTCGGAAAATGTCGGGCGTTCAGGTCGCTCTGCTGGGGCCCCGGGCTGATGGGGTGCCGGGAAGTCCACAACAGCTGAAGGCAGCACCGGTCGGCGCTGTTTGAGCTGAAACGAGATTTTCGTTGCAAGCGCATCCAGTGAAAACGGTTTAGTCAGGAAATCATGTGCGCCTGCCCGCATTGCGCTGACCGCGCGCGAAACCGATCCCTTGGCAGAAACGGCGATGATAACGGCTTTGGGGCAGCGTACTGCATAGGCTTCCAGCGCTTCGTCGCCTCCAATTGTCTCCAGATCGATAATAAGAATATCTGTCGACTTATCCGCCAGGTCCTGAAGACAGGATGCGGAATCTGTGTAGAGGATCGGATCGGCACAAGATGAGGATAACTTGGCGCAAACGGCAGAAGTGCGGGCGGCTTCTGAAGCCGATGCGTCGAGAACACGGACAATCACAGGCAACTCTTTGCCCTCATTACTCCCCATTGCTGGGTAACTCCCGTCGCTTGAGCTGGGTCATTCGACTATCGAAAGATTCGTCAATTTGATAATTCTCCGAACAGGGTAAACAAAGCGTTGTCAGATGACGCATTTTGCAGTTTTTACGGAGAAAACTGACGAGAGGCGGTTCTTACTGGAAAGAACCTGCCAGCAGACCGGCCAGGAAACAGGCAACGGAGAGGACGGCAACAACGGAGATCGATACCCGTTTCTGAAAGAGTGGCTGTGTGGGCTTTGCAGGTTGCGGCCCCGCAAGAACTTGCGTCTCGGCCAAAGTGTCCTGCAGTTGTTCTGCCGCTGCGCCTTGAGCGCTTTGGACCTGGTCAGACCAGGTCGGCCGCGCTGAGGATGGCGCTTGCGGGATGTCTTCCGCTGCAGGCATCAGAAGATCTTCAACCGCAGCCGGGCCAGTGACGGCAAAAGCCTCCTGGACGTCCCCGTCCTGCGGGTTTTTGAAATTCTCGGGGCCATCCAGGTCTGTCGCAGATTTGAAGGCTGGTGCGTAGCTGCCTTTTGGAATTGAAATCCTGATAAGGTCCGAAGCGCCGCTGCCTCCGTAGTATTTGGCGAGCCGGCGACGAAGACGGGCGGCCTCCACGCGGACGATCGGATCAGTTACCGGATTGAAGTCTTCCCCACGTCCGAGCGCTTCAACCGCGATCGTGTACCCTTTGATTTTTTCGTGCTGATTTTCGAGCGATGCCCGCACCACGAATTCCAGAAAGGCGCGCAATTGCGGCGCGGATGCGAATTCCGGGCTTTTGAGCGTTTTGACCAGCGCTGATGTCACTTGCTCGTCCGTGCATCCTGGGTCGTCAGAGCCCTTCGAATGCCCGGAGCTGTCAGCCCCAGAACCTGAGTTACCCGTTGTTTGAATATTCGAACGGAGGTCTTTTCGCTCGTTTTGGGCCTTTTTTTGTGACGTATTCCGTCCTGAGTGTACGGCCGCGTGCATGCCAGTCCCCTTATGGTAACCGGTTCTTAAACGCACCACGACAATTGCCCTAACGTGATCTTAACCAAGTCGCAGGTGATTGCAAATGACAAAAGTCATCCCTCCACCGCGGTTTGGTAGCCTGATCAGACAAGGTCGTGTGCAGGGCGGTACGGAGCTCAAATTCACCCGTCAAATGGAAAAACACCGGGTTTGGCGGTGCTTAGTCGGGGACAAGTGATGCAATTCATGCATGAATCGAGCTTGCGGATTCGGAGGAGACTGCTTCTTAAGGCATGATTGGCCGGTGATATTTGATTCGGGTCGGAACTTTTAAACGCCATGGGCCGGACGGGGACCATCTTTGTAGCGATATGTATGGCGATCATCGCAGCATCGTCGGCAACCGTGCTGATTTTTCAGTTCGGACGCCCGTTCGGTGAAGCGGTTTCGCTTTCGCTGGCGCTGATGTGCACCATGATCCTCATTCATCTGCTGATTGGCCGTGTGCACGATCGTGGGGCGGTCAGTGAGGCGGTCGATCGCCTGGAAGACAAGATGGCTGACCTCGATGAAGATGTCGGCAATCTTGAAGGTCGGCTGACGGGGATGGAACACACCATGCCCCGCCGCACGCGTGCTGAAATTGACCCGCTGTTTGCCGAAGTCGAAGTCTTGGGCACCTTGGTCAAGCAAATGGCGGAAGCCATGTCGGATCTGGAAACCAGGGTCGAAGATCAACAAGCACTGGCACCGCCGTCGCATGCGGGCGCACTGCCGCATTATGCGCAGCCAAACCAGGCACAGTCACTCGCTGAAAGACCGGAAGCCTTGCGTCCACCTCATCAAATGGCGCAGGCAGGTGCAGCGCCATTGAGCGCGATGCCGGTCGAGGTGAACGAACCGCGCCAGGAAGCAATGGCGTCTCAAGGGTTCCGGCAGGCAGCGGAGGCGCCCGTCAATCCGTTCTTAAACCAGCCTGCAAGTCAGCCGCTTCAGGAGAGCACCGGCCGGGGTGACATGGCCGAGTGGGACCGCAGATATGGCGTTACACCGCCCCGGCCCGCCGTCAACCAGCCGCCGATACCTGATACGCCGCCACCTCAGCGGCACGATGAATTTCGTCAAGCGCCCTTGTCCGTAGACGAGTTTCCACTCGATGATGAGGGGCTTGTGCAGCCGGAGCCGCCAGCGCCGGAACGTCAGCAGCCGAACCTTGCGATGCGGGACCTGATTACGTCAGCCTTGAATGCAAACAGGGTTGAGCTGCACCTGCAGCCGATTGTCACGCTTCCCCAAAGACAGGTAAAATACTACGAGGGATTCACGCGCCTGCGCGACGCCGAGGGCAACGCTGTCGAGGCGGCAGCGTTTTTACCTGAAGCGGTTCTGTCCGGGCAAATCGCCCGTATCGACAATCTGCTGTTGTTCCGTTCCATTCAGGTGATAAAGCGGCTTACGTCCCGGAACCGCAACGCAATGCTTTTCTGCAATATCTCGTCGGTTTCGCTTGTCGATGAGACGTTCTTCCCCGGGTTCCTTGAATTCGTGAAATCCAACCAGTCCTATTCCGATGTTCTGATATTCGAGTTCTCGCAAAGCGATGTGGCCAGCATGGGCGCGATGGAACTCGAAAGCCTGAATGCGCTCTACGAAGTCGGCTTCCGTTTCTCGATTGACCGCATCTCAGACATGAAGATGGATTTCAATTCGCTTGCAGGCCGGGGCTTCAAGTTCGGAAAGTTGCACGCCGACTATCTCATCGGACGCCGCGAAGCGAACCATGGGCACATCCACCCGTCCGATTTCGGTGATTTGCTTAACCGCTACGGCATGGAACTGATCACCGATCACGTCGAAACGGAATCGCAGGTTCTGGAACTCCTCGATTATGATGTGAAGTTGGCACAGGGCAATCTGTTTTCGCCACCGCGTCCCGTGAGAGCCGAGGTCCTGCAGGGAGCCCCGGCTCCAGGTGCCAGAAAAACCGCGGCAGGATAACGCGGCTTCGACCTCTGCCTTTGCTTTTGACCCTCACTCAACGTGAAATCTATCGTTTTGGCCGGGAAACGCCGTGTGACCGTCAGGATGTTCGCGTTAGATGAAGTGTTCTGGACCTGGACAAGGCAAAACTGGTTGCTGTTCCGAACAGCAGGGCCCAGACGGGTGCGCCGATGCCGAAAAAAGAAACGGCTGAAACCGTGGTCATGAAAGTCACCAGAGCTGCTTCGCGATCGTCAGACCTCAGCAATGCCGCGTTGAGACTTGCGCCGATCGTGCTCAGGAGGGCGAGACCGGCGACGGTGATCACCAGTGCTTTCGGCGCGAGCAGAAACAGACTGATGACCGCAGCGCCCAGCATGCCGAAACCGCAGTAGAAAATGCCGGCAATGACCGCCGCCTTGTACCGCGTCTTAGGATCTTCGTCCGCTTCCGGCCCTGCACAAATCGCGGCCGTAATTGCAGCGAAATTGAAGGCAAAGCCGCCAAATGGCGCAAGCAGGAGCGACGCGAGACCCGTAACGGTCAGACTGGCGGAGACCGGTGGCTTGTAACCGGCGGATTTCAAGGCAATCACGCCCGGCATGTTTTGCGAAGTCATCGTGACGACGTAAAGCGGAAGACCGACACTGATGAGTGCGATCAGTGAAAATTCCGGCATGACGAAAACAGGCTGTGCGGCTGAAAACGAAAAAGACACTTCTGTTTGGAAAGCGCCCGTGATCCAGCAAAAGAGACTTCCTGAAAGAAGCACCGACAGGATGGCATACCGCGCAAACCATCGTCTTCCGGCAAGGTAGGTGATGCACATGACCGCGACGAGCAGAAAGTCCTCCTCCATCGACGAAAAGACGCCCAATCCAAAACGAAACAGGACGCCTGCCAGCACTGCGCTGGCGATCGCATCGGGAATAAGGCGCGAGACCTTTTCAAACCAGCCTGTCACGCCTGTCAGTGTGAGCAGGGCACCACAAAACAGGAATGCACCAATGGCTTCGCTCATTGGGAGACCTTCGGCACCAATGACAAGCAACGCCGCCCCCGGCGTCGACCACGCCGTCAGGATCGGCATCTGGTAGCGAAGCGACAAGAACAAGCCGCTCAGACCCGTTCCAAGTCCCAGGACCAGCATCCAGCTATTGGCTTGCGCCTGTGTCGCTCCAAGCGTGTCTATGGCCTGAAAAATGATTGCGACGCTGCCCGTATATCCGACCAGAACCGCGATGAAACCGGAGACAAGGTGTGAAAGTTTCAGACCTGCAATCATATCGCCCGTGCCTTTGCCGTTCTGGAAAGCTAAGCTTGGCCTGAAACCAGGCTCCGCAGTTTGTTCGTTATAACGTACGTTCGTTATAACGAACAAGAGAAACAGGCGAATGACCGAAAAGAAAATTCAAATCAAGCTCAAGGCAGCCAGGCAAAACGCGGGACTAAGCCTGTCGCAGACCGCGGAAATGACCGGCGTCAGCAAGGCAATGCTTCATCAGATCGAGCGTGGTGATTCCAGTCCGACGATTGCGACCCTTTGGAAGCTGGCAAAGGGGTTTCATCTGCCCCTCACGGCATTCATCGAAGACCTTGTTCAGCCGATTGAAACCTTCACCCCTGCACAGAGCGACCTCATTCGGTTCCCGGGAAGCGTCGGATTTCAAACGATATTTCCCTTCGACCCGGTGTTTGGTTCGGAAACGTTTGTTGTCACGCTTGAAGCGGGGCAAACCCATACTTCAAATCCGCACGATGCCGGTGTGGTCGAGGATGTCTATGTGGTAACGGGAGAAATGGAGGTCTTGTCGGAAGGTCGATGGAAGCTGTGCCGCTGCGGTGATGGAATCAGGTTTCCAGCAGACCAGCCTCACGGATACCGCAACTTGAGCGGTGCGACCGCCCAGTTTCACAATACATTGCACTATCCGAAGACGAGCCTGTTTGGAACCGACACGGAAACCGAAGGCAAGCCCTGAGGCTTAAAGCGCTGACGACCTTGCTTGCAAGAGCAGTGAAGCGCCTCGTGGCAACAGGTCAATCGGCAAAGAGTGGAAAGGACCGACAGGCTCGGTCCCTTCATGTGCAGCGTGCAGCCGTCATACGTCTGATTAACGCCAAGGCTGCGCGCCTGTTTCCCGGCTTGCTTAGCCTTGCTCCTGACCGACGGTGATGATTGTCGGCTTGTTTTCCGCCAGCAGCCTTTTGGCAACGCGTTGCACGTCTTCCAGCGTAACAGCGTCGATCTCGCTGTTGCGGCGGTCGAAGTAGTCAATCCCTAGGCCCGCATTTTGCAGGGCTACCAGCTGACGCGCAATCTTGCCGGAACTGTCAAAGCGCAGGGCATAAGATCCTGTGATGAAGCGCTTGGCCGCATCCAGTTCGGCATTGGAAGGACCTGTCGTTGCCATGCGCTCAAGCTGCTCAAGCATCACGCCGACCGTCTCCTTCGCGCGCTCGGTCTTCGTCGCCGCCGAGCCGATCAGCAAGCCCGTGTGTCGATAGGGCGAAAGCGAGGTACTTGCGCCGTAGGAGAGCCCGCGTTTTTCGCGCACCTCCTGATACATCCAGGAGGTAAATGTACCACCGCCGAGAATGTGGTTCATGACATAAGCGGCCTGGTAATCCGGATCATCGCGCATGAGGCCGGGCACGGCCAGAAGAATGGTCGTTTGCGGTACGGAAAGTTCCCGGTGGATGGTCTCTCCGGAGAGCAGTTCCAGGTCCGATACTGCCGTGAGGTCGGTTTGCTCGGGAAGGCCAGCAAACACCTTGTCGAGGATTGGGGCAAGCGTCTCAGCGTTTATCGCCCCGACGACACCTATGGTCAGGCCCTGTTTCGACAGAAGCTTGCCGTGCTGCATCTGTAGGTCGGACTTCTCAAGGGCCGCAAGCGTTTTGGCGGTCCCCAAGGTTGGCCTTGCGTAAAGGTGATTCCCAAACATGGCGCCTGCGAGCGAACGGCCGGCGATTGCGTTGGGGTCGCTTTCGTTCCGCTTGATCTGGGTTTTGAGCTGAGTCTTCATGCGATCGACAGGCGCTTCGTCGAAACGTGGTTCGTTGACCGCAAGCGCAAGCAGATCCGACGCCTCGGTAAGCGTCGGGCTGAGTGTTCTGAGGCTACCGTAGAAACGGTCCCGCCCGGTGTTGAAACCGATGCTGACGGCAAGCTCTTCCATTCTTCCCTGGAACTCTTCCGAACTGAGCTCGCCGGCGCCTTCATCAAGAGACGCAGCCAAGAGACGTGTCAGCCCTTCCTTTCCGACCGGATCCTGAGTAGAGCCTCCGTCGAAGGAAAAATTCATCGCAATGATGGGAACCGTATGGTCTTCCACAAGCCAGGCTTCAATGCCTTCGGGGCTGATAACCTTCTGGACTTCAACGGCCTGCGCGATACGAGAAAACGCAAGAAACGCGACGAGTGCGGCAGCGGCTATGGCCGCAGTTTTGTGAAAAGGGAATCTCTGGGCCATGGGTCAGGACTTGTCGTTTGTTTTTGCTGCATTTGTCAGGGCGGCTTCCGGCTCGGTCGGTTGCTCGAACCGCAACTCGCCAAAAACCGGCGTCCCGGTCAGATAGGTCCGGGCCGCGTCGAGAACGTCTTGCGGTGTTACGGCATTGATCTGTGCGGGCCAGCTCTGCACATCCTTGACCGTCTGACCGGTCGTCAATGCTCCTCCGAAGAGGCGGGCAAGACCGGACTGGCTGTCCTGCGCGTAGATGGCGCTCGCGATCATCGTATTCTTTGCGCGTGTAACTTCTTCTTCCGTAACGCCCGTTTCGAGAAGTTTCTCCAACTCCTTGGATATGAGGCGTTCCATATCCATCAATGTGCGGCCCGGGCGTGGTGCGGCATAGATACCGAAACGCCCGTCATCGAGCGCCTGGCTCTGGTAGTAGGCACCGGCTCCAATCGCGGCTTCCTGTTCGAGGACAAGAGACTTGTGAAGCCGGCTCGAGGGACCTTCGCCAAGAATGTACGAGAGGACATCGAGTGCTTCCGGCGTCCGGCCTCCGCCAGTCGAGCGGCTCGGAACAACCCAGGTCTGGGAAATGGTTTCCTGCCGGACACGGGGGTCCGAAACAGCAATGCGGCGTTCGCCGGAAAGGGGCGGTTCGGTCGGACGTACGCGTTCACCCGGTTCAGCGCGTCGTGGCACCTCGCCATAGGTTTCGGCGGCCATCTTGCGAACCTCGTCCACCTCGACGTCGCCTGCGACCACCACGACTGCGTTGTTGGGCGTATAGAAGCGGTCGTAAAATGCGATAGCTGCTTCCTTATTGAGCGCTTCAATTTCACTTTGCCAGCCGATGACGGGCGAACCATAGGGGTGGTTCACGAAAGTGATGGCGTTCATGGCTTCCCGCAGGCGGGAACCTGGCTCGCTATCGACGCGGCTCCGGCGTTCTTCCAGAACGACATCGCGTTCAGGGTCGACGATCTCATCGGTCAGAACCAGGTTTTCCATCCGGTCTGCCTCGAGCATCATCATCAGTCGAAGATGCTCTTTTGCGACTTTCTGGAAGTAGGCGGTGTAGTCGAGGCTAGTGAAAGCGTTTTCCTGACCGCCGCGCTCGGCGATCATTTTGGAAAAGGCTCCGTCGGGATAGTTTTCCGTTCCTTTGAACATGAGGTGTTCAAGAAAATGGGCGACCCCCGACTGGCCCTCGGGTTCATCCGCCGAACCGACCTTGTACCAGATCATGTGCGTGGCGACCGGCGCTCTACGGTCCGGAATGACAATCACCTGCAGACCGTTTTCAAGCGTAAAGCTCTCAAGGTTGGGGGCGATCATAAGTCCGCTGGAACCCGTCGTGTCGACTTCAGCACTGGCAACCTGTGCCAAGGTGGCTGTTCCAACGAGGACCGCGGGCAACACAATAAACCGAACTAATTTGCGAAGCGGGGAAGAAATGAATGGGCGAAGCGTTTTGGGGCTAAGGTTCACGTATGTCTCCCGTTCTGGCCTAAAACAAAAAACCTCCGGACAAGACCATCCATATAGGAAGGTTAGCCCGAAGGTCCCATTACAATTTCGTCATCCACGATTAATCGTGTTCAGTTACAATATGCAGATTGTCCTTCAAGACAGCGTGGATCGATCGGTGTGCTGGCGTAAGGGTCGTAGTTTGTCGGCTTACCCTTGTTCGTCTTTTTGACGATGTCCGGCATCGGTGCGTCGGGTGACGGTGTGCTGTAAGTTGTCGGCGGTTCCGTCAGATACCGGCGTGATGCCAGGCCGCTCTCTTCATAGCCAGCCTGCTGTGCTTTGATCTGCTGCAGCCGTTCCCATTCCTCACGCTGCTGCTGGCGGCTGAGCACTTCGCCTTCGGCAACATCGTTTTCGCGCCGTTCCGCCTCAAGGTTCCGTGTCGCCTGGCCGGTAACACCCGTTATCTTGAAGCCACGCATCTGCTCAGGTGTCAATGGCTGTTTGTTCAGGCCGCCGCCGGATCCGGCATAAAGCTCTTTAAGCTCTTCAAACTGCGTGTTTTCTTCCTGCTTCGGCCAGTTCGCGGCATCGGTGCCGGCGACCTCGGTTTCAGGTTCGGGAAGTTTTCCGGGCTCGGCCGGCATAGCTAGTGGCGCGCGCGGTTTGTAGTCGATCGGTTTTTCATTCGGGTCGACGGCGCCCAGGCCACTCATGAAGGAATTCACCAGTGCCACATCTGGTGCCTGGGAGGTTCCATCGGCCGCCTGACAGGCCGCCAGTCCTCCCATGAGAACGAGTAGAGCGCTCTTTTTGACCCAGTTAAGTTTCGTCCGCACCACAGCAGACTCCCCGGTATTAAGTTGAAAGTGTGGGTTCAAATATCCCCACTATGCATCCTCTTCAGCCTTAAACCTTCATTTTGCGGCTGAATTAGGACCATTTCCGAAACTGTCATACAGGAGTGCAGCTACGCCTGCAACGATCCACACATCTGCAAGATTGAACACATACCATGAGAAGTCGCCGACATGGAAATGGACGAAATCAACAACTGCACCATAGGCGATTCGGTCGATTCCGTTTCCGATCGCTCCTCCGATGATCATTGCGAGTGCAAAGGCGATCAACCTGGACTGACAGCGGGCTGACCAGATCCATAACCCTATTGTGATGAGCACCGTCAGCACGACGAGCAGCCATCGTCCCAGATCGCTGTTCTGCTGGAAGAGCCCGTAGGACACGCCGCGGTTCCAGACAAGTACGATATCGAGAAACGGAAACAACGCGACAGGGCCGTTTGCTCCAAGATCGAAAACGAACAGAAGCCACAATTTGCTTGCCTGATCCAGGAGAAGCCCGGCAAGAGCTATACCGAGCACAAGCGAACTCAAGCGGCCCCACAAAAAGGGCCGCTTGTCGGTTAAAGATGCGCTTTGAAGTGGCTCGTTCATGCGTTCGATCTTTAGTATTTTATGCAGCGGCGTGCGCTGCGTCCCACTCGCGCAGGGCTTCCGCGTCACGCAATGTCACCTCGGGATAATCAGGATCAGAACCGACTTCCGGCAGGATCTTCCAGGACCTTGCGCATTTTTGCCCGTCGGCGAGTGCCGGAATGACGGCGACCCCCTTGGTGTCGTCGAGCGTGAAAGCGCCTTCCGGCGCCGGATCGGATGACAAGGTCAAAAGACTTGTAATCGCGATATCGGCCATGTTCTGCCCTTCAAGGGCTGCCATCAGATCCGGATCAGTCACGTGAACGATCGGATGTGCTTCCAGGGAGGAGCCGATGCGCTTCTCCCGCCGCTCGATCTCAAGCGCGCCCGTGATTACGCGGCGCACGGTTCTGATTTTGGCCCATTTTTCCGCCAGATCGTTATCCTTCCACGCGGCTGGCACGACCGGGAACTGTTCAAGGTGAACGGATGTCTCCTCGCCATAACGGGTCACCCAGGTCTCGTCCATAGTGAACGGCATGATCGGGGCCATCCAGGTTACCAGGCAATTGAACAGCTTGTCGATGACACAGAGCGACGCCTTGCGCCTCGTGGAGGACGCCGCATCGCAGTAAAGCGCGTCCTTGCGAATATCGAAATAGAAGGCCGACAGCTCGACAGTCATGAACGTGAAGAGCTGATGAGCGACTTTCTTGTAGTCGAACTCCCAATAGGCCTCTCGGACAAGTTCGTCGAGTTCCGCGAGGCGGTGCAGCATCAGCCTTTCAAGTTCAGGCATATCCGAAACAGCGACATCTTCGCCAGTGGCGTGGGCGAGTGATCCCAGCATCCAGCGGAGCGTGTTGCGAAGCTTGCGGTAACTGTCGACATTGGTCTTGATGATTTCCTGGCCCAGACGCTGGTCTTCCCAATAGTCGGTTGAAGCTGCCCAAAGGCGCAGAATGTCAGCACCATACTGCTTGATGATGTCTTGCGGAAACACCTGGTTGTTCAGCGACTTGGACATCTTGCGCCCGTCCTCGGCCATCGTGAAACCGTGTGTGAGGACAGCGTCGTATGGCGCCGTGCCGCGCGTACCGCAGCTTTCCAGGAGGGAGGAGTGGAACCAGCCGCGATGCTGGTCGGATCCTTCCAGGTAGAGCACGTAGTCGTTGCCGCCGTCTTTTTTCCGCTTTGGCTTGAGGTCGTCCCGCTGTTCCAGAACAAAAGCGTGTGTGGAACCGGAGTCGAACCAGACGTCGAGAATGTCAGTGACCATGTCCCAGTCATCGGCATTATGGTCGTTGCCAAGGAAACGCTCCTTGGCGCCATCCGCATACCAGGCATCGGCACCTTCTTCGCAGAACGCGTCGAAAATGCGCGCATTCACTGCCTCGTCCTTCAGGATCTCTGCAGTGTCCTTGTGAATGAATACCGTGATCGGCACGCCCCACGCCCTCTGGCGGGAAAGCACCCAGTCCGGCCGGTTCTCGATCATCGAGCGCAGACGGTTCTTGCCGCTTCCGGGCACAAAGCGGGTGGCATCGATGGCGTCGAGTGCCCGCGTTCGCAACGTGTCACCTTCACCTGAGAGCGCCTTGTCCATATAGACGAACCACTGCGGCGTATTGCGGAAGATCACCGGTTTCTTGGACCGCCACGAATGCGGGTAGGAATGCGTGAGCCGGCCAAGTCCGATCAGGTTGCCGCTTTCCTTGAGTTTTTCGATGACCGCCTTGTTGGCTTTGCCCTTTTCGCCCTTGTGGGTGATGACCTCGTAGCCCTCAAATCCGGGGGCGTCCTTCGTATAAAACCCGTCATCGGCAACGGTGAAGGGGATTGCGGTATTGATGCCGCGCGCATCCAGATCGGCCCGTTTCGCCATCCAGATTTCAAAGTCGTCCGCGCCGTGGCCAGGTGCAGTATGAACAAAACCCGTTCCCGCATCGTCCGTCACGTGATCACCGTCGAGAACAGGAACATCGAATTCGTACCCGCCAAGCCCAAGTTCGGCGAGCGGATGTGCGCAGGTGATCGTTTCCAACTCGTCCGCGGTAACTGCGCGAACACGGCTGAAGTCCGAAATCCGGGCGTTCTTGAAAACCTCTTCGGCAAGCGCGTCGGCAAGGATCAGAAGGTCGCCCTTCTGCACCCAGTTTTCATCCGGCAGTCCATCCTGGGTCACTTCATAAAGGCTATAGGCAATACGCGAGGAAAAGCAGATCGCCCGGTTGCCGGGGATGGTCCAGGGTGTGGTTGTCCAGATCACGACGGCGGCGTCCAGCAACTGCTCGACCGCAGCCTGATCACTGCCGCCGGCGGTTTCGACGGGAAACTTCACCCAGATCATATCGGACTTGTGGTCCTGGTACTCGATCTCTGCCTCCGCCAGTGCTGTCTTTTCGACCACTGACCACATGACCGGTTTGGAACCGCGGTAAAGCTGTCCGGACGTGGCAAACTTCATCAGTTCCCTGGCGATGATTGCCTCGCTGTCGAAGCGCATCGTCAGATAGGGATTGTCCCAGTCGCCCTCAATGCCGAGGCGCTTGAACTCCTGGCGTTGGACGTCGATCCAGTGTTCTGCGAACTCGCGGCATTCTTTGCGGAACTCGTTGATCGGGACTTCGTCCTTGTTTTTGCCCTTGGCCCGGTACTGCTCCTCGATTTTCCACTCGATCGGCAGTCCGTGACAGTCCCAGCCGGGAACATAGTTGCTCTCGTAGCCCATCATCTGCATCGACCGGGTGACGATGTCCTTGAGGGTCTTGTTGAGTGCGTGCCCGATATGGATGTTGCCGTTCGCGTAGGGTGGGCCATCGTGCAACACGAATTTGTCGCGGGTTTTTCCCTGCTCGCGGAGTTTCTTGTAGACGTCAAGCTTCTCCCAGCGTGCAAGGATCTCCGGCTCCTTCTTGGGAAGGCCGGCGCGCATGGGAAAATCCGTCTGCGGCAGGTTGAGCGTTTCGGAATAGTCGCGTTTGTCTGTCTCGGTCATCGTCAATTCGATCCGGTCGTTCGGGAACGTCGCCCGTCAATTTTACAGGGTGTTGCGAACCTGTGGTCAGGCAGCAAGAACAGGAATATCCCGGACCCTGGCGCCGCGTATGTCGCGTCAGCCGAAGGCCGGGCAAGTAATTCGCGCAATCGCGATCATCTCAAGGCCGATGAATATGGGGTTCTTGTCGTGCATCGCATGGGACATAGCAGCACTTGCCGGGCGAATAAAGAGGTCTGCGGCAATTCGAGGCCGGTCCTTGTCAAAATGCAGGCTTTCTTTAACGGCTAGCAGCTAATGAAGAGGGAGTGTTGATCGTGAGGATTGAATGGCCGCCTATTTTTCAGAAGGGCGCTGGGCGACGACGGATCGCCTTATACCTGCCGGGCTGATGGCGATGGCGGCCTACCTGGCCGTGTTGGTCTTTTTCTTCGCCCCGACCGGACCGGCCGTGACGCCCGAGGGTGTTCCGATCAACGATTTCCTGTGTTTTTGGCTTGCGGGATCGGAAGTCGCTCGCGGCACGCCTTACGTGGCCTACGACAATGAGGCGTTTCTTGCCTTGCAAAGGCCGTATCTGGAACCTGGCGCTTTCTATCCGTTTTTCTATCCGCCGACATTCCTGCTGGTTCTGGCGCCCCTTGGTGCGATGGCTGCCATTCCGGCCTATATGGCATCGCAGGCCGTCAGTCTTGCTTTCGCGGGGGCTGTCGGCGCCCGGATCCTGCGCAGTTGGCACGGTGCGTTGCTCGTTGCAGCAATGCCCGCAACATTCAATTCCCTGTTTCATGGGCAGAATGCGCTGCTCTGTGCTGCACTTCTGGGCGCTGCCCTGGTCGCCCTCTCCGAACGCCGCGAGCTTCTCGCCGGAGTGTTTATCGGGTTGCTGACGATCAAACCGCAAATGGGCGTATTGATCCCGGTCGCTTTGCTGGCGGCCGGTTATTACAGGACGTTCTTCTCCGCCTCTGTCACCGCGATCGTTTTTGCGGCCGTCAGTTGGCTCGTACTCGGATCGGAAACATGGATGGCGTTCCTGCAACAGGCCGCGTTCACCGGCCAGGCAACCGATCAGGGCATGGCGGGTTTCCATAAGATGGCGTCTGTCTATGCATCGGCGCGTTTGCTCGGGCTCTCCGCGCCACTTGCTTATGCGGTGCAGGCAGTTGCGGCCGTAGCGGCAATCTGGCTGATCTGGAAAGTGTGGCGCACCTACGCTGCCTTCGCTCTGAAGGCGGCCGTTCTGGTGTCTGCCGGTTTCTTCGCCACACCCTATGTCCTGCCATATGACCTGGCCTCCCTGGCGATCGGCATTGCGTTTCTGGTGCAGGGCACAGGAGGCAAACAGGGCTTTTCCTACATGTGGACGCTGATTGCGATCGCGGTGCTGGTATCGGCCTCCTCACGCTACATCGGCGCGGTGTCCGGCATGCCGCTCGGCCTTCTGGCTCCGGCAATCGTTCTCTTTGTCAGCGTGCGCCTCGTCCAGCAGGTTCCAACCGGACACGAACGGGCAGTTGCATGACCAATCGAAAACTTACCGCGGTGTTTTGGGAAAAGGGTATCCGCGACGGCGCCTGGCTGACTTGGGATCGGATCGGTTTTGCGTGCCTGTGTTCAGCGATTGGCCTCAGTCTCGGCCTTGTGTGGCTTTTGTTGGTGCCGAACGCGTTCGGTGCTCCCAACGGTACCGTGCTGATGGACTATTTCAGTTTCTGGCTGGCAGGCCGGCAAGTGCTTCTGGGCGCACCCGAGATTGTTTATAACCCGGTCGCGTTTTCTTCGCTTCAGGCAGAGATATCCGGATCTGAAACCGTCTTCGGTTTTTTCTATCCGCCTACATTCCAATTGCTGCTTTCGGCGTTTGCCGCGCTTCCCTACAAGGCCGCCTTCGCAGCATTTGTTCTTTCGACAACGGCATTGCTCTGCCTGTCCTGCAGACTGATTACTGGAAACTGGTTGCTCGCTGCGTGTCTCATCATCATTCCTGCCTGTGCGAACAATGCTTTCCACGGTCAGAATGCGGCGCTCACGGCTGCTCTTTACGGGTTCTTCCTGGTTGGTATCGAGCGGCAGAGATTGTGGCTTGCGGGCATCGCGCTCGGTATTTTGACGATCAAGCCGCAGCTCGGGATCCTTGTGCCGGTCGCCCTGATTGCAAGCCTGAACTGGCGCACATTTGTCAGCGCGTCCGCAATGACACTTGCCTTCGCGTTCCTCAGCGTCGCTGTTCTCGGATTTGGTGTGTGGCAGATCTTCTGGGCACAAGCGCCCGTTGCCTCCGCGATGATGGAAATCGGCGGCGTTGAATGGGGCAAGATGATCTCGGTCTATGGCAGCTTGCGCCAGCTCGGACTTGGCCACGCGGCATCAATGGCGGTCCAGGTGATTATCGGGCTCGGTGCGCTGGTGTGTGTCTGGAAGGTCTGGCGCATATCCGGCGACATGGCTGTTCGATCTGCCGTCCTGGTCGGTGGCACACTGCTGGTGACGCCATTTGCCTTGTCCTATGACCTGACGCTGCTGGTCATCCCCTGCGCTTTCCTGATCCGTGAAGGTCTCAAGGACGGTTTTCCGCCTTATGAGAAGATCTTGCTTGCGGTGGTGATCGGTCTATCCGCGTCCACCCCGCCGCTGGCGATCCTGCTGGGTCTGCCGGTTGCTCCGCTATTGCCTTTGATTATTCTCTATCTTGGCATGCGGCGCATGTTGTCGGGCAAAGCCGGACGGGATGAAACCCGCGAGAGGAATCACATCTCAGCTACAGTGTCTGCCTGAGTTTCTGTTTTTCGCATTCGCTCGCGATGGGCAATATAGAGCCCGCTTGCGATGATCAGTGCGATCCCGATCCAGGTCGGACCATCGGGGAAATCCGAAAAGACAAGATAACCGAACAGGGTTGCGCTCACGATCTCGACATATTGGAGGGGCGCAAGCGTGCTGGCACTGCCCCTTTGAAACGCTGCAACGACGAGCCCGTGGGCTGCGAAAGATATCAGGCCGATGAGCGCCAGCAGCCCGATTTGGGGCCACGATGGCACGACAAACCGAAAATCCTCGATATCCGCGAGTGTCCCGGCAATAAGTGCGGCGCCTAACAGAAGGGCGCCGGAAAGGCCGGCTCCGAACTGGATGGTGAGCAGGTCGTCTTCAACGGGATACAACTTGTTGATCAGGAGGTAGAACGAAAACAGAAAAGCGGTCAGAACGGGCAGAAGGCTGACCAGTCCGATCTCTGCAAGATTCGGACGCAAGATGACAATTGCCCCAAGCAGTCCGACGAGGATTGCACCTATCCGCCGGATGCCGACTTTCTCCTTCAGGATCAGGGCTGCCAGGATCGTCAGGACCATCGGTTCGATGAAGAAGATCGAAATCGCGGTGGCAACCGACATGTATTTCACCGCAGTGAAGAAGCTCAGGGAGGCCAGGGCGAGCAGAACACCACGCACGAAATTGACAACTGGCTGACGCGATCTGAGCCTTGTGATGCGGCCGGCGGCAAGCGCAATCAGCAGGCAGATCAGAAACTGAAAGAAAAACCGCCCAAAGGTCACCTCAAGCGCGGGAAGGGCTGATGACAGATATTTCGCGATGATATCCATGATCGGCACGATCAGCATGGCTGATGTCATGAGAAAAATCGCGAACATCGGGTTTGGGTCGACGGAGGCTCCCGCCGATGAACTTGTCACAACGCCAGGTCCAGCAGTTTCATGTCAATTTCAGAAAGCGGCTGCATCGAACCAAGCGCTGCACGCGCTTCTTCGCTGTCACGATCCATTTGCGCGATCAAGGCTTCGGCGGACTCGAATTTTTCCTCGCCGCGCAAGTGCGAGACGAGATGAACCCTGAGGGACTGACCGTAAAGATCGCCGGTAAAATCGAATAGAAAGACCTCAAACACCACGGCGCCGCTGTCGAAGGTTGGGCGGCGGCCGTAACTCGCAACACCGTCAAACCATCCATTCTCGGTCTTTATTTTGACAGCATAGATCCCCTGTAGCAGCGGACAATCACTGCTCATATGGAGATTGGCCGTCGGATAGCCGAGGTCGCGGCCACGCTTGTCACCGTGTTCCACGCGTGCCTCGAAAAACCACCGGTATCCGAGCAATGCGTTGGCCTGGGCAATGTCGCCTTCCGCTAGGCTGTCCCGGATGCGCGTGGAAGAAATGACTTCCGCTCCCTCGTCCTCTTCGCGTTGCACGATCGTGACACCGAATCCATGCTCGGCGCCAGCCGTGCGCAGATAGTCGGGTGTACCCTGCCGGGCCTTGCCGAAATGAAAGTCGTAACCTGTTACGGCGTGAGAGATGCCGAGCGTATCGATCAGGATATTCTGGACGAAAGCGTTGGCTTCGATGCCGGCAAAGTCTTTCGTGAACGGCAGGATAAGCGCACCGTCAAGTCCGCACACCTTCAGCATCTCGACTTTGAGAGGTGGCGGCGTGAGCCGGTAGACCGGCCTTGAAGGATTGAAAACCGTCCTTGGATGCGGCTCGAAACTCATCGCGAAAACCGGATGGTGTGTTCCGCGGCCGAGACCGAGCGCCGCGTCAAGAACGGCTCTGTGCCCCCGGTGCACACCATCGAAATTCCCGATGGCAACGATGCCGCCTTTGAGATCCTCCGGAAATGCGTCCAGGTCCTCGACATGCAAGAAACTGGAGGATTGAGACGGGCTCATGCAGCAAACCTTCGCGCTGTGTGTCGGCCGGATCGGCTTCTTGGGAAGTGGCAGTCAGCGCAAGCGCACGCAAGGTGCCCGCAAGCTGACGCTGGCGAGGAACCTGCCGTCTGTGTGGTAAAACGTCAAGGCCGGTCCCTTCGATGAACGCGGCTGTCTGTCTGTTTGATGTCAGACGAGGGACCTGTCTTCGTCTTTGCCGGGAACCTTAACGAGTGCTTCCCCCTCGAGCACGACGGTGTCACCAACACTGCAGATGCAGGACAGCCTTGCACGTTTGCCGCGCTCCATCAGTTCTTCGACGGTTACGGTCACCTTGACATCATCACCGATTTTCACGGGCGCTTTGAAGTTGAGTGTCTGGGACAGATAGATCGCTCCCGGGCCTGGAAGGCGTGTTCCAAGGACCGCCGAAATCAGGCTGGCTGTATAGAGTCCGTGCGCGATCCGGGTCTTGAACGGGGTTCGGGCCGCGAAATGCTCTGAAAGGTGGATAGGATTACGATCGCCGGAAACTTCGGCAAAGCCGACTACATCGGAAGAACTGACATGTTTGACCAGCTCTTCTCGCATGCCGGTTTCCAAGTCTTCAAAATAAAGAGTTCGTAGCTCAAGCATTGTAAAATCCGCCCAGTATTTCTTTTTACCCGTGGCCGAGGACGCTAGGCGCGCTGCGGTTTTCTGGCAATTATGCTTTCGGCGAAGAAAAAAGCGCGCGTTATTAACGGTCTTTTCAGGGGAGGCGCGTAGAGTGTGTCGAGTGTGGGGAGGTGAGGACACAATAATGTGTCGCTCTCCTTCAGAGTCAAATCGCGTTTCCACCGGCCCACGGCCAGGGGCCGCGCTTATTGACAGTATGGAGTAGACAATGGCCCTTGATCTTCAGATGCCGGTCCTCGTGGTCGATGACTACAAAACGATGATTCGCATCATTCGGAACCTGTTGAAGCAACTTGGTTTCGAGGACATCGACGATGCCGCGGACGGCACCGAAGCCCTGGAGAAAATGAAGCAGCGCCGTTATGGCCTGGTCATTTCCGACTGGAACATGGAGCCGATGACCGGATACGAACTTCTCAAACAGGTTCGTTCCGATTCCGGTCTCAGCAAAACCCCGTTCATCATGGTGACCGCGGAATCCAAGACGGAAAACGTCATTGCCGCCAAAAAAGCCGGCGTGAACAACTACATCGTGAAGCCGTTCAACGCACAGACGTTGAAAGGCAAGATCGAGGCAGTCTTCTCCGAATAATTTCCGGCGCCTGTGGAGCCCTGCAAACGGGCTCTTCCACCGGCGCACACGGAATTTCCGGTTCTGGGGCCTGCCGGGTGGGCAGATCCCTGAGTCATACCGGAAGCAGAATGCGCGATCGCCCGGCAAACGGGACGTGCATTCGGAGGGGCATACAGGCGGGGGCCAAACCTAATGGCAAATATAAAGCAGGAAAATGTCGCACGCGTCATTGATTTCCTGGAACAAAACAAGACCCGTGACGGTGACGTCTCTCTGACAGATGTTATGCATCTTGCAGAGGTCATGTCCGGTTCCATGCACGATTTCCTGTCGACTGTTCAGCCGACGGTAACTGACGAGCTTCGAGCGATCGGCAAAGAAATTTCGCGCATGAAGGATGAAATCTCCCAGCTACGTGCGAATGACATGACCGGCAGCAAGATACCGGATGCCGGGCGTGAGCTTGATGCAATTGTCGAGGCGACGGAAGACGCCACCAACACGATCATGGAAGCCGCCGAAGACATCATGGGGGCTGACACGAGCGATCCGGAAGCCTATCAGGAGCTGGTCAGCAACAAAATGATCAGCATCTTCGAAGCCTGCACCTTCCAGGACATCACCGGCCAGCGGATTTCGAAAGTCGTAACCACGCTGAACTACATCGACGAACGCGTTTCATCGTTCATCGAACATCTGCGTATTCCCGAGGACCTTGAGGCGGAGCTGGAAGAAAGCGACGAGGATCGCCGCAAACGCGAACTGATCCTGCACGGCCCGCAACATGATGGCGAGGGCGTGTCTCAGGACGATATCGATTCAATGCTGATGGATGCTCAGGCCGATATTGACAAGCTGTTCGACTGAACAGGGATAATAATTCCGAGATCAAGGCCGCCCCGGGCGGCCTTTTTCATACCTACCACCAGAGCCTCGGCAGCGCAGCACGGGCGCGCAGACCCTCCTCGATCAGGCGTTTGCGGATCAGATGTTCCTGCGGCGCATCGCTTGGACCGAAATCCGATGCATGGATGCCGGCGGTTATGAAGAGGACATCAATATCCTGCGAAACCGCTCCCCGAATGTCCGTTGGCAGACCGTCGCCGATCGCCAGTACTTCTTCCTTGGCAATTGGAGCGCCGGTGAGAACTTCCAGCCGTTTCATGGCCGCATGGTAGATCGGTGCATGCGGTTTGCCCAAGATCGCCACCTCGCCGCCGAGGTCCTCGTAAAGGCGGGCGAGGGCACCCGCGCACCAGACCAGCCGGTCACCGCGTTCAACGACGATATCCGGATTGGCGCAGATCATCAGCAGGTTCCTGTCGGCGAGCTTCTGGAGCCGGTCCCGGTAGTCGTCAGGCGTTTCCTTTTCATCATCGACAAGGCCGGTACAGCTGATTGCCTCCGCTTCCTCGTCATTGGTGGTGAAGGTTGCTTCCAGGTTCCAGTAGAGCGGCTGATCCCGGTTGGGCCCGAGATGCAAAAGGGTTTTGCTTCCCTGAGCCTCGAGAATACTGCGCGTTACATCCCCTGAAGTGACGATTTCGTCATAGGCTTCCTCAGGAACACTCAGCCGCTCAAGCATTTCGCCGACCTGTTTGGCCGGGCGCGGCGCATTCGTGATCAGGACGACCTTGCCACCGGCCTCCTCACGGTATGTGCGCAGCGCCTTGTGCGCCCCGTCGAAGGCTGCTACCCCGTTGTGCAATACCCCCCAGACATCGCACAGGATCCCTTTGTAGAAGGGAGCTACGGCGCGCAGCCCGTCGATCAGAAGTGGTGCAGAAACGGTCATGTCATCTCACTTGGATTGGACTTGATCTGGTAAACTTGGGAAAGAATCGAGACAAACTCGGCGCGGACCATATAGGAACAGGGCGCGGTGCGAAACCGAGTAAAGGGAGTTTCATGCAGGTCAGGCAACTAGGCGAGCGGGTGATCAACCAGATCGCGGCGGGCGAGGTCATCGAACGGCCCGCCAGCGTCATCAAGGAACTGGTTGAAAATGCCGTCGACGCCGGCGCGAGCCAGATCGATATCGTGACGGCGGCCGGCGGCAAGACGCTGATGCGCGTCGCCGACGATGGCCATGGAATGCGGAAAGAAGATCTGCAGCTTGCGATCCGGCGTCATTGCACGTCCAAGATTTCCGACGATGACCTTTTCGATATTCGCACACTCGGCTTTCGCGGTGAGGCCCTGCCGTCCATTGGCTCTGTCGCGCGGCTGGGGATCCAGAGCCGGCATGCAGATGAAGACCACGCCTGGGCAATCGCGGTCGAAGGCGGCAGGCAGAGCCAATTGGCCCCGGCAGCGCGGGCGAAGGGGACACAGGTCGAAGTGCGCGACCTTTTCTTTGCAACGCCCGCCCGTTTGAAGTTCCTGAAATCGGACCGCGCGGAAGCTGCGGCGATCACCGAAATCGTCAAGCGGATTGCATTGGCTTACCCCGAAATCGGATTTTCACTGTCCGGCCCTGACCGTCAGCCACAGTCCTGGCCCGCTGCACTTGGGGACGAGCCACAGCTGGCGCGTATTGCACAGATCCTCGGTCAGGAGTTCGTTGAAAACGCCATGGAAATCGACGCGGAACGCGAAGGTGTCCGGCTGACGGGGTTTGCCGGTCTGCCGACCCATCATCGCGGCAACGCCCAGCATCAGTTTTTCTTTGTCAATGGCCGGCCGGTCAAGGACAAGCTGCTGCTCTCCGGACTACGAGGCGCCTACGCCGATGTTCTGGCACGGGACCGGCATTCGGTCGTGGTTCTGTTTATCGAACTCGATCCGGCGCAGGTGGACGTCAACGTTCACCCCGCAAAGGCGGATGTGCGCTTCCGCGATTCCCAGCTGGTGCGGGGCCTGCTGGTCGGTGCGATCAAACACGCACTGGTTCAGGCTGGACACCGGTCTTCGACCTCTAATGCGGCAGTCGCCCTCGATGCGCTACGCGCGCACGGGGCCGGTCAACAGACGCACAGCCCATCTTCATTCGGCTCCGGCAACCATTCGTCTGCGGGCAACGCTCGATCGACGGCTTCGACCTTTGCAAGGCAAGGGCCGGAAGCCAGATGGGAAACGGAAGCATTCAGGCCGTTGGAAGGCAGCGAGGCGACCCTCGCCGGTTTTTCCGAAACAGGGCAAAGTCCCTATCAGCCACAGAACGGATTTACCGGCATCGCTGTTCCGTCCGCAGATTCAAGAGCGCATCAGATCCCGGCCGAAACTGAAAAGACCGACTTGCCTCTCGGTGCTGCGCGCGCGCAAGTGCATGAAACTTATATTATTTCCCAGACGGGAGATGGCGTTGTCATCGTTGACCAGCATGCGGCGCATGAACGGCTTGTCTATGAGAGGCTGAAGGAAGCGCTTGCGCAAAAGAACGTCGCCCGTCAGATCCTGTTGATCCCGGAGATCGTTGAATTGCCTGAAGAAGATGCGATCCGCCTGAACGAAAAGGCGGACGCGCTTGCCGAAGTCGGCCTCGTGCTGGAAGCCTTCGGACCGGGAGCGATCGCCGTTCGCGAGACACCGGCATTGCTCGGTGAGATGGATATCCAGGGGATGGTGCGCAATCTCGCGGACGAGCTCGCTGAGTGGGAAACGGCGGACGGTGTGAAGGAAAAACTCGATCATGTGGCCGCGACCATGGCCTGCCACGGGTCCGTGCGCGCCGGCAGGCGCATGCGTCCGGAAGAAATGGACGCACTCTTGCGGGACATGGAAGCAACACCCAAATCTGGGCAATGTAACCATGGACGGCCGACTTGGGTTGAACTCAAGCTGACGGATATCGAAAGGCTCTTCGGCAGGAAATAAGCCGAAGCCTGATCGGTCGCGGTCTGATTGGCGTATGCGAAAAAGAAAGAACAGGAGCAAGCCATGGCCGAGACCGAGACCGGCGGTAGCGCAAGCGTACAGGAAGATTCATCCGGCGCAGGAAGCAAGCTTTTAAGATTTTTGGGCAAGTTGATCGTCATTTTTGCGATCGCTTACACGATGGCCGCCGGTTACATGTATCTCAACCAGCGCAGTTTCGTGTTTGTGCCAAGCGGCGAGCTGGAAACACCAGCCGACAAGGGACTTGATACGGTTTCCGTCGAAATCATTGAAATGGCGGATGGCACGAAAATAACCGCCTGGACTGCAGAGCCTACCGAACCAGGAGCCCCGACAGTCATCTATTTCCATGGCAACTCCAGCAATCTCTCGAACCGCTCACCCCGTTTCAAGCAGATCGTCGACAGTGGTTATGGCCTGTATGCTCCGACCCACCGAGGTTATGCAGGCAGCGAGGGAAGTCCATCCGAAGCAGCACTCGTTTCAGACGCGCTGGAACATTACGACCGCGTAGCTGCGGGCGGTACGCCGATAATCGTTCACGGTGAGAGCCTTGGGACCGGTCTTGCCGCAGCCGTTGGTGCGGAGCGACCCGATGCAGGGCTTGTGGTGCTCGAAGCACCCTATACGGCACTGGTTGACATGGCCTCGGAAAGCTACCCCTGGCTCCCGGTGAACCTCCTGATGAAGGACCCTATGAAAACCCGCGAGAGGATCGGAAACGTTGCGGCGCCGGTCCTCATACTGCACGGGACCGAAGATGCGGTGATACCCGTCGAACATGGCAAGCGGTTGTTCGACGACGCGTCCGATCCGAAGGAGCTTTTGGTTATTGATGGTGCCGGCCACAGCGACTTGTGGAAGCGCGGTCTCTGGGAAACCGTTCAGGACAAGTGGCAAGCGCTGCAGTCTTAGAGATGTATTTTCGCGCTTCCCAGACCCGCCGGATAAGGCGCGTCTGGGGATAAGATCGTTCTTAGAACGAACGCTGCATGCGGAAGGTTCCGAACAGCTGATAGGTGTCTTCGAGCCCGGACGCATTGCTGAAATCCAGATCACGGTATTGCAGTTCCGGTCCCAGAATAAAGCCCGCTACGGGTTCCCAGACCAGGTTACTGGTTACGCTCCACTGGGTGAAATCGTAAGCACTCGTAGCAGCATCGACGTTGTGATAACCACCTTCGACGTTCAGCTCCAGAGTGTTCGTCAGGCCTAGGCGCACGCCGCCGAAAACGTTCCAGGTCCGGGTGGTCTCGGTGCTGTTGCCGTCCCACACAGCATCCGTGATCTGGCTGTTCCAGCCCGTTGACCCGTAAGCGCTGGCGCCGTCGGTATAAACGCCCTGAAGCGCAATGCTGCCGCCGTTCGCAAATCCTCCGAACTCGACTTCGACACCGGCGCCAACGGCCCATCCAAGTTCATCTTCGGAACTCCCGGTCGCGCCGTTGAAGGCTGCCTCCGGATAGACCTGGTGCAAGGCCCCCATGATCTGGGCTTCACCCCAGCCCTGGTTGACGCCGATTACACCGATGATATCGGGCATCCGCGTGCCGCCATAACCCAGAATGCTGCCGTTCAATCCGATACCGGCTTCGCGGTCAGACTGGTCCTCAATGGCAATCGTCGCGTTGAAGCCGTTGCCGAAAGCGTGGGTATACGCGATCTGATTGAGAGACTGATCGGAATAGCTCTCCATCTGGGCGTCGAAGGCGTAGCCCGTGAAGAAGTCAAAATTCGAATTGGTCAGGCCCGCAGTCAGGCCGCCCCACTGGATGTAGGCGTTGTCGACCGAAAAGCCGGCCCTGTCGTTGGTCTGCTGCATGTAGATTTCGAGAAAGCCGCGTAGTGTGCCGAACTCGGTCTGCGTGCGGGCGTCCAAGTAAAGGTAACCGCGTGAGCGCCACTGATATCCGTCAGCATCTCGATCACCCCAGGCGTTTTCCGCCTCACCGAAATTGCGGACCCTGAGTTCGGTTCTGACCCGGCCCCGAACGCGCAGGCAGGTTTCCGTGCCGGGGATATAGTAGAAGCGCGAACCGTAAGCATCGCAGATCCGCACGTAGTCTACTGGCTCCGGCGCAACGGGAAAATCTGCTGCCTGGGCCGAACTGGCAGCGCTTGCAATGCCTGCAAGCAGTCCAAGAGCAACGAAACGTGCCATCTTTCTCTCCGTCGCAAATCAGTTGGGGGTTACCTAATTATGAGCGAAGGGCGTGACAGTTCGCTAACAGAAAAACACGCCGAAAGCGAAACAGCGGACGAAAAAATAGACTTGTTGCTTCAATGCAACGCAGAATTGTCTCTACCTTTTGGAGGCAAAGAAGTCCTTCAAAAGTGTGGCCGCGCGCGTTTCGCCAATTCCCGAATAGACCTCCGGCGAATGGTGGCAGGTCGGCTGGCAAAAAAACCGCGTTCCATGGTCAACTGCGCCTCCCTTTGCGTCGCCGGCGCCGTAGTAAAGACGTCTGATACGGGCAAATGAAAGCGCGCCGGCACACATCGGGCACGGTTCGAGCGTCACATAGAGATCACAGCCGGTCAGGCGTTGCGATTTCAGAAGCTTGCAGGCCTCCCGGATGACGAGGACCTCCGCATGCGCCGTCGGATCGTTCAACTCCAGGGTCCTATTGCCATTGCGGGCTAGGATTTCACCGTCTTTGACAATGACTGCACCGACCGGCACTTCGCCGCGCTCCGCAGCCGCCTCTGCTTCCTCAAGTGCAATGCTCATGAAGGATATCTGGCCCGATTTGGAAGGCGATGCGGTCATAAGGTCCAACTTCAAGGAAACCGTTGTTTGTGCCTCAGTGCGGTAATTGGCCGGTTTTGTCAAAACCCGTTTCGACCGCGTGTCCGTGTGCGCCATGCGTCAGGAAAAGGGCTCCCTTGCGTTTTTGGCAGCCATCAGGCGATTTCCGAAACGCTCAAGCTCTGCTATGACGCCTCCATGACGACAAGAAAACCAAATCAGCGGCACCCGGAGCGGCCAAAGGGTCAAGGGTGGACGAAAGGCGCGCAGGCCAAAAAGCAAACACGGCCTGCCGCGCCCAAAAAAATGGGCGCAAATTCTCAGCGCCATGAGAGCGAAACCCAGGGTGAGCGTGGCGAGCGTATCGCAAAGGTCATGGCGCGTGCCGGTTTGTGTTCCCGGCGCGAGGCAGAAACCTGGATCGAGGCAGGGCGTGTCCAGCTCAACGGCAAGGTTCTGACAACACCGGCGGTGACAGTCACAGGCAACGACAAGGTACTGGTAGACGGACAGGAACTGCCAACGCGAGAACGCACCCGGCTCTGGCTCTATCACAAGCCGAAGGGCTTGGTGACCACTAACAAAGATCCTGAAGGCAGGCCGACCGTCTTTGACCGTTTGCCGAAGGATCTGCCGCGTGTCCTGACTGTCGGGCGGCTGGATATCAACACGGAAGGTTTGTTGCTCCTGACGAACGACGGCGGCCTGGCACGTGTGCTTGAACTGCCGTCTACCGGGTGGTTGCGCCGGTATCGCGTGCGTGCTTTCGGAAAGGTCACTCAGGCCGATCTGGACGGATTGAAGGATGGTGTTGCCATTGAAGGTGTCCTTTACGGCGCGATCGAAGCGGTACTCGACAAGGAACAAGGCAACAATGTCTGGATGACCGTCAGTCTGCGTGAAGGCAAAAACCGCGAAGTCAAAAGGGTCCTTGAACATCTCGGTCTCGCGGTGAACAGGCTGATCAGAGTTTCTTATGGGCCATTTCAATTGATGGACCTGCCGGATGGTGACGTGCGCGAAATCAGGGGCAGGGTCCTGCGGGATCAACTGGGAGACGCGCTTGCAAGCGAGGCTGGCGCAGATTTTGACGCGCCGATCCTGCATCAACCCAAGCAGGAAACCGCAAGGAAGCCATCTGACAAGAAACGCGTTTCGGGAAGCGCCACCGGGCACGGGTCCGGGAAGCGTGATCAGGGCCAGGGTAAGTGGCTGACTGCCCGGGAAGGCAAATCGGAGACGGACAAGCGCAAGGCTAGAAAAACCGGCGGGCCCGGCCAGAAACAGTCCAAGCGTGGCAATGCCGGTCCAAGGCAGGAAAAAGTGTCACCGCGCTCCCGGTTTCGCATGACCCGGGATCCTGGACCACGCAAGGATTTCGGCGAGGAGCGTCCTGCACCCCAAAGGCGCATCTGGAGCGAAGACGGACTTCTGGAAGACAAACAGCAGCAAAAAAGATCGGACCGATCCACGCGTGAACGTCGCGAGCCACCCAAGGGCGGCGGCCGGCCGCGCGGAGGCGGGCGTTCGTGAGAATTGTCGCGGGACGCTTTAAGGGGACCGCGCTTGCGACACCGCGCTCGTCGGCGACACGGCCGACCAGCGACCGGTTGCGCGAGACGATTTTCAATATACTGGCGCATGGCCTTGACGCGGATCTCGACGATGCGCGCGTGCTGGACCTTTATGCCGGGACGGGAGCGCTCGGTTTCGAAGCCATGAGCCGCGGCGCCAAGCATTGCACATTCATTGAAGAAGCAAGCGAAGCGCGCGGAATCATACGGCGCAACATGGAAACGCTCGGATTGAACGGTGCTGCGAAAATTTTCCGTCGCGACGCGAGGCGGCTTGGCAGCGCCGGAACGATTGATCCGTTCGACATTGTCTTTGCAGATCCCCCATACGGCAAGAGGTTCGGCGAAGCGGCATTGGCCTCAGCTGCCGGTGGCGGATGGCTGAAGAGCGGCGCGGTTTGCGTTCTTGAGGAAACTGCGACCGCTGAAATAGACTTACCCGACGGGTTTTCACATCTGGACACGCGTCGAAGCGGTGACAGTCAGGTTGTTTTTCTTAAATTTCACGCAGACTGATCGATGGTCTTTGAACTCATGCGCCGCCGGGCATCATGATGTAAACCGTTGGCTTCGTTGGCAGCGTCGATCGGCTCACCACAAGCTTGGGAACCTCTGCTCTGACGATCTGATATCCGGCTTCCAGTGAACGCTCGGTGAACGCAGGCAGAGCCCCGGCAAAGTGGAAATGCATCGGTATGATCATTGATGGACCAATGCCTTCCAGGACATCCATCAGGCTATCGAGCCGTAAAGTCGACGAATTGTCGATCGCTGCAAAAACAACGTCGATCTGGCCAAGGCGCAGGTAATCATCCTTTGTAAGCCTGTGATGCAGGTGCCCGAGATGCGCGATGCACAGGTCGGCGATTTCGAAGATGAAGATTGAGTTGCCGAGGCGCCGTGTCTCTCCGTCCCAACCGCGGATGTTTGTCTGGATGTTCCTGATCCGGACGTCTTCGACGGTCAGGTCGTGGTCCATCGGACCGCCTTCAGGATTCCAGCCGTAAAGCAAGTGTTCAATGTTCGGGTCCGGTGACAGGGAATAGTGCGTCGAATGCGCACCATTCATCGTCGCGACCGTCGGAGGAAGGAACGGGCGATGGACATCATTGTAATCGGTGGCAATGCGAACACCGCCGGGTGTTTCTAGTTCAAACGTAGAGTGGCCAATATAGCGGATTTGTACTTCTCCGGCAGCAAGGGCAGCTTGCCAAACCCGCATTTCACCAGCTTGCGGAGAGCTGACGGGCGCTTGTGCGATGAGCTGACAGATGGCCAATGCCGGTTGCGCCACCAATAAGAGCGCCAGCGCCAGGAGGAACGCTGCTATCTGATGCAGTTTAAGAGCCCGGCCAAGAGGCAAATCGAATACGGAAACGCCGACTGTAGCCATGTGCTTCGTCCCAGTTGATCGCGATCTTTTTAAGAGTAGCGGTCCCGGCGGCTGTGGCAAGACTGTTTAAGCACGGCACGAACGCGATGATGGCTTCGCAGGCATTTTGCAGGGAAAAGCGCAAAGAAAAGGCAACCGGCCCGCGCGTCATGATGTGCGGAGGCGGTTGCCACAGGTGGGGGCAGGAGGGAGGAAGGAACCCGCCCCGGATGAACTGTCAGACGACGTGGAGGCTGACCGGAGCTTTTCCACCTCTCGGACGGATGCCTGCGTCGAATTCGTTGACATTGTGCGCCTGTGCTTGAACGTGGATGAGTTCACCGGCATGACCGGCTTCCATCACCAGAGCTGTTCTGCTGCACAGGGCAGCCAGGGAGAGCCCCAACTGGCGCAAGTGTGATCTGCGATAACAATAGACCGCGAGGGCAGCCCTTTGATGGTCGGGCAATTGAGACCCGATATCCGACACGACGTTGAGCGTCGCATCAAGCATGTTCTTGAGTAGATCTTCTGGAACCGGGCAATTTTCCAGATCTGTAGATCCCGATCTGTGCATGTGTCCACCTATATCATTTTTAAGAATACTATCTTGGTATCACCTTAAATAAGGATTAATTTGCCCGATATTTACAATAAAAGACGGCATAATGGTAAAATATACTTATGTCATATTGAAGTAACTCTCGGTACTTCCTCCAGCAAGTCAGCCAATTTCTCTCTCGTCGTCTCCCGAAGTGATTCTGCATTGTCCAAAATGCGTTCTGCCTTCATGAAATCCAGAACACCCGTCTTGTCATGCGGCGGACGAACCAGGATATCGGGCTGTTCCAGTTTCAGTTTTTGTGCCGTGATTGTCTGCATGAGGATCTGTGCGGAGCCGAACAGCGAATCGAGCATGTTGATATCCGGCTTTTCGGGGTGAGGGACCGGTGCGCCGACAACGTCCACGGCAACGACTATGTCACACGTGTCGCTCATGCCGTCGAAGGGCAGTGGATTGACAACCCCGCCATCGATGAGAAACCGCCCTTGATGTCTGACAGGCCGAAATATGGCAGGAATTGCGATCGAGGCCGCCATGGCAGGAAGGAGAGGGCCTCGTTCGAAGTCGACTTCTTCGCAGCCGTAGAAGTCGGTCGCGAGCAGGCGAAGCGGAATGTCCAGCTCTTCGAAGGTCTCAGGCAGATGTTCCGAAACGAAGACCTCCAGGACACGCAGTGGGTCGAACTGGACGAGACCCGGCCGGAACACTTCAGAAAACCGTCTGGGTCTAAGCTGCCAGACCTTCGCAAGCACATTGTTGCGGTCTGCAAAAGTGTCGAGGGCTATTTGCCGGATTTTCTCACCGCTGTGACCACTTGCGTAAGCAGCGCCCAGTATCGCGCCAATCGAAGTTCCGGCGATCAGCGCGGGTTTGATGTTCAGGTCGTCGAAGGCTTCAAGAACCGGAACATGCGCGAGACCACGCGCTCCGCCGCCGCCAAGAGCAAGACCGATACGAGGGTGAGTTCGCAGAGTAGACAGTGCGGTCATTCTTCCGCATTCCTTTCAAGGCAGACTGTCCCGAACATGGGTGTCTTCCCCCGGCTTGCCAAGACGCTGCCAAATCCGAACCGGTTTTGTCAGAGGAATGGCAGAACGGCAGGAGCCCTGAAAACTCAAATTACAAAGTAGAGGTCGTCGGACGCTTCGGTCATCCATTCGGTCATTTGATCAAGTGGCATCGGTTCCGCGATCAGGTATCCCTGGATCGAGAAGTCACCCATCATTCTCAGCCGGTGGTATTGCGCTTCCGTTTCCACGCCTTCGCACACGACAGCAATGTTGAGCGATCGCGCCAAATGAACCAGCTGATTGACCACAGCTTCCTTTCTCGGGTCGTCGATCATCTGGTTCGTGAACGATTTGTCGATCTTGAGCCCGTTGATCGGCAGGTCGGCGACATGCGTGAGCGACGCATAGCCGGTGCCGAAATCGTCGAGCTCGATATGAACGCCGAGTTCGAACAATTCCCGAAGAGCGGCGAGATGACCGGACGGATTGTCGCTAAGGAAAACGGATTCAAGGACCTCCGCGGTGATCCGATTGGGTTCGATCTTGTACTTCTTCATCCCGGCCTTGAAATGGTCCACGAGCAGACCGGAAGCCAGGTGCGACGGCGATACGTTGACAGAGATGCGTCCGAAATCAAGGCCGGTGTCGAGCCAGTATCTTGCTGCCGCAAGTGCGCGATCGATGATGATTTCACCCATGAGCGGCGCGAGACTTGTCCGCTCAACGATCGGAAGGAATTCACCAGGAGACAGGATCCCCCGTTCGGGGTGGTCCCAGCGTATCAGCGCTTCAATGCCGGTAATGCTTTGCGATCGCAGATTGACCTGTGGCTGATAGACCATGAAGAACTGGTTTTCCTTCACGGCCTTCTGGAGTTCCCGTTCGATCCTCGCTTCAGTTTCACTCTCCGTCTTCATGCTTTGCCTGAAGAACGTGAAACGGTCCTTGCCGTTTTCTTTCGACTGGTAAAGCGCAAGGTCGGCGTTGAACAGAAGATCTTCGAAATTCGTTGCGTCGTCGGGACACAGCGCAATTCCCATGCTGACGGTAGGCCAGAACCTGTGCCCGTTGAAATCCATAGGCAGGCGCATGAGACGCCTTGCGCGCTCGCAAAGTTCGTTAGGGTCCGAGGTGCTGGCTTCAGCGATGACGACGAATTCGTCCCCGCCCCAGCGGTACGCTGTTGCCAGACCACGCGAGACTTCCCGCAACCTGCGTCCCGTTTCTTCCAGGCAATAGTCTCCCGCAAGGTGACCGAGCGTGTCGTTCACCCGTTTGAAGTTGTCCATATCGACATGCACGAGAAACGCCGGCTTGTCGTCTTGCGCAAAGCGTTGTTTCGCATCGCGCTGACAGCCCGCACGGTTGGACAGTTTCGTCAACTGGTCGAAATAGGCGAGACGCTCTGCACGCACCCGTGCTTCGCGGGTTTCGGTTTCGCGCAAGACCCGTTCTGTCACGTCGTTTGCAATAATGACGAAGAGTGACTGATCCTTGTCCTTGAACAACTGCACGCGCAGATCGACGGGATACTCTGACCCGTCCCGGCGCTTGTGGATGCTTTCTGACGCAATACCCTCAAGCTCTCCGTTCAGCAGAGGCCTGACCTGATGCTGGATCGCTTCCTTGGTGTAAAGCGGATTGACGTCCCAAAGGCGAAGGGATTTCAGTTCACCGATCTGGTAACCTAGATTGCTGAGCGCACATTTGTTGGCATGTTCAATGCGGAATGATTCCGCCTCGACGATGTAAATCTCGTTCAGAGACGATTCCAGAATGTCGGCCAGCAGGTTGTTCTTCTGTTCTGCCTGAATGCGCTCGGTAATGTCATGGACGGTGCCGACAACGCGGGCACCTTTGCCGTCAGGGCCAGGGAGCACGTAGCCTCGGATATGAAGGGCACGGGGTGGTTCGGTTCCGGTCACCAGCGAGTGTTCGAAGTCAAATTCGCCGCACGTTTCGATGGCATTTTGAACCATCAGTTTCGCAGCTTGCGCTTCGTGTTCGGGAATTTGAGAATAGACCCTTTCAATGATCTCGTCGGACGGCAATCCCGCCGGTATATTCATGATCCGGAAGTACTCTTCCGTGGCGCTGATCTCGTTCGTGGCGACGTTGCGTTCCCAGCTCCCGACGGTCGCGATACGTTGAGCCTCCAGGAGTTTTGACGCATTGTTCTCAAGCTTGTCCGTATAGTTGCGGACTTCAGCTTCCAATCGTTCGCGCGTTATCTGAACTGAATTCTGCAGCCGCGACAGCAGCCGGTGAATGACCGCCCACGCGATCAACGACAGGCCGGCACCGATCAGAACGGAAATGATGACGCCGTTAAAGAATGCCCAGACATTGCCGGTGATGTCCTTCACCAGCAGCAGCTTGAATTCGTGTTCGCTTTGTGCAACCGCGATCGGCAGATCGCGGACCATGAAAATCTTGCTGTCCTGCATATAGAACGGGTGGATACGCGTCAGGTCCTGGCCGCTTTTTGCAAAGACATCAAGCTTCATGCCCTTGGGTGACAGGTTACCCAGCACCTTGAATTTTGTGGACGTGGACCGACCCTGTCCGGGTCTGGCCTCCTCGCAGATCTTGACGATTTGCGCATCCAACGCCGTGCTTGCAAGCGCGAGCGAGTTCTCAATTCCGATGACAAGCTTCAAGTAACCCTGCAACTGATTGTTGGAAAGCCAGGGTTTGACCACTGTAACCGCAAAGCGATTGTTTGGGCCGAGCACAATCCCATCGATTTGGCCGCTCGGCATGGAACCCATTTCAGCGCCGGTTGAATGTCCGGATGCAATCTGAAGAGCAGTACCGGGCGCTCGTGTCAGGTTCGTTCCATCGGCATCGAATATTTCCAGTGCCAGTATATTCAGATCGTCAAATGTTTCTGTCACGACGTCTTTGGCAAACTGCTGAATTTTGCCTGCGTCCCTGTTTTGGATGGCCTGTTTGAAGTCGGTGTCTTCTTTTGTCGCGCTGACGATTTCATCAAGGGCATGTGAACCGAGCGCCCTTTGCTGCATCAATATGCGTTCCGCGGTTGCGACAATTGCGTCCTGCGGTTCGCGCAGGTTGCGGTACTCTGCAACGATATTCTGCATCGTGAGAACGAAGACAGTCACCGCCAGGAATGACAGAAAGATAATCCGGAGCGGACGTTCGAAGTTCAGGTCGTCCGGGCAGAGGCGTTCAACGATGCGGTCAAGAAGCGTGACGCGTTCGTGGCCGCGCGGGTGATGTCCCCGCGGGCCGCCTTTCGCCGCTTCTCGATCGCCAATTTCCTGCACACACACCCCCGGCAGCCGAAGCTGCGAACTCGTTGGTCAGGATGCCAACATACGGCTGCTGGATGTGTCTTCTCCGCAAGCTGATGCAAGCTGTCTCTGCCATTTTTATTAATAAAATAAAATAGTTAAATTGCATTGAATGAATTTCTTAAGAGGCATTAAGCGAAAATTCGCCTTTTGAGAGAAGAAATACAATTTTTGAGGGTAATTGACGTGTATATTTGCGAATCTGGAACAAGACTTTTGCGTTTTATTTAAATAAAAACGTATCAGTCGCTGAAAAAGACACGCAGTGCTGCTGCCGTTTCCTTGGGAGCTTCTTCAGGGAGAAAGTGGCCGCAGGGAAGGGAGCGCCCTTGCACATGAGGGCACCAGGTACGCCAGACCGCCAAGGGGTCATCGACACTCATTGCGATGCCTTTGTTACCCCAAAGTGCGAGCAATTCGCTGCGGATCGTGTTGCCGTTATCCTGATCCGCGCGGTCATGCTCATAGTCGATTGTTGCGCCGGCTCTGTAGTCTTCGCAGCAGGCCGAGATCCGATCCGGTTCGCAGAACCAGCGCCTGGTGTGATCGAGCGCACCCTGGGTGAAACAGTCGAGGTTCTTGTTGGCGGTCCAGCTCGCCAATGTATGCTCAAGATAGCGGACTGGCGCAGCTGCAATCATCTTCTCCGGAAACGGAAAGGGCTGCGCGAGGAACATCCAGTGATAAACCTTGAGCCCGAAGGCGCGGTCGAGACGATCCCAATAGTCTGATGTGGGAAGGATATCGAGCACGGCCAGTCTCGGCACACTTTCAGGGTGGTCAAGCGCGAGCCTGTAAGCAACCCGTCCGCCTCGGTCATGACCAGCCACAAAGAAATGCTCATAACCAAGTGTGCGCATCAATTCACGCATGCCGGATGCCATGACGCGTTTCGAATAGGCTTCGTGAGTGGCGGAAACGGCGGGCACGGATGACATGCCGTATCCAGGCAGATCAGGCATGACAAGCGTGAAATGCTCGGCAAGCTCGGGCGCTATTTCGTGCCAGATCACGTGGGACTGAGGGTAGCCGTGCAGGAGCAGCAGCGGTGGGCCGGACCCACCGATCCGGCAGAAAAGGCCCGTCTGGTTTGCCTGTACGACCCGCGTTTCGAATCCGGGGAAAAGATCCGGTAAATCTGACTTCAAACCATTCTCCCGCACAAAATCCGGAACACACCCTAGCTTTGCTGCAAGCGGAGGGCAAAGCGCCAATGCCTCCCGGCCGAAACGATCCGGTCAGGCCGCCCGGTCGGCTTGGATTTCTTACGCCTCAGGCTCTGTTTCCCGCTCGATAGCGCGCCAGCCGATATCGCTCCGGCAAAAACCTTCCGGCCAGTCTATCTGCTCGATGGCTTCATAGGCGCGGGTCTTGGCCGCTCCTACGGTGTTTCCCAAAGCGGTTACGTTCAGCACCCGGCCACCAACCGCCAGCAACCGGTTTCCTTCGCGTTTCGTGCCCGCATGAAAGACTTCGACCATGTCAGAAGCGGCGTTGTCCAAACCGCGGATTTCAGTGCCTTTTTTGTAGGAGGCCGGATAACCGTTGGAGGCCATGACCACTGTCAGGGCGCTGTCCGTATGCCACTCAGCCTGCTGGTCGGACAAGGTTCCGTCAACGCTGGCCACAAGGAGATCCAACAGATCGCTTTTCAGGCGCATTACCAGCACCTGGCACTCCGGATCGCCGAAACGGGTATTGTATTCAATGAGTTTCGGGCCTGCGGACGTGATCATAAGGCCGGCATAAAGGACGCCTTTGAATGGTGTTCCGCGGTCCGCGAGTGTCTTGATGGTTGGTTGAATGATTTCGTCCATCACCCGTGAAATCAGGTCCGGCGTCATCACCGGTGCCGGAGAATAGGCCCCCATGCCACCTGTGTTGGGACCAGTGTCGCCGTCATGCACCCGCTTGTGGTCCTGTGCTGTCGCAAGCGGCAGGGCGTTGATGCCGTCAGAAAGCACAAAGAAGCTTGCCTCTTCGCCTTCAAGAAACTCCTCAATCACGACTTCTGCGCCCGCATCGCCGAATGAACCGTCGAAACAGGCCGTGACTGCGTCTTCTGCCTCTGGCCGGGTCATGGCGACAACGACGCCTTTCCCGGCGGCAAGGCCATCAGCCTTGACCACAATGGGAGCGCCTTTGGCTTTAATGTAGGCGAGGGCGTCGTCCGGATTTGAGAAACGCCCGTATCCGGCTGTCGGGATATTGGCTTCGTCGCAAACGCCCTTTGTAAACGCTTTGGAGCCTTCCAGTTGCGCGGCAGCTTTGCTCGGTCCAAATGCCTTGACACCAGCTCGCTCCAGATCGTCAACCAGCCCGGCGACCAGCGGCGCTTCCGGACCCACCACGACAAGATCGATCTGCTCGGTGCGGCAAAACGCGATCACAGCGTCATGATCGTCAACATCCAGTGCCACGAGCTTAGCCACCTCGGCAATGCCCGCATTACCGGGCGCTACAAACAGCTTCGTGAGTTTGGAAGATTTTGCCAGAGCCCACGCAAGAGCGTGTTCACGCCCGCCGGAGCCTATAAGCAGGATATTCATAAGTCGCAGGTCTCTTTGATACGCTCGTTCAAGCTGGCCCTGAGCGGGCCAGCGCCTTCACGCGGGGTCTATCACGCCCCCCCGGTTGCTGCAATCAGATGCGCGTTGGGTCTCGCTGCCATCAGTCAGGACCAACGACCTCACCTGATCCAGGGATATCGAGGAAACTGCTTTGATTTCAGTTCCCTACGATCGCGCGGCAGTAAAGAACGTTGTCTTTTTCAAGATCAGCGCCCCAGATGAGCCTGGCGGATGGGTCCCACTCGATCCGGTCGTAACCGTCCTTTGGTCTGACGTCCGACTCGCTGTGGACAACAGCTGCAGGCCACGAACTGTCATAAAACCCGGGCTGCATCCAATCGCCTGGCACCGAAGTGACTGGTTCTGAACAATTGGGAAGAGAAATGTCAGGATTATCTTCGCGTTCGCAGGACCTGTCCGCGGGTGCGGACTGGACGACCTGACAGCGCCAGTCCGCACTGCTTGCAGCCAAGAGAGCTCCGCTTTCAAGGTCCCGGAACTGAAAGATTGCACCGCCGTCGCCCATTTGTTGACGCCTGGAGCCGATGTATTCCAGGCCGGTTGCGTTTTCCATGAAATCGCGGAACTCGAACGCGATAGTCATTGGCAGATCCGCCTTGAACTCAAACCGCTCTGCATTGAAGGACCGTTCTGTCGTGATCGGCACACTGTCTTCAGTCAACTCCCTGCCATTGATGTAGAGCTTGAACCAGTTATCGGCCCAGACTTCCCCACGGATCTTTTTCGCGCCTGTCGTGGCCAGCGTGGTCTCGTTGAGATCCCGGCCTCCGGGCCGGGGCGGCGGAGGGCCATCTTCCGGCCTTGGCGGCCGGGTGCCGTCCGCAGAGCGCGGTGGTTGTGGTCCGGAACCGGGACGCGGAGGTGGCGGGTTCCCGTCGCCGGGTCGGGGGGGCGGCGAAGCGTCGCCTGGACGCGGTGGCGGCGGAGGAGGATCCTGTGCAATGGAAACGGTCGGTGCGCCCGCGAGAACCAGAGCGGTTGCGAGCAAGGCAAAACCCAAATGTCTGGGTGGAAAAACCACGATGTACTCCGTCCTGATAGATTGCGCTCAAAAGCGGCAAAGGAAGTCGTGCACTGCCCCTGAACCTATAACCCACGACGACGACACTATGGCCACTTGCCGGGTGTAATCCATCGCCAATATCTGTAGAAGGTCCGAATTCGAAGAGGGTGCACAATGTTTTTTTCCACCAAGGACACCGGACCGGTCGCTGATGCGGTCAAGCGGCATTGGGTCGACACGAAATTGCCTGCTGCCTTGCGTCCCTATGCGAGGCTTGCAAGGTGGGAGCGGCCGATTGGCTGGTGGCTGCTCCTGTGGCCTTGCTGGTGGTCTGCAGCACTCGCTGCCATTGCTGCCGGAAACAGCTTTCCGAACATTTGGCATCTTTTCCTGTTTTTCGCCGGTGCTGTTGCGATGCGCGGTGCCGGATGCACCTACAACGACATTGTCGATGTGAACATTGACGCCCAGGTTGAACGAACCCGGTCAAGACCCATTCCGGCCGGGCAGGTCAGCCGGACGCAGGCCAAGGTTTTTCTGGTGGTGCAGGCGCTGATCGGGCTGTTGGTGCTCCTCCAGTTCAACACTTTCTCGATCGTTTTGGGGATCGTTTCACTCGTGCCGGTGGCGATTTATCCGTTCATGAAACGCATTACGAACTGGCCGCAAATGTTCCTGGGGTTCGCGTTCTCCTGGGGTGCATTCATGGGCTGGGCGGCAGAATTCGGATCTCTGTCACTTGCGCCGGTACTCCTGTATATTGGCGGAATCTGCTGGACCATAGGATACGACACGATTTACGCCCATCAGGACAAAGAGGATGATGCGCTTGTTGGGGTGAAATCGACAGCGCGGCTGTTCGGCACCAGGACGAAACCGGCCCTGATGGCTCTGTACGGGCTTGCCACGTTGTTTTTCGCTTCGGCGGCGGTTCTTGCCGACGCGGGGCCTGCAGCTTTTGCCGGAATTCTGGCCGGGGTGGTTCACCTGGGATGGCAAATAGTTGTTCTGGATATCGACGACGGCGACCAGTGCCTGAAGCTCTTCCGCTCCAACGGCACTTACGGCTGGATCCTGTTCGCAGGGTTCGTTGCCGACGCTCTTATCGGCGCCGGTCTTTGAGACTGCGGCTTCAACGCGGCCATCTCCGGATGATTCACGTAATCGAAGCTTCAGGTACGCGCAATGATTTCGCGTTCATGCGCGAAATTTTCGGGCGAACGGTGAGTTCGGCCCGGTGCCCTCTTGTTGAGGAAACGCGGACGGCGACCCGTCAGAAGGCGCAACTTGCGGCGTGGGGCAGGCCCGGCAGCCGGTGTGGCGCTGAACGCCTCGATCGGCTTGACTTCGCCACCGAGGTCACAGACGAGCATGGGAAGTTTGAAAGTCTCTGCCCACCGGCTCCACAAAACGGCGAGTTCGTCTGAGGTCTCGGTCTCCGCAAGCGTAATCGATAGCGCGCTGTCCGGGTGTTTCAGGATCAGTGCTGCCGAGATATTGCCAGGTGTCGATCCTGGAACGATCCGAACCATGACACCGTCAAATGCACATGACGGCACCACCACCCGGACCGGCACGCCGGCAACACGGCGATTGATGATGACCCTGTTCTGATCAAGAAAGATTTCCGCGGGAAGCGATGGCGTTCCCGGCCGGGATTCGAGTCTTTGTTCAAATCGGACCGGTAGACAGCCGGGGTGCAGTATTGTGTCTGCATTATGCCCGGCTGCCTTTGGCACCTGTATTTCTGTTTGACGTCTCAAATGACTCTCCGTCGGACCTTTTGGTCTCTTGATGCACCCAAAGCTAGCGCACAAAGGTCGTGAACCACTTAAGAGACAGAGTTAAAAAACTCTGATTTCAAAGAGGGTTACCGGAGTGTAAGCACGTCGCAAACGGACTGTTTATGCCTGTGGTTAAAATGAGGCGCGGCGGAAATCGGAAGCTGTTTCAAAGGGTTTCGGGATCACATACAGTTGCTATTTACGGCAAATTGTTGCGCCGCCCCGAAGCTGGGCGTAAACACAATCCCGAGTGGGGCGCAAATTAACAAACCCGTTAAGGCGGATTGAATGTCAGAAGTTATTGATCAAAGCGAATTGCAGTCTCGCGCCGTCCGCCTCGTTGAGGCCGCCCAAAAGGCCGGGGCCGATGCCTGTGACGCCGTTGCAGTGACCGGCGTGTCACTTTCGGTGGACGTCAGAGAAGGCAAGGTTGAGGAAACCGAGCGGGCGGAAGGCGACGACGTCACCTTGCGCGTTTTTGTCGGCAGGCGCACCGCGGCCGTCTCCGCCAATCAGCTGGACGATCCGCAAACACTCGCTGAACGCGCCATCGCCATGGCCAGGGTGGCACCGGAGGATCCTTTTGCGGGTCTGGCCGATCAGGACCTGCTTGTGAAGCAATTGCCCGATCTGGAGCTTCTCGACAGCCGCGAAATGACGGCGGAGACATTGACGCACATTGCGCTGGAAGCCGAGGAGGCAGGCCTGGCCGTCAGCGGCGTGAGCAAATCCGGTGGCGCGGGAGCATCCTGGCGGCTGGCTGGGGTTGTTCTGGCCACAAGCCACGGGTTCCAAGGCGCTTATATGTCCTCCCGGCACGGCATCGCCATGACGGCGGTTGCCGGAGAGGGCACGTCGATGGAGCGGGACTACGATTTCGACAGCAGAACGTTCTTTGAAGATCTCGATGCTCCGGCGGAGATCGGCAAAAGAGCGGGCGAGCGGGCCGTTCGGCGGCTGAACCCGCAGAAACTGTCAACACGAACGACCGATGTGATCTACGAGGCGCGCGCAGCCAGGAGCATCCTTGGCCATCTGACCGGGGCAATCAACGGCGCGTCGATTGCCCGGAAAACAAGTTTTCTCAAGGACAAGATGGGTGACGCAATTTTTGCGCCCGGAATTCAGGTCGTCGATGACCCCTTCAAACGCCGCGGTGCCGCAACCAGACCGTTTGACGGCGAGGGCACGGCAGCGTCGGTCTTGAATGTCATTGAAGACGGCGTGCTGCAGCATTGGTTTCTGGATGGCGCGTCCGCGCGTGAACTGGGGCTTAGCCCCAACGGCCGTGCGCATCGCAGTGGCAGCGGAACGTCCCCGGGTGCCACCAATGTAACCTTGATGCCGGGTGAGAAGTCGCTGGAAGAGCTGATGTCTGATGCCGGAAGCGGCTTGCTGGTTTCCGACTTGATCGGCCATGGCGTCAATGGTGTGACAGGAGATTATTCGCGCGGTGCAGCGGGTTTCTGGTTCGAAAACGGCAAAATCGTCGAGCCTGTGAGCGAGATAACAATCGCGGGCAATCTCAATGACATGTTCAAGCGTCTCGTCGCTGGAAGCGACCTCGACAACCGGTATTCTGCGGCAACGCCGTCTGTCATGATCGAAGGGATGGCGCTTGCCGGAAGCTGACCAGAGCATACGCGACAAGGACTTTCAGGCGGATCTTGAATTACTGGAAACGGCGGCCCGCCAGGCTGGTGAACTTGCCTTGGGTTTTTTCGGTCAGGGGCTTGAGACCTGGTACAAGGGCAAGGGCAACGAGTCGCCGGTATCGGAAGCAGACATCGCTGTCGACCGGTTTCTTGCCGACAAACTGACTTCTGCCCGTCCCGGGTATGGCTGGCTGTCCGAGGAAACTGCGGATGACAAGGCGCGCCTCTCCCGCAGTCGTGTTTTCATCGTCGACCCGATTGACGGCACACGGGCATTTCTGGCCGGCGGTGATGAATGGACAATCTCGCTTGCCGTTGTCGAAAACGGACGACCGGTCGCAGGCAGCGTTTTTTGTCCCTGCCGGAATGAGATGTTCTTGGCGCGCACAGGTGGCGGCGCATGGCTGAACGGCTCTGAGATCAAGGTGTCTGAAAGAAAAGAGGTTGTCGGCGCGACTTTGACCGGAACGCATTCGATTGTCTCAAACACGGACGTGGTTGCCGCAGGATTTGAGAAAGCGGAAATCCTCAGATCCCTGGCCTACCGGATTGTGATGGTAGCTGCCGGCCGCATCGATGTCGGCGCAGCGCGTGGCGGGCCAAGCGACTGGGATCTTGCTGCAGCGGATCTTCTGGTCGAAGAAGCAGGCGGTCGCGTGATGGACCTTTCCGGAAAGGCATTGACCTATAATCGTGTGCGGACAGGTCACCCGGCATTGATCGCAGCATCAACCACGCTTATAGGACCAGTGTGCGCGGTGCTTAAGGACATAATCCGATAGCAGCGGTATTGCCCGGATCAACTAAGCGAGGATGCTTATGAGCGAGACTGACGCTCCCAAACAGCTGTTGCACCTGGTTTTCGGTGGTGAACTGGAAACACCGGAAGGGCTGACGTTTCGGGATCTGGACGAGCTCGATATCGTTGGCATCTATCCGAACTACGCGGAAGCCTACACCGCCTGGAAGGCGAAGGCGCAGGCGACCGTGGACAACGCGCATATGCGATACTTTATCGTTCACATGCACCGACTGCTGGATCCGGAAACGGCAACATAGACACGTAAACGCGGCGATAACAAAAATGATCAAACGCCTTGGCCGCCAACCCTGGGTTCTTTCGGCGGTGGGTTCCGCCCTCGCGGGTTACCTGAAGCTGGTCTACCATACGAACAGGTTTGTCGTTGCGCCTGAAGGTGTCCACGACGAAACAGAGAAGCAACTGCCCGTAATCGTCGCGATGTGGCACGGTCAGCATTTTATGGTTCCCTTTGCAAAGCCAAGACACTGGCCCGCCAAGGTCATGATATCCAGATCCGCAGACGGCGAGGTCAATGCCATTGCGGCGAGCAAGTTCGGTCTCGGCCTGATCAGGGCCTCCGGCGGCAAAAATGCGCGCCAGATCAAGAAGCGTGGCGGAATGCGTGGCTTCATAGAAGCTGTCAGGGCCCTCAAAGACGGGTACAGCATTGCCATGACCGCCGATGTCCCCAAAGGGCCGGCGCGTATTGCAGGCGAAGGCATCGTGCAGTTGGCGAAACACTCTGGACGCCCGATACTGCCTGTTGCGGTCGCCACAAGCCGAAGCATCGAGCTAAACAGCTGGGACAAGGCAAGTGTGAACCTTCCCTTTGGAAAAGGCAGCATTGCGGTCGGCGACTTGATCTGGGTCCCGGGCGACACAGAGGATGAGGCGCTCGAGAGTTATCGGAAGCAGGTCGAAGACGGTTTGAATGCGGCGACCACGCATGCCTACCAACTTGTCGGCAGGGCGAATGGCTGAGCAAAGACCCGTCCTGCTCAGTCTTTATCGTGCGGCCGCACAGGCACTGTCGCCGCTGTTTCATGTGCTCTTCTGGTCGAGAAGCCGATCTGGGAAGGAAATTCCGGAACGCAAACAGGAGCGTTTTGGCAGATCGTCGATTGCCCGTCCAAACGGAAACCTGGTCTGGATTCATGCGGCAAGCGTCGGCGAGACAACGTCTGCGCTGGCGCTTATCGAAACACTGACCGCTGAGGGGTACACGGTGTTGCTAACCACGGTGACCGTGACCGCTTCCGAGTTGGCCGCAAAACGCCTCCCCGACGGCGCGATACACCAGTTTGTGCCCTATGATGCCCCGGCTCCCCTGAAGCGGTTCTTGGATCACTGGTCCCCGGACCTCGCGATGGTGGTTGAATCGGAAATCTGGCCCTGTTTGTTCGATGAATTGCGATGCCGCAAGGTGCCCTTTGTCTTGCTGAATGGCCGACTGTCCGACGGGTCGCTCAGGAACTGGTTGCGTGTTCCCCAAACATCGAGGTTTGTCTTTGACTGTCTCGATTTGGTCCTCGCCCAAAGCCAGGCAGACGCGGCACGGTTCAGGAAACTGGGATGCACAAATGTGCAGGTGCCAGGCAACTTGAAATTCGATGCGTCCGAATTGACGGTAGATGAAGCAACACTCTTGCAGCTCAAAACCCAGATCGGTGAGCGCACAATCTGGCTGGCGGCCCTGACGCATCCCGGCGAAGATGAAATCGTTTTTGACGCGTTTTCCAGTTTGCTGCGCGAAACGCCTGATCTGCTTCTGGTCCTTGTTCCCAGGCACCCTGTGCGGGCGGAGGAAATCAAGACGGAAGCCGAGGCGCGCGATTTTTCCGTTGTGACGCGCAGCTCCGGAGATACAGTCACATCCGATACTCAAGTGTTTCTCGGCGATACGCTCGGTGAAATGGGGCTCTACTACCGCCTGGCGCCCGTAACGTTTCTGGGGGGCTCATTCACTGACGTCGGCGGCCATAATCCCGTTGAAGCCGCGCTGGCTGGGTCTGCTCTGGCAACAGGACCAAAAGTCGCAAATGCACGCGCCGTTTACAAGGATTTCTGGAGTGGTGGCGCAGCTGTCAGGGTGAGCGAGCCCTCAATGCTTGCCGAACAGATTGGCTTGCTTCTGATGGATACCGGCCGTGCGCGAACCCAGGCCGAAACCGCACGTTCGCTGGTCGAGGCCGGGCGGGGCGCGCTGGGTAAGTCACTCGATTTGCTGCGTCCGTATCTTGCAAAAGAGAAATTGCGTCGGCCTTCGGAGGCTTACAGTGATGAAGGCTCCTGAATTCTGGTGGCAGTCTTCGGGCTCAATCCTTTCGTTTTTGCTGGCGCCGGCCGGATGGATTTACGGTCTTGTGTCCGGCCGCAGAATGCTCTCCAAGCCCAAGGCCAAAAGCCGTCTGCCCGTGATCTGCATTGGGAATTTTGTCGTCGGCGGCACCGGGAAGACACCCTTTGCGATCGAACTTGCGCACCTGTTGCGCGAGGAGGGGCACAAGCCCGCTTTTTTGCTGCGCGGATACGGCGGACGGGAAAAAGGTCCGCTACTGGTTGATCCGGAGCGGCATGGCAGCAGTGATGTCGGTGATGAGGCTTTGCTTCTGGCGGAGCATGGCCCGACGATCGTTTCTTCCGACAGGGCTGCGGGAGCACGGCGCGCGGAAAACGAACCGGTTGATATTCTTCTCATGGACGACGGTTTTCAGAACCCTTCACTGGCAAAGGATTTGAGCGTTGTTCTGGTGGATTGTGCGACCGGTTTCGGCAACGGGTTCTGCATTCCCGCCGGTCCGTTAAGAGCTCCCGCACACCAGCAGATCGTCAGGACCGACTGTCTTGTCCTCGTTGGCGACGGTGAAGCGGCAAACGAGGCGGTCCACCTTGCTGGCCGCAAAGGCCTGCCGATTTTGCATGCGCACCTTCGTGCAAGGGCCAATAGCAACCTGGAAGGCGTGGATCTCTATGCGTTTGCAGGCATCGGCCGTCCGCAGAAGTTTTTCGCCTCGTTGAAGGAGCTTGGCTACAGGGTCAAGAAAACGCGTGCTTTTTCCGACCATCATCACTACACCGAAGCCGATGTCAGCAGTTTAATGACCAATGCTGAAAGGGACGGCCTCCAACTGGTGACCACTTCCAAGGACATGGTTCGACTGACGACCTTGAACGGCGAGCTCTTCAGATGGGCATCAGCCAAGGCCGAAGTTCTTGATGTTGCAATGGAAATAGACGCGCCTGAGCGCCTCATCGCGCTGATCAGGGAGAAGCTTCGTGCAAAGGCATTCGTGAACTAGGCGGGTTTCAGCGCGTTTCCAGATAGCGTTTCATCGATGCTTTGGCATCGACATAAGCTTCCTGGTGCTCCACTGACCAGTATTTGAGTTCATCCAGTGGAATGGCTGCACCGGTCACCGCGCACCGGACAAACGTTCCGGGCGTTTCAACCTGGTAGTCGCCATCCAGGTAACGGACACGGGCTTCGCTCGGTATGCGCGGATTTTCGTAACGGTTCATTGTCGCCGGTATACTGTCTGTTGCACTGGTTCTCGCGGTCTTTTACGGTAAATCATACCTCCCCGGCAAGTCGTCAGACGAATAAACAACAAGACAACTTAGAACGCAGGCGCGGTGCGGCGGTCTTTGCCAATGAGATACCTGCAGCGCGACATCACGACAACGGTCTCCGGCAATGTCTGCTTCACACGGAAAATTTCCGCGTCCCTGTCCTGGCGGCAGGTTTCAACGTCAGTCCAGCGCTTCGAATTCACCGACATGTCCTTGCAGATCAAAAGGTCCGGCTGGCAGGCAACAAGGTGCATTGCAACAAGAACGGCTTTCATTTGGCGGCTTCTCTCTGATCGCCGCGGGACGACGGCAGCTTGCCAAACTGCACAGGAACGACGTTTGCATTGTTCTTCTCACTGTCGGCAGGCGGTCCGGACACCGAACCGCTTTTCGCCAAAGCCTCGCGAAGCAGTGGATGAAGTCCGTCACCGCGCTGTGCGGCAAGCTCATGAAACGAATTGATGCTGCCTGAGGCAGGCGCGCCTTTTGATCCTGACATGCGCATACACTCCCTTCACGCTGTCACGCGTGACGGTTCGGTTGAATTTTTTGGATGTTGGCTTGGCCTTGGAACGGGCGCGGCTGCTGAGCACACCTTTCCGGTAGAGAAGATAAGTTGAGTTTTAAACTCAACTAAAAAGTCTCTCAAGTGGATTTTTGGGCTTTTGAAGTGAAAAAATGACGCAAGGCACCTATGTTCTTTAGCGACAATCAGTTCGCCGTCCGAAACGGGACGCATAAGAACGTCTTTTTTTCGAAGACGAAGACAGGATACAGAAATGACCCTTTCGACAACGGATCTCATCGAAACGTCCGGCCTTGGTCTCGACGCTGCCAAACGCATTACCCAGGACGCACTGTCGGGTGCCGATGATGGTGAGCTTTTTGTCGAATACCGGCAAACGGAAGGCCTCGTTTTTGACAACGGGAGGCTCAAGGGAGCCAATTATGACACCGCACAAGGGTTCGGCCTCAGAGCCGTGGCCGGTGAAGCAGCCGGGTATGCCCATGCCGGTGACATTTCGGAACAGGCCCTCAAGCGGGCGGCGGAAGCCGTGAGCGCGGTCAAGAAGGGCTATTCAGGAACCTATGCCGCAGCGCCCGTGCGCACGAACCAGTCGCTTTACACCGATGCCAACCCGCTCGGTGGTCCGAGTTTTGAGGAGAAGGTCAAGCTTCTCCAAGAGATCGACGCCTATGCCAGGGCAAAAGACCCGCGCGTCAGACAGGTCACGGCCTCTGTCGCAGGGTCCTGGCAGGTGGTGGAAATCCTGCGCGCCGACGGACACCTGGTACGCGATGTCCGCCCGATGGTGCGCCTGTCCATTTCGGTCGTTGCCGGAAACGATGAGCGCCAGGAAAGCGGTTCTTTCGGCTGTGGCGGCCGGGAAGGGTTCGAAAGGTTCATCACCACCGAAAACTGGCAGGGTGGCGTCGACGAGGCCTTGCGCCAGGCGTTGGTGAACCTCGAAGCCGTCCCCGCACCTGCTGGTTCCTTCGATGTTGTCCTCGGCCCGGGCTGGCCGGGAATCCTCCTTCATGAAGCCGTCGGTCATGGTTTGGAGGGTGATTTCAACCGCAAGAAAACTTCCGCCTTTGCCGGTCTTATGGGAGAACGGGTGGCCTCTCCGGGTGTAACGATCGTCGATGATGGCACGATTCCGGACAGGCGCGGATCGCTCAGCGTTGACGACGAGGGTACCCCAGCAAGTCGGACCGTTCTGATCGAAGACGGAATTTTGAAAGGGTACATGCAGGACAGACAGAACGCCCGATTGATGGGCATGGAGCCGACCGGTAACGGTCGTCGGCAATCTTTCGCGCATATCCCGATGCCGCGCATGACCAATACCGTGATGATGGCTGGCGACAAGGACCCGGAGGAAATCCTGAGTTCCGTCAAGGATGGCATCTATGCCGTTGCCTTCGGCGGCGGGCAGGTCGACATCACATCCGGGAAATTCGTGTTTTCCTGCACGGAGGCCTACCGTGTTGAAAACGGCAAGGTTGGGGCACCTGTAAAAGGGGCAATGCTGATCGGCAACGGCCCAGATGCACTGACCCGCGTTTCGATGATCGGTAATGACATGAAGCTCGATCCGGGCATGGGGACCTGTGGCAAGCAGGGGCAGGGCGTTCCTGTCGGTGTTGGCCAGCCGTCCATGCGTATCAACGAAATGACGATTGGCGGAACAGCGGTCTGACAAGTTTTCGGTGGAGTGGAAAATGCCTGACATCAGGTTTGTCGTCTTCGACATGGATCAGGTGCTTTATGACTACGATCACCAAACCCGTTTGAAGCTCCTGGAAGAGCTTACCGGCCGTGCCGCGGCAGAGATCGACAAGGCCGTGTGGGGCGGACCGCATGAGACTGCTGCGGAGGCCGGTTCTCCCGACACGGCGGAAGGCTATCTCGCGCAATATGCCGACCTGCTCGGGTATCCGATTGATTTCGAAACCTGGGCGGATATCCGGCGCAGGATGATGCGGGCAAGACCGGACGTGCTTGATCTCGTTCGCCGTCTGAAGCCGGGCGCTGATCTCGCTCTCTTGACCAACAACGGCATGATGCTCAAGGCAGCTCTACCATTGTGTGCGCCAGAAGTCGTCGAGATTTTCGGCGAAAAAGCGCACGTTTCCGCAGAATTCAAGGCGCGAAAGCCAGATCCGGCCGTCTATCTGCGCCTGTGTGAAAAATACGGTTACGCACCAGGGGAAAGCGCGTTTGTCGACGACAATCCCGCAAACGTTGCCGGCGCGGAAAAAGCCGGAATGACGGGGCACGTCTACTCGGCCGTCGACGCACTCCTCAGTTTCTTAAGGCAACATCGTCTGGTTTGACTTCAGGTTTGTTCCAGAAAACGGGACTGCACGAAAGAATGGGAAAAGGGCCGCTTGGGCCAATTTGAAACCTGTGAGCGCGCGAAAATTGGCCGTCTCGACCAAGGTAATGGCGATGGGCGTAGACGGCATTTCTTTGTGTGTTTCTGCCCGACGTGCTTTGAAATCAAAAATCAGCTCTGCAATTTAGAGGCATTGACCGTTTTTTGGTCACGCGTTGCTGCGTTTTTTAAGATTTGTCAAAGTTAAACCACTTCAGTTTTGTTAATATGGAATCAACTCCCTGGCTGTCATGCTGGGGGCGGGGATTTTCAGCCTGACGGCAGAGGAGATGGGATGGCAGCAGAGGGCGCACCTCCGTTTTTTGCCGAAGCGATTGTGTTTCTGGCTGCCACCTGTGTCGCGGTGCCGATTGCCAAGCGGCTGGGTCTGGGATCGGTTGTGGGTTATCTGGCCGCCGGTGCGGCGATCGGCCCTCACGGTCTGCAGCTCCTGGGCTCCGGTGAAGATGTTCTCCATGTTGCGGAACTCGGGGTCGTACTCCTCCTGTTTGTGATCGGCTTGGAGCTGGACCCACAAAAGCTCTGGCGCATGAAACGGGACATTTTCGGCTTGGGGACGGCTCAGGTCGTTTTGACCGGTGTTTGTTTGTTTGCGGTCGCCCGTCTTTTCGGGATGCCCTATTCGACGGCTTTTGTTGCAGGGTTTGGTCTTGCATTGTCGTCGACGGCATTTGCGTTGCAAATCCTGCAGGAACGCGGCCAACTCTCATCACCCTACGGCCAGCGTGCATTCGGGATCCTGTTGTTGCAGGACATCGCGATCGTTCCGTTGCTGGCAATGGTGGCTATTCTTGCGCCCGGCGAAGGCCCTTCCACCGCAACGGAAATCGCAAGTGAAATCTTCATCGTTCTTGGCGCAGTTGCTGCCGTTATTCTGACCGGTCGCTATCTTATTTCACCGATCTTTCTGTTCCTGGCGGCCAGCCGGGCGCGCGAGGTCATGCTCACCGCAGCTCTCCTGGTTGCTCTCGGCAGCGCAGGGATCATGCATTCCGTTGGCCTGTCGATGGCTTTGGGTGCGTTTCTTGCCGGCGTTCTGTTGGCCGAGTCCAGTTTCCGGCACACGCTGGAAGCCGATATCGAACCTTTCCGCTCCTTGCTGATGGGGTTGTTTTTTGTTGCCGTCGGCATGTCGCTCGATGTGTCGCTGGTGATCGAAAACTGGCTGCTTGTTGCCGCTGGTGTAGCAATAGTCATGGGGTTGAAGGGCGTGTTCCTGTGGGCGCTCTCCCGGGGAACCGGTTCGTCGAACTCGGACGCAATGCGTATTGCCGTGACACTGCCGCAAGGCGGGGAATTTGCATTCGTTCTGTTCACGGCCGCCGTCAGCAACAGCATTTTGGATTATCAGACCGCCAATCTGCTGAATGCCGTTGTCATTCTAACCATGCTGCTGACACCGCTTGCATGCCTTGGTCTCGACAAGCTGGCGGCCAGGGCGAAGGCCCGAGGCGTTGAAAATCCGTCGATCGAGACCTTCGAGGAGGCTGCTCCCACGGTACTTGTTATTGGTTTTGGCCGGTTCGGCATGGTGGTTGCCCAGATCCTGACGTCAGAAGGCCTTGAGATCACGGCCATCGACAACCGGCCAGACCGTATCGATTACGCCCGGAAGCAGGGCTACAAGGTCTACTACGGCGACGCCACCAGGGCGGACGTTCTGGCTGCGGCTGGCGCCGGTAAATCGGCGCTCGTCGCCATGTGCATCGAGAACGACAAGGTCATGGCAAGGTCGATCGATCAGATCCGGGACGGATTTCCGGACGCGCTGATCTTTTGCCGCGCGACCGACAGAGCGCACGTGATGGACCTTACCCGGCGCGGTGTGGACTATCAGATCCGAGAGACCTTCGAATCGAGCGTCGTCTTTGGACGGGCAGCGCTTGAGGCGCTCGGAACGCCGCTCGACCGGATCGACCAGATCGAGGAAGACGTGCGCAGGCGGGACGAGGAACGTCTTGCCGTTCAACTTGAAAAAGGCATGTTCGCCGGGTCGGACCGCTTACACAAGGTCACGCCTCGCAAGGCAGGCGAGGATCGGCAGGATGCACCTGCCGAATAAGTCTCTGAAGGAAATGCCACGCTCTGAGGCATCTCGATAAGCCCGGAGGTCCTACGGAAGGGCGTCGAAACCGGCCGAAAACCCGTTCAGCGAGATTGGAATTCCAATGCCTTCTTCCGGTGTCTGAAAAATGATGAACGTCGCCTGGGACCCGGCCTGCAGTTTCGACAGCAGTTCGTCTTCCAGGATCACTTCGGCGATGCAGCCGTTGGGCAGGCAGCGCACGAAGCCGGCCCGTCCGATGTCGGCATTGTCGACGCGAAGCCCGAGACCGGACGGCAGGAGCACACCGAGGGGGGCCAGTACGCGCAGAATTCTTGCCTGCTTGTCCGCTGTCTTCAGCACGATGACCGAAAGCCCCACATTCTCGCGATCGGACGCTGTGACGTTTTGAATCAGGGCACATTGTTCGCCGGCAGCGCCCGGTGGCGTGTCGCAGCGCATCTGCCAGTCTCCGTGCGAAGATCGGACTTCACCTTGAGCCATGGCCGCTGGTGTTCCATGGACAAATGCACCGAACAAAAGTCCGGCAACAACAGCGAGCGTTGAAAATGACGGCTTGAAACGGTCAGCACCGCCGGTTTTGAGAGACTGCTGCGTGTGTGTTGACAAGAATTCCTCCGGTCAATCGTTGTCCGATTCCCTTGAAGGCAGACCCATTTGAAATCGGACTGCACCGCGAATCGTCGTGTATTATCGGCCAGACCTTGCCGCATGATGGCGCGCGATTCCAGTCTCGCAGGCCGCATGACGGTCGATTAGCCCTGTTTTTTGTCTAAATTCCACGTGTCCTTGATTTGTCTCAATCGGATGTGACCTGCCGATGGAGTCGAAAAGTTGGAAATATCATTGCGGCTCGGCGTTTCTTGTGGTTTTTGTGCGGCGTAATGGTGTTGGCAGGGTGATGCGGCAGATCGCCGCTCTGGCTGAATGTAACCATCGCCCTTGATAGAGGTTTATGGTTATATTCCGAGTACCTGAAGGGATTCTCCGGGGTGTGGTGCCGGACGATTGAGGCTTGCGAAGTTGCGTGAAGCCCGTTACTGCCCAACCAGAATGGATTGGATCATAGGTCCGGGATGTATGCATGTGCCGCATTCATGCGGCTGAGGGAAGGGAGCGCAGACGTGAAGGCTATCTTCAAGCGTCTCATGACAATCGCCGGTACGGCGGCAACGTTCGCTGGAGTGTCCACAGCGGCTCTTGCAGCCGAATCCGGCATGACAAACTGGCAGCTGGGCTTTCAGGCCTCGGTGTCAGATATGATGGACGACATCACCTGGTTCAATGCCTTCACGCTGATCATCATCACGGTGATCACACTGTTCGTTCTCGCCCTGCTGATCATTTGCATCGTGAAGTTCAGTGCCAAGGCCAACCCGGTGCCTTCCCGGACGTCACACAACACCATGATCGAAGTGGCCTGGACGGTTATTCCAATCCTCATTCTGGTGGTGATTGCGATCCCGTCCTTCCGCCTGCTTTACAAGCAGCTCGATATTCCAGAGTACGAGATGACCGTGAAAGCCATCGGTTATCAGTGGTACTGGGGCTACGAGTACAACGACGAAGGCATGGGTGACCTTTACTTCGATTCCTACATGCTCGGGGACCCGCTGGACCCTGATGCTGATGTTGCTGCGCGCCAGGAAGTCGCAACAGAGCGCGGCGTGACCATAGACGAAGTCCCGCGCCTGCTGGCCGTCGACAACGATCTCGTTGTTCCGGTTGACACGACGGTTCGCCTGCAGGTGACTGCGGAGGACGTCATTCACGCCTTCGCCATGCCTTCAATGGGTCTCAAGATCGATGCTATTCCGGGCCGCCTCAACGAAACCTGGTTCCGCGCCCGCGAAGAGGGTGTCTACTACGGACAGTGCTCGGAGCTGTGCGGCATCAACCATGCGTTCATGCCCATTGCGATCCGTGTTGTCTCCAAGGAGCAGTTTCAGACGTGGGCTGCTGCGGCGCAGGAAGATCTGGACAGCGCCAACAAACAGCTGATGGCGTCCATCAACGAGCAAAAGAAGCTTGCGGCCGGCAAGCTGGAAGACATCTCTGTCGCCGCGAAGTAACGCGGCGGCTTTCGTTTGTCTGGCACCGCGCGATAAGACGCAGCGCTGCTGAAGGAATTTAGAGAGGGAGCCCCAAATGGCTGCGAGCGAAGCACATGCGGCACATGACCATCCCTACGGATGGCGCCGGTGGGTCTATTCGACCAATCACAAAGACATCGGACTGATGTATCTCATGTTTGCGATCTTTGCCGGGATCGTGGGCGGCGCACTCAGTGTCGGAATGCGGATGGAACTGCAGGAGCCGGGGATGCAAATCTTCAGCAACCCGCACATGTTCAACGTGTTCACGACGGCTCACGGCCTGATCATGATCTTCTTCATGGTCATGCCGGCGATGATCGGCGGCTATGCCAACTACTTCGTGCCGATCATGATCGGTGCGCCGGACATGGCATTCCCGCGGATGAACAACATCTCGTTCTGGCTTCTGCCTCCGGCTTTCTTGCTCCTGCTGCTGTCTCTCTTCGTTGAAGGCCCTCCAGGCGGCAACGGTGTCGGCGGTGGCTGGACGATCTATCCTCCGCTATCGACAACGGGACAGCCCGGACCGGCCATGGATCTCGCGATCCTGTCGCTGCACATTGCAGGCGCGTCGTCGATCCTGGGTGCGATCAACTTCATCACCACGATCTTCAACATGCGTGCGCCGGGCATGACCCTGCACAAGATGCCTCTGTTTGCGTGGTCGGTTCTGATCACGGCGTTCCTGCTGCTTCTGTCGCTCCCGGTTCTCGCCGGTGCGATCACGATGCTCCTGACGGACCGTAACTTCGGTACGACCTTCTTTACGCCGTCCGGCGGCGGTGACCCGATCCTGTTCCAGCACCTGTTCTGGTTCTTCGGTCACCCTGAAGTGTACATCCTGATCCTGCCGGGCTTCGGCATCGTCAGCCACATCATTTCAACCTTCTCGCGCAAGCCCATCTTCGGTTACCTCGGAATGGCCTACGCGATGGTTGCGATCGGTGTCGTCGGCTTCATTGTATGGGCACACCACATGTATACGGTTGGCATGTCGTCCGAGACCCAGGCTTACTTCGTTGCTGCCACGATGGTGATCGCGGTGCCGACGGGGGTTAAGATTTTCTCCTGGATCGCGACCATGTGGGGCGGGTCCATCGAGTTCAAGACGCCCATGGTCTGGGCGATCGGCTTCATCTTCCTGTTCACCGTTGGTGGTGTGACCGGTGTGCAGCTGGCGAACGCTGGTCTCGATCGTGCCTTCCACGACACCTACTACGTGGTGGCCCACTTCCACTACGTTCTGTCCCTTGGTGCAGTGTTTGCGATCTTCGCCGCCTGGTACTACTGGTTCCCGAAAATGTTCGGGTACATGTATAACGAAGCCATCGGCAAGGCCCATTTCTGGATCACCTTCATCGGCGTGAACCTGATCTTCTTCCCGCAGCACTTCCTGGGTCTGAACGGCATGCCGCGCCGCTATGCCGACTATCCGGATGCACTGGCGGGTTGGAACTACGTGTCCTCTATCGGATCCTACATTTCCGCCTTTGCTGTTCTGGTGTTCCTTTACGGTATCTTTGAGGCTTTCGCCAAGAAGCGCGCCGTCGGCAACAACCCGTGGGGCGAAGGTGCAACGACACTGGAGTGGACCCTGTCTTCTCCGCCGCCGTTCCACCAGTTCGAAACTCTGCCGCGGATCAAGTAGCGCGAACACGGAGGCCATGCCTCCCGACGGAAACCGGCACCGCGCCCAGAAACGGCGCGGTGCACCTTTGAAAGACTGCCGGACGGAAAAATCGTCCCGACCGCCTGCGTAAGAGGCGGGGCAGAAACCGGGAAGTTGAAGGACACGCGCATGTCGCTCGTCGAGCGCCAGGACACAATCGGTCAGGAAAGTGCCGTCTGGAACGGTGGCATGGGCTCAGTTGGCGACTATGTCTCGCTGCTGAAGCCGCGTGTGATGTCGCTCGTCATTTTCACGGCGTTTGTCGGCCTCATGCTGGCGCCCGGCTCTGTACACCCGATACTCGGCGCAGTGGCGATCCTGTGTATCGCAATCGGTGCAGGGGCATCCGGCGCATTGAATATGTGGTACGACGCCGACATCGACGAAGTCATGTCCCGGACCCGGAAACGCGCGATCCCTGCCGGTAAGATATCCCGTGAAGAAGCTTTTGCATTCGGGATGACACTCTCGATCGGATCTGTTGTCACACTCGGGCTGCTGGTCAACTGGTTCGCCGGTGCTTTCCTCGCCTTCACAATTTTCTTCTACGTTGTTGTTTACACAATGTGGCTGAAGCGCTCGACACCGCAGAATATTGTCATCGGCGGCGCAGCCGGTGCTTTCCCGCCAATGATTGGCTGGGCGTCCGTGACCGGGTCCGTGAGCTTGGAAAGCTTCGTGCTGTTCCTGATCATCTTCATGTGGACGCCTCCTCATTTCTGGGCGCTTGCGCTGTTCAAGAGCAGCGACTACCGCAATGCCGGCGTGCCCATGCTGCCGGTGGTCGCCGGAGAGACCAGCACGCGTCACCACATTCTGATCTATTCGCTGCTGCTGGCGCCTATCGGTGTTGCACCCTACTTGCTGGGATTTGCAAGTCCGTTTTACGGTGCCGTATCGCTGATCATGGGACTGGCCTTTCTGGCGCTCGCCGCAGATGTCTGGCGCAAGCGCGAAGGCGACGTTGCACGGCAGGCATGCATACGGCTTTTCAAATTCTCCATCTTCTACCTCTTCCTGCTTTTTGCCATTTTGCTGGCCGAAAGCCTGATCGCCGGAGCGTAGTATGATGGCCGAAGACGACCAGGGGATCAGGTTGACGCCGGAGCAGCAGAAGAAGCGGCGCTCCAGGTCTATCGCAATCGCACTGGCGCTACTCGCGCTTGTTGCGCTTTTTTACGCGGTTACCATCGTCAAGTTGGGACCGGGTGTCATGGACAGGGCTCTTTGAGGGACGACGCGTGAGCAACAGACAGGACAGCAGCAATGCAGCCAACAGCAACCGCAAGGTGGCTTTTGCCTGTGCCGGCATGTTTAGCCTGATGGTGGGTGCGGCATACGCTGCCGTGCCGCTTTACGATCTCTTTTGCCGGGTCACCGGGTTTGGCGGCACGACGCAGGTTGCGGACAGCGAAAGCGACGTTGTAATCGACCGGATGATCACAATCCGGTTTGACGGAAACGTCAACAAACAGCTGTCCTGGCACTTCAAGCCGGAGCAACGGTCCGTATCGCTGAAAATGGGCGAAAGTGCGCAACTCGCCTATGTGGCGACCAATATCGGTGACGAGATAACGGTTGGAACGTCGACCTTCAATGTCTGGCCACCATCTGCTGGAGCCTATTTCAACAAGCTCGACTGCTTCTGCTTTACAGAGCAACCGCTTGAAGCAGGTGAAACCGTTGAGATGCCGGTTGTCTTTTTTGTTGACCCGGAAATGGACAAGGATCCTGAGCTGAAGCATGTGAAGGAAATCACTTTGTCCTACACGTTCTTCCCGGTAGAACAACCGGAACGCCCTGTTGCGGCCCGGGCCGATGCGCCCGGTGCTGAGACAAATTTGTGAGAGACTGCGCGAAACGCGCCTGAAATGACAGTGTTTGGGGAGCTTGCCGATGGCTGAGGCACATACCAAGAACCACGATTACCACCTGGTCGAGCCGAGCCCGTGGCCCTTTCTCGGGTCAGTTGGCGCCTTCGTCATGGCAATCGGAGCGATCGCATGGATGAAGGCCGCATCCGGCAATTCCTTTGATCTCTTCGGGATCAACTTTGCTGCGTCCAGCTGGGGTTTGTTCGCCATCGGGCTCCTGGTGGTTCTTTATGTGATGTACGGATGGTGGAGAGACACCATCAAGGAGTCGCAGGAAGGGCACCATACGCGTGTCGTTTCCCTGCATCTGCGTTACGGCATGATTTTGTTCATCGCCTCGGAAGTAATGTTCTTCGTGGCGTGGTTCTGGGCCTATTTCGACGCAGCCCTCTTTGCTGGCGAAGCCATCCAGTTCAGCCGCGTTGAGGCGACCGGCGGTCATTGGCCACCGGACGGTATCCTGACATTCGATCCCTGGCACCTCCCGCTTCTGAACACCCTGATCCTGCTTTGCTCCGGCACGACCGTAACCTGGGCGCACCATGCGATGCTGCACAACGATCGTGAAGGCCTGAAATGGGGTCTGACGTTGACCGTTCTGCTCGGTGTTCTGTTCACAATTGTGCAGGGTTACGAGTACGGTCATGCCGCATTCACGTTCGACGGCAACATTTACGGTGCGACATTCTACATGGCGACAGGCTTCCACGGGTTCCACGTGATCGTCGGAACCATCTTCCTGCTGGTGTGTCTGCTACGGGCAATGGCCGGCCAGTTCACGGTTGAGAAGCACTTTGGCTTTGAAGCTGCCGCCTGGTACTGGCACTTCGTTGACGTTGTCTGGCTGTTCCTGTTCGTCGCGATCTATATCTGGGGTGCTGGTACGCCAGCCCCGCACTAAGCTGCCGGGATAGTCCCAATTAAGCGCCCGGTCTGCAAAATGACCGGGCGTTTTTCTTATTAGCAGGTCCATGTGCATGGAAGACAAAGCGCAGTTTCCACCGGTCAATCCTGTTTCGGTCGGTTTGTCCGGCAAGTGTCCCCGTTGCGGGCAGGGGAAACTGTTCGACGGGTTCTTGAGCGTCAAGAAATCCTGCAGCGCTTGCGGGCTGAATTTCGTTTTCGCCGACAGCGGCGATGGACCGGCTGTTTTCGTCATAATGCTGGTCGGGTTTGTTATCGTCGGTCTGGTTCTGTTTGTGGAATTGAGTTTCCAGCCTCCGATATGGCTGCACCTCATTCTATGGCTTCCGCTGACGGTCGTCCTAGCAGCTGCGGTACTGCGGCCGCTCAAGGGGCTGATGATCGCGTTGCAATTCAAACACAAGGCTGAAGAAGGCCGTCTTGACGCGCCTGCCGCAAGCAAAGATGAGGCATGACCAGCCCATGGGCGGACTGAAGAAACTCCTCTTTCCTGCGGTCGCTGCAGCCCTGGCTCTCGGTATATTGCTGAACCTCGGATTCTGGCAGCTGAACCGGCTTGAATGGAAGCAGAACCTCATTGCGAAAGTGGAGGCCGGCGTTACCAAGTCGCCTGTCGATGCGCCTGCGCCGCGCTCACAAAGTCTCGGCGAGGACTTTGACTACCTCAGGGTCAAGGTGACCGGTGAGTTTCTGAAGGGCAACACGTTCTATTACACCTCGCTATCCGATCCGGTCGGACAGGCAGAAGGCCCTGGCCTCATGGCTTATGCGCCATTCAAAACACAGGAAGGGTGGACGGTTCTGATCAACAGGGGATTTTTGCCGCAAGGACTGGACGGTGAAGCAAGAGACGCCGCCCTGAACGCCCCCGACGGACAGATGGTCTTGACCGGTTTGTTGCGGCTCAGCGAGAAGCCGAACTGGACCACGCCGACACCCGATGCTTCAGACAGGATATGGTTCGCCCGCGACACCGGGGCGATGGCACAGCTTCTCGGACTGGAAAACGAACGCCTTGCGCCATACAGCATTGACCTCGACGCGTCCTTCACACCTGAAGGCGGCTTTCCGCAGGCCGGTGAAACCATCGTACGCTTCAAAAACGATCATCTGGGCTATGCGTTGACCTGGTTCGGTCTTGCCGCAACGCTGATCGGCGTCTTCCTGACTTACGCGGCCAGTGTTCTCTGGCCGCGCAACAAGGCGGTCGAGGATGATTAACCGAGTGCTTCCAGGATAGCGGCAGCGCCAGTCTTGGTCGCTTCGCCAGGCGCATCTTCTATAGCCAGGAAGGTCACTTCTCCATCCTTTGCGATAAGCGCAAAACGCTGTGAGCGAAGGTGACCGAAAATCGGTGCAGGGCCGAGACCAAGGCCGATGGAATCGACGAACTCCGCACCGGTGTCGGCCAGGAAGGTGATCTTGCCGCTTGTGTTTGATGCCTTCTCCCAGGCATCCATGACGAAGACGTCATTGACGGAAACCACGGCAATAGTGTCGACGCCTTTGTTTTTCAGGGTCTCGGCGTGTTCAACGAAGCCCGGCAGATGATTCATGTGGCAGGTTGGTGTAAAAGCGCCGGGTACGCCAAAAAGCACGAGGGACTTGCCGCTTGTCAGGTCACTCATCGACATCTCGCCCGGCCCGTCGCTGGTCATGATCTTGAAACTGGCGTCCGGAAGACGGTCCCCAACCTTGATTGTCATATCGAATATCCTTTTGCTGGATTGTAGAACGATGAACTCGCCCGTGACAGACATAGAGCGTTGAGCGTCCCGCGTCGAGAGAACCGTCAATGACGCCGCTCTGGCGACCCGCTTCCATGCAGTGGTTCACTGAACCCAGTCGGCCGGCACAGCTTCCAGATGTTCGATGGCATGTCCGCCGGACGTTAGCACCAGCCGCAGCGTGTCATCGTATTGCGAAGTCTTCAGGCCTTTTGTCGAGAGCCGCCAAACACGCTTGTCGCCTGCTTGTTCGACGAACTTCGGAAGTCCGATATAGGATCCTTCAGGTCCCGCGGCGAAAAGATCGGCTTCGGCTTCACCCGAGACTTTTGTTTCTACGATGATGAACTTGCTACCGTCGAAAGTTACAGAACTGATCTCCAGGCCGTTGCCTGGCTGTGCTTTCGGGACGGCGGCAAGGTCGCGTTCGATCAGCCGGGATGCAAGGGCGTCCTTGCTATCGTCGGGCTGAAAGTCTAGGGACAACACGGCGTCGCCTGGAACACAGATATCCTTGCAGATGCCGAAGAAGACCTCGATCTCCATCCTGGCGCTCTTTTCGGCCTCGTTAGGTGTGATCCTGAAGGGAAGGACAACACCATCGTGATAGACGATGCTTTCCGTAAAACCGTCGTGATAGCGCTCCGGCACCGGATAGAGGATGTCGAGCTCGGCCACATTCTCCGATGCAGTCATCGAGATCTGGGGCGGTATGCCTGCTTCTCCCGCGTAACGCCAATACGTGTGCCAGCCCGGTTCCATGAGAAACTCAAGACCGGCCAGGTAACGGCCATCGTCAAGCGGACCGGACGAGATCAGACGCACTGCACCGCCATGGACTTCGACCCATTCCGTCATGGCCGCACGCGCGGGGCTGAACGCGCAGACTGCAAAAATTGCAAGAGCGTGGAGAAGTGTTCTCATGGCATCAGAGCTACACGAGTTTCGAATTCGCGTCATTGTTTCGTTGGCCCCGGTCCGGTCATATCCTCGTGACGGTTGTGTTACGGTAAAGTGAGCCATGCGGCGATTGTGACCTGAAACAGTCATTAACAAAGCAGCTCAAAGACGGTATGCTTTTGTATGTTCGGCATTTGCCGCGAATTTTTTTGAGGTTTTGATGGTCGGAGCTGAAGAAACAGACTCTCTCGAAGGACAGTTTCTGATTGCAATGCCGAGCATGGCTGACAGCCGGTTCGAACACTCCGTGATATACCTCTGCTCTCATTCCGATCAGGGCGCGATGGGATTGGTTGTCAATCAGGTCGCGCGGCATCTATCGCTGGAAGAACTTCTCATTCAGCTCGATATCGTGAATGACGAAGGCTCGATCCGGCTGCCGGACAGCGTGCGGGACATGAATGTCCACAAGGGTGGGCCGGTAGAGGTGGAACGCGGATTTGTCCTGCACAGTGATGACTTCATGCTCAATCAGTCGACCCTGGCAATCGACAACGGCATCTGCCTGACAGCGACGCTGGAGATCCTGCGCGCTCTGGCAGAGGGGGACGGGCCTTCGCAGGCCATCCTGGCACTCGGTTACGCGGGCTGGGCGCCGGGACAGCTTGAAAACGAAATCCAGGCCAATGGCTGGCTAACGGCGCCAGCCGATCCGGAAATTCTGTTCGACACCGACTTCGACGCGAAATGGCACCGCGCACTTGCCTCCTTGGGCATTGATCCGGCAATGCTTTATACGGATGCCGGCCACGCCTGACAAAAGGCGCAACCGACAAATTCCAGATCCTGTCCGGTTACGGTCACTATTTAACCCAAAAGCGACTTGCGCTTGAATGTTATGGCGCGTAAGTCGCTTGGGTGGCATGTTTGTTTCAAAGCGGCCTGGATTGCAGTAGGGTGATAGCCCGGCTGTCTGGACCATGCGGGCGACGTCCGCGGGAGTGATAAAAAAGGGAAGTGGCAGGGTGAAATACAGCAGTACGCGCGGCGAAGCGCCGGTCCTGGATTTATCCGATGTCCTGCTGCAGGGACTGGCCCGCGATGGTGGCCTTTATCTTCCCGAAACCTGGCCACAAATCGATGCCGATACGATCGCTTCCTTTGCAGGGAAGCCTTATGCCGAGGTTGCTTTGGAGATCGTACGGCCCTTTGTCGGCGACGCTATTCCGGAAGCCGACCTGAAACTTATGATCGATGAGGCCTATGCCGGTTTTCGGCACCCGGCAGTGACACCATTGGTGCAGACTGGGCCGAACACCTTCATTCTGGAGTTGTTCCACGGTCCGACGCTGGCGTTCAAGGACGTTGCAATGCAGCTCCTTGGCCGCATGATGGATTATGTGCTCACAAAGCGCGGTTTGCGCGCGACGATTGTCGGGGCAACGTCCGGTGACACCGGTGGTGCCGCAATCGAGGCTTTCAGGGGCCGTCAGCGGACCGACATATTCATTCTGTTTCCGGACGGCAGGGTGTCCAATGTACAGCGCCGGCAGATGACGACCCCGACCGAAGACAACGTGCACGCGCTGGCACTGACCGGAAACTTTGACGATTGCCAGGCGATCGTGAAGGGCATGTTCAACCATTTCTCGTTCCGGGACCGGGTCGCGCTGTCAGGGGTCAACTCCATCAACTGGGCGCGAATACTGGCGCAGATTGTCTATTACTTCGTTGCCGGGGCAGCGCTCGGCGCACCCGGGCGCAAGGTTTCTTTCACGGTGCCGACCGGCAACTTCGGCGATATCTTTGCCGGTTACGCCGCAATGAAGATGGGGCTTCCGGTCGAGAAGCTGATCGTCGCGACCAATGTGAACGACATCCTCGCTCGCACTCTGGAGACCGGGCGCTACGAAAAGCGCGGCGTCACGCCGACGATTTCTCCGTCCATGGATATCCAGGTTTCATCGAACTTCGAACGTCTTCTCGCGGAAGTTTGCGGCCGGGACGGGGCCGCTGTTCGCCAGATGATGAACCGGCTTTCTCAATCCGGCAGCTTCGAGATTGAGGACGGTCCGCTTTCGGCAATGAGGCAGCATTTCGGGGCAGGCCGTTGTGATGAGGCACACACGGCAGAAACGATAGCCGGGCTTTGGAGGGAAGCCGGTTATTTGCTCGACCCGCACACGGCAATCGGTGTGCATGTGGCAAAGGCCCACGATGACGGTCAGGCGCCTATGGTGGTGCTGGGAACGGCGCATCCGGCAAAATTTCCCGATGCAGTTGAAAAAGCCTCTGGTATTCGGCCAGAATTGCCGGACAACTTGAAAGACATGATGAGTGCGGAGGAGCGCCAGCAGGTATTGGCGGCAGAGCAGGACGTGGTGGAACGTTTTATCGAAGATCACGCCCGGGCCGTCACCGCCAAGGTGTAACTATATGAAAGTACAAACAACGGTCCTGGAAAACGGGATGACGGTCGTAACCGACCAGATGCCATATCTGAAGACGGCGGCGCTCGGAGTTTGGGTTCGAACCGGATCCCGTGCGGAAACCGTTCAGCAGAACGGCATTACCCATCTTCTCGAACACATGGCCTTCAAGGGCACGAAGTCGCGGACGGCGCGCAGTATCGCGGAAGAAATCGAGGCGGTCGGAGGAGAGCTGAACGCTTCGACGAGCATCGAGCATACGAATTATTATGCCCGTATCCTGGCCGAAGACATGCCTTTGGCGGTGGACCTGTTGTCCGACATCTTGCAGAACTCAACCTTCGACGCTCAGGAGCTGACGCGCGAGCAGCATGTGATCCTGCAGGAAATCGGAGCGGCAAACGATTCACCGGAAGACCAGGCATTCGACCTCTTTCAGGGAACCGCCTGGCCGGACCAGGCAATCGGACGGCCGATTCTGGGAACGCCCGAAACCGTGCAGAGCTTCAACCGGGACGCACTCAACGCGTATCTGTCCGACCGGTACCGTGCGCCGGACATGGTCTTGGCGGCGGCGGGCGCTGTCGATCATGATGACCTTGTTGCACTGGCACGGGAAAAATTCGGCGGCTTTAACGGTGCGCCAGCGGCCCAAGATGTGACCGCCCAGTATAGCGGCGGTGAAACGTTGCGCAGCAAGGACCTGATGGAAGCCCAGGTTCTGATCGGCTTCGAAGGATTGCCTTACAAGTCCAAGGACTACTACACCATTCAGATCCTCGCCTCCGTCCTCGGCGGCGGGATGTCGTCCCGGCTGTTTCAGGAAATTCGCGAGCGCCACGGCCTGTGTTATGCGATCTACAGTTTTCACTGGGCCTTTTCAGATACCGGGCTCTTCGGCCTGCACGCGGCAACCAGTCATGAAGATCTCGCTGCCCTGATGCCGATGATCGCGGACGAGCTGGTGTCCGCATCGCAGACCATCACGGACGAGGAGGTGGCAAGGTCGCGTGCGCAGATCCGGGCCGGCCTGATGATGGCGCTTGAGAGCCCGGCCGCCCGTGCGGGCCAGATCGCCCGACAGATACTGGTACATGGAAGGGTGCTTGGCCCGGACGAGATTTCGAGCAATATCGAAGCCGTCACGGCTGAAGATATGCGCCGGGTCGCATACGAGACATTTGTCGGCACAACGCCCACGCTCACGGCGATCGGTCCCGTTGACGGCATCATGACGGCAAACGACCTGGCAGGGAGGCTTCAGCAGGCTCCCGTGCTGCGGGCGGCCTCGTTGTAAACTGTGGAGTTCAGGGCATGGCGTTGCTACGGCCGGGATCCTCACCTGACGCCGAGCTGCTGATCGAAGCGGGCGGATACTTTCTGCGCCCGCCCCTGATGTCTGACTTCAAGGCCTGGGCGGATCTGCGAAACGAGAGCCGGGATTTTCTGAAGCCCTGGGAGCCCCTGTGGCCGTCCGACGACCTGACAAAATCGGGATTTCGCCGCCGCCTGCGCCGGTACGCGCGTGACAGGAAAGAAGGCCGTAGCCTGACTTTCCTGTTGTTCAGATCGAGATCGGCCGAAGTTCTCGGCGGTCTCACGCTCAGCAACATCAGGCGCGGTGTCAGTCAGACTGCGACTTTGGGCTACTGGATGGGCGAGCGCCACGCGGGCAAGGGGCACATGTCGGCCGCCGTCGCCATGATCTTGCCGTTTTGTTTCGACGTCTTGAACCTTCATCGGGTGGAAGCGGCCTGCATTCCCGTCAATACGCCTTCGATCAGGCTTCTCGAAAATGCCGGGTTCCGTCGTGAGGGCTACGCACGCAACTATTTGTTAATTAACGGAACTTGGCAGGATCACTTGTTATTTGCCTGCCTTTCCGAAGACTACGCGTCGCTGTGTGGGAAAATTAGCCCCAGTGTTGAGGGTATGTTGAAAGAATTCTTGTGACATGCGCCACAACCCGGTAGTTCTTCGCTCCATGTCGATTTTATCATCGGATCCGATCTGTAACGTGTTCAAACGTCTGGTACTCGCCTTTGCCGCACTTGTCGCGGTCGTGGTGTCTTTGCCCGCCCAGGCTCTTGAGCCGATCCCCGTTCCGATCGATATCGAGGCGCTCGACGTTACGAATTCCATAGAAATGCACCGGGATGCCGGGACACGGTTGCAGGTGTCCACGGCCCCCGGAGCTGATGGTATTGTGCGCCGGATTGAAGTTCCTTCGCTGGAAGGCTCCAACACCAATTGGGCGGTCTTTGCACTCGCCAATACCAGCGACGAACAGATCGATCGCCTCATCGTTGCGCCGAATTACAAGCTCGTCGGTTCCGATCTTTTTTGGCCGGATCTCGGATCTTCCCGCATCACCGCGATTACGCCGAGCCAGGGGATTGCACCCGTTCGGCTCAAAAGCCTGGAAGCCGACGTTTTTCTCGTAACGCTCGACCCGGGTTCGATCGTGACTTTCGTCGCCGAGCTCACGACGCCTAATCTGCCGGAAATGAGGATCTGGGAACCTGACGTCTACAAGGAAACGATAAACGCCTATACGCTCTACCGCGGGATCATTCTGGGCATATCCGGCTTGCTGGCGCTGTTTCTGACAATCCTGTTCGTCGTCAAAGGCACAGTCATGTTTCCGGCGACCGCCGCACTGGCATGGTCGGTTCTTGCTTATCTTTGCATCGACTTCGGCTTCTGGGGCCTTGTATTCAACCTGGACGGCGGTGGCAGCCAACTGGCGCGCTCCTGTGCAGAGGTAATGCTCGCGGCCAGCCTGCTCATTTTTCTCTATGCTTATCTCAACCTCAATCGCTGGAATATTCATTATTCCCATCTCGCTCTGACCACACTGATCCTGATCCTCGGCCTTCTCGGCGTTGCGGTCTGGGACCCGTCAATCGCGGCCGGCATCGCGCGGCTCTCGCTTGCCGTTATCGGCGCGCTTGGGTTTATCACCATCGCAGTGCTGGCGTTTCAGCACTACGACCGAGCCATTCTCTTGATCCCGACCTGGTGCCTGCTCCTTGCCTGGCTGGTCGGGTCCGGCATGACCATAACCGGCTATCTGTCGAATGATATCGTTCAGCCGGCCCTCGGCGGTGGACTCGTTCTGATCGTGCTGCTCATCGGCTTCACGGTGATGCAGCATGCATTTGCAGGCGGTGCCATCGCACAAGGTCTGATTTCGGATGTGGAGCGTAAGGCGCTCGCCTTGACGGGCGCTGGAGATATTATCTGGGACTGGGATATCGATCGTGACCGCATCTATACAGGCAATGAGGTTGAAGAGCTGCTGAACCTCAAGCGCGGCTCACTGGAAGGTCCGGCGCGCGATTGGCTGGAGGTTCTGCACCCGCAGGACCGGGACCGCTTTCGCGCAACCCTGGATGCGGTGATCGACCAGAGACGCGGCAAGGTGATGCAAACCTTCCGCCTGCGTTCCGAAGATGGCCATTTCCGCTGGTTCCGGCTGAGGGCAAGGCCGATCATCGGGTCTGACGGGGAGGTCATACGCTGTGTTGGAACCCTGCTGGACGTAACCGAGGAGCGCACGGCGGAAGAACGATTGCTGCACGATGCGGTGCACGACAATCTCACCGGTCTGCCGAACAGGGAGCTCTTTGTCGACCGCTTGCGCACAAGTGTCGTGCGGTCCAAGGCAGAGGAAACCTCCAAGCCGACGCTTCTTGTTCTCAATCTCGACCGTTTCAAGCAGGTGAATGACAGCATTGGCCTGTCGGCCGGCGACAGTATTCTTCTGACGGTAGCGCGCAGGCTTGGGCGATTGATCGGTCAGCAGGACACGCTCGGCCGGCTGTCCGGCGACCAGTACGGACTGGTGCTTCTATCGGAACAGGAACCGGACAGGATCGTTGCATTGGCCGATGCGCTGCGCAAGGCGGTGCGTGCCCCGATTACGTTTGGCGACCGGGAAATCTTCCTGACCTGCTCGGTTGGCATTGCCTTTTTCGAAGGGGGCAAACAGGCGGTTGAGGACATGCTCACCAATGCCGAGATCGCTCTCAATCACGCCAAGCGGCTGGGGGGAGACCGGCAGGAAGTGTTCCGCCCGATCCTGCGCCCGCTCGACAAGAACATTGTCGACCTCGAAGCGGATCTTCGCGATGCGATCAAGAAGGAAACGCTTGGCGTCTTTTTCCAGCCGATCATCCGCCTGGAAGACCAGTCCATTGCGGGTTACGAGGTGCTCGCCCGGTGGAACCATCCCAAGCGCGGAAAAATCGCGCCATCTGAGTTCATTCCGATCGCCGAGCAGTCCGGTTTGATCAACGAACTGGGCATGTACATGCTCGATCGCGGTGCGCAACAACTTGCATTCTGGCAGCGCGAATACCCGATGCAAAGGCCGCTCTTTGCCTCGGTGAACCTCTCATCGAGGCAGCTTTTGAAACAGGATCTGATCAACGACGTGAAGGCCGTTCTCTCACGTACGTCGCTTGAACCTGCAACGCTCAAGCTGGAACTCACCGAGTCGCTCGTCATGTCCAATCCGGAGTATTCCGCAAAGGTGCTGGAACGCCTGCGTGGTCTCGGGGCTGGATTGTCCCTGGATGACTTCGGAACCGGGCATTCATCACTGTCTTATCTGCAACGGTTCCCGTTTGACACGATCAAGATCGACCAGTCCTTCGTCAAACCCAATGCGTCGTCCGCGCGATCCGTCCTCCTGAGAACGATTGTCGCCATGGGCCATGATCTTGGGATGTCGGTGGTTGCCGAGGGCGCTGAAAACGAGAGCGACGCGCTCGAACTTTACCAACTCGGCTGCGAATACGCGCAAGGGTATTTCTTCGGTGAGGCGGTGTCCGCCTCTGAAGCGACCAAGTTGTTGCGCAAGATGCCCGCAGAAGCCGAAAGCGCCTGATTGCCGTTAGTTGACTAAGACGGATGCAACACCGCGTTTCGAAGGTATCATCATTTCAAGCAGGATCGTTTTGTCTGGGCTGCATCACGGCACCAGTATCGGCACTGTCTTTTCGGTCCGGCGGATCTCTATTGGTGTTGCGCCGAAGGGGTCGCCGTCGACCTGCGCAGCAACCGGCAACGGTGAGGTGATTGTTGCGGACGTGAAAGGACGCATGGTCGCACCGTCTGCGTCGTGGATGCGGCCGCGCAGTAGAGCCATTCCATAACAAAAGGACGACCACGGGTCGTCCTTTTCAAGCACCAGCATATGGAGGTTCGGTTCGGTTGCACCGCTTGGGCAAATCACGAATGGGCCACCATAATGACGCGCATTGCTCGCCACGGCGAACTTGCCTTTCAGCCGTTCACCATCCAGGGAAATCTCCAGATGGCTGGTTGCGCGTTTGAACCCAATCCGGAACGCCGTGAGAACATAGGCAAGCTTGCCCAACTTCCGCTTCAGCGCGAGTGGAACCGCGTGGACCACTTCAGCGTCAAACCCGGTTGAAGCCATGAGCACGAACGGACGTCCATTGGCGAGGCCAAAGTGGAGCGGTTTGGTCTTTTGCCGCCAGATCATGTCCGCTATGGCGCGCGGATTGCGTGGTAGTCCGAGTTCAAGCGCGAGAACGTTAGCCGTCCCGAAAGGGATCACCGCAAGCTGTGGCGGATCGGGATGGTTCTGCAACCCGGTGAGCGCTTCATTGATCGAGCCGTCGCCTCCCGCGACAACGAGCGTGCGCACACCGAGGCCGGGACTGGTGCAGACTTCTCCGATTTCACCCGCATGTCTCGTAAGCCTGATTTGAGTGTGGAACCCGTGGTCTTCGAGCCTTGTGCGAACATTGTCCAGGAACTCTGCCCGGTAGCCGCCGGATGTCGGATTTGCCATGATGAGGACAGACCCTGGCATGTCGGGAACGGGAGTGCGCAGGGAAACCGGGGCAGACCACCAGAAAACTGTCACGTATTGTCCTCTATGTGTTCGCCGCCTTCTTCGTTCAGGCGCCGCTCTTATACGGCGCCATTCCGCCACGGGCCAGTTCATCTGCGCGCTCGTTATCAGGATGACCGGCGTGTCCCTTCACCCAATGCCAGGTGACGTCATGACGTTCCCGCGCTTCGTCGAGGGCCTGCCACAAGTCAGCGTTTTTCACAGGCTTGTTGCCGGCCGTACGCCAGTTTTTCCGTTTCCAGCCATCCATCCATTCGCTGATACCGCTGCGCACATAGGTGCTGTCGGTGTAAAGGTCGATGGCACAGGGCCGCTTGAGCGCATTGAGAGCTTCAATTGCCGCCGTCAGTTCCATGCGATTGTTGGTGGTTTCGGGTTCCCCGCCATTCAGCACCTTTTCGTGCTCGCCGAACCTCAGGAGCACACCCCATCCGCCTGGTCCGGGGTTCCCCGAACAAGCGCCGTCGGTAAAGATTGTGACGCGGTTTTGAGTACTCATTGTTCCAGTCCGTAGGCCTGTGTGCCGGCAATTGTCTGGTGAAAACGCAGTTTCTTGAGATATTCCAGCGGGTCTTTGGGGGTGACAAGTGCCCCCTCCGGCACACTCAGCCAGTCGTAAAGCCGGGTCAGAAGAAATCTGAGCGCGGCGCCGCGGCAAAGCGTGGGCAGTGCATCATATTCATCTGGCTGCAGCGGACGCACGCTCGTGTATCCTTTCAGCAGCGCGCGGGCCTTTGTGACATTGAACGACAGGTCCTTCTCGAAACACCAGGCATTCAGGCAGATCGCAACGTCGTAGGCGAACGCGTCGTTGCACGCAAAATAAAAGTCGATCAGCCCGGACAGTTCGCTGCCAAGGAAAAAGACATTGTCCGGAAAAAGATCCGCGTGAATAACACCGCATGCCAGATCGGAAGGCCACGAAGCCTCCAGATATTCAAGCTCTTTGGCTATTTCCTGCTGCAGCCCAGGCAAAACCTGGTCGCTCCTGTCGCTGCACTGTTCAAACAGCGGCCGCCAGCCGGAAACGTTGAGCGCGTTGCTCCGGAACCCGTCATAGTCCTGGCCGTCAAGGTGCAAGTCGGCCATGGCTTTGCCAAGACCGGTACAGTGTTCAACCCGGGGCCGTTTGACCCACATGCCCTCCAGGAACGTGACAAGCGCGGCCGGCCGTCCGGCAAGCTCCCCCAGCAGTTTGCCGTCCTTTGAAGGGACAGGGGTCGGACACGAAAGGCCCTTGCCGGCCAGATGTTGCATCAGGTTCAGAAAATAGGGGAGGTCGTCCGGGTTCACGCGCTTTTCGTAAAGCGTCAGTATGTAGGAGGCCTTGTCTGTGTGAACCAGAAAATTGCTGTTTTCGACACCCTCGGCAATGCCCTTGAATGAAAGAAGGCGCCCGACGTCGTAAGATCCGATGAAGTCCTCTAATTCCTCATCGGTAACTTCGGTGTAAACGGCCATATTCTTATCCGGTGGCTGCCTGGTTTGCCGGGACCACGTCTCTCAGCTCACGAGGCAGATTGAAGGAAATCGTTTCTTCAGCCGTCCGAACCGTTTCGACGGTGACGTCGAAGCGCTCGGAAAAGGCATTGATGATTTCCTCTACCAGAGTTTCGGGGGCAGACGCACCTGCAGTCAGACCAAGCGACCGCATTCCTTCGAAATCCGACCATTTGATGTCGCTTGCGCGCTGTATAAGAACAGAGATCTTGCAACCGGCCCGTTCGGCGACTTCCCGCAGGCGCTGCGAATTGGAAGAATTCGGCGCTCCGACAACGACCATGGCGTCAACGCTTGGCGCAACATGCTTCACGGCTTCCTGCCGGTTTGTGGTTGCGTAGCAAATGTCTTCCTTGTGCGGGGCGACAATATCGGGAAAGCGGTCCTGAAGAACGGCCACGATGCCTGCAGTGTCGTCGACCGACAAGGTGGTCTGCGTGATATAGGCGAGCGGCTTGTCGGATTTGGGTTGATAATTTAGCGCGTCGTCCTCGGTTTCGATCAGTTCGACCGTGCCTTCAGGCAATTGACCCATTGTGCCGATCACCTCCGGATGGCCTGCGTGACCGATCAAAAGGACCTCGCGCTCGCGGCGATCATGAATCTGCGCTTCCTTGTGAACCTTCGACACGAGAGGACAGGTCGCGTCGAGATAGAACATGTTGCGCGCCTGCGCATCTTCCGGGACGGATTTCGGGACACCGTGGGCCGAAAAGATGACGGGTCTGTCCGTGTCGCCCGCAGGAATCTCGGCCAGCTCTTCAACGAAGACGGCACCTTTCGCCTTGAGACCGTCCACAACGAACTTGTTGTGCACGATTTCGTGGCGCACGTAGACCGGACGGCCATATTTTTCCAACGCCAGTTCGACGATTTGGATGGCCCTGTCGACGCCCGCGCAAAACCCGCGCGGCGCGCAAAGGCTGATGGAGAGCGGCGGTTTTGATTGTGTGGTATTGCTCATCGTCTTCTTTCGGCAAGCCTCTCTGGCCGCAATAAGGGGTTGAAGCTCTTTCGTGTCAAGTGAGGTGCGCGCAACTGCGCATTATTTCAGCCACAATATGCTGATTGAAGCTTTCCGTGTTGGGACCTCGCCAAGCAAATGCTCACCTGCTATGACACTGCGCCAAGTTATTATTTGATCCGATAGGTAGATGATGATCAGTCCGTTACCGGCCGTTTTCAATGAGAATTTCAAGACAGTTCTGTCAGCGGGTCTGTGTTCCGTGATGCTCGCGGGGTGCGGCGGTGGCTCTGACAGCGTTGCTGCCAAGATCATTACGGGCGGACAGGAGCCGATTGAGGTCTCTCCGGAAACATTTGCACCGCCCGTCGCCTGCCCTCCGATGGAGCTCAGGTCCAACACGTTTCTCATCAGAAACTACGTCCGGGGCAAGCAGGATGAGTCGGAAGGCCTTCTTTATCAGGCGACGCTTGAAGACTGGGCCAACAGTTGCACGCAGGAAGCCAACGGACAGAGGCGGATGAAGGTCGGGTTTTCCGGCGACGTGACGCCGGGACCGGCCTGGAAGGGGGGCGAAGTGACCTTGCCGTTGCGGGTCTCCATCGTTCCGGGCGGCAGCGGCGCTGAACCGCTTAGCTCCGATCTTCTGACGATCCCGGTGACGCTGTCTGAAGGCGCTCCCGCAGAGAAATGGACCCTCGTGGAAGAGAAATTCACGATCCCGCAGGGAGCCAGCGTCAAGGTCGTCTTCGGATTTGATGAAGGGCGGCGGCGCTGAAGCCAAGCGACTTCCCCTTGGTAAGGCACAACTTGCAGATTTCCCCATATTGACAAGGGTCTAGTCGACTCCCACAATCGCGCCCGCTATCAGGGTCGTGACCTGGTCGGCGTGTCTCAGCACGCTTGTCCCACGCGGGAGAAACCGGGTGAAACATCCCGGTGCCGAAGGAGCAACCGCCCCGGAAACTCTCAGGCAAAAGGACCGCATGGGAAAAACGCTCTGGAAAGAAGTGTTCTGCTGAAACGTCAGGCAGACCGCTCACCGAAGGAGTAGCCGCGGAACGTATGAGTGTTCGGCGGGAAATCTCTCAGGTAGTCGGACAGAGGGGGTCTTGACGGCCGGGTCTTTAAAGGCCGGGCCGGCGGGTCTGACCTGAACACAAACATCGGATGGCGCTATGACAACTTATTACTCCAAGGACCACGAGTGGATTGCCGTCGACCAGGGCATTGCAACGATTGGCATCACCTCCTACGCACAGGAACAGCTTGGCGATGTTGTCTATGTTGAGCTGCCGGAAGCCGGCGCAGAATTCGCGCAAGGCGATGAAGCGGCCGTCGTGGAATCGGTCAAGGCTGCCAGTGAAGTGTACGCACCGATCGATGGCGAAGTCGTGGAATCCAATGCGGCACTCGCGGACGAACCGGCAAAGGTCAACGAGGATCCTGAGGGGGCGGCCTGGTTCCTGAAAATGAAAGTCGGCAATGAAAGCCAACTTGCCGAATTGCTCGATGAAGCCGGCTACAAGGCCTTTCTGGAGACATTGTGATCGATGGCGGGGCATTATTATTCGGCCCAGGTGGAGTGGGCCTGTGACGGCGACTATGCCGCAAATACTTATTCACGCGGGCATATATGGCGTTTCGACGGGGGGCTTGAAGTCCCGGCAAGCGCGTCGCCGACAGTCGTGCCGCTTCCGCATTCGGTAGAAGCGGCGGTCGATCCGGAGGAAGCCTTTGTCGCAGCGATTTCCTCCTGCCACATGCTTTGGTTCCTTGATCTTGCGCGGCGGGCGAATTTCAACGTTGCAACTTACCGGGACAAGGCCCAAGGCGAAATGAGCCGGATCGGTCCGGGCAAAATGGCGATTTCCAAAGTGGTCTTGCGCCCGGAAGTCACGCTCATTTCGGCGGAGCAACCTGACGAGTCGTGGCTGCAGGCAATCCACGAAAAGGCGCATGATGTCTGTTTCATTGCCAATTCGGTAAAGTGCGAAATTCTGGTCGAACCGGAGCCATTGAAACTTGTCGGGCCTTAGGCGCGGCGAGTCACCCGTGAGATTTGAGGCAGTTCACCTGCAGGTCTTTGTATCCCCAACGCAGCCGTATTCTGGTTCCCGGCGAATTAGTCGAACAAGAATTCAATCAGTGGGGTAACAATCTGGCCGTAAGACCCGACGACATGATCTGAGAGGATCGTCATCGCTTCCATCGGAGAGAGCGTCCGGCCGCTCAGATTGTATTCGTATTTGCCTGACGGGTAGGCGGATGCCCAAAGAATAGGGAAACCGTCAAACGCCCCGAAATGAGGCATGAACGTCGCGCGGACTTCGCAGCCTGACGCCTTGGCAAGGTCAATCATGGCATTGAGCCCGGCCCCTTTCATTAACTCGTTCGGCGTGAGCGCGTCCGCCTCGAACGAATTGCGCTGCCCGCGCGAGGCCGCGAAATTACATGCAAAAATCCAGATGATGGTGTCGCTAACGAAGCGGTGCTTCACTTTTTTGAACAAATGGGCAGTGGTGCCGCCGAAATAGTAGTGTTGTCCACCAATCAACACGTCACCGCCGCCGCCACCATGGGCGATGATCATAACTTCCTTGATGAGCAGATTGTTGGTGTCGGCCTTGGCCTTCATCATGTCCGCGCTTTGGGGAAACTGCCCTTCGTCCACAAAAACGTAGTGGCAATCCGTTGCTTTGTGTCGTTTCGCTCTTGGCAGGTTTCCAGGGACGCGTTTGCCCTTCGGAACAATATCTCCGGAAATGAGATAGAGATATCCTTCCTCGAGCGGCGGGGATGCAGCACTGGGTGACGTTACCACCGCCTTTTGTGCGTCTGCTTGAACGTCCGCCGGTACATGGCCTCCAAAGAGCGCACCCCAGGTAAAAGGTCCAACGATCCCGTCAATTTGAAGATCGTTGTGCATCTGGAATTCTTCGACACGAAGCCTCGTGTTTTTCCCGAAAATACCATCCGGGAGCAAGGGCAGGTAGGTCGAGTAGCCGACAAGAGCCTCTTCATTGAGTTTGCTCTGTATCTTTAGAACGTGCTCGCCGCGATGGCCTTTTTTTACTGCAAATGTCATTTGGCTCTTGAAAAAAATGTCTTCTATCGTCTTGACGCTAAAGGCGGCTCATTTCGATTTCAACCTGCGGATTTGCATAGTCTCTGCAACCAAATGAGTTTGTATGTTCAGAGAAATCTGTCGCCTTTTCAGGGGCTTATGAAAACTCAACTCGGTCATTGAGGGGCTTCGAGGTTCGCTCGATGAACAAGACAAGAAATTTGACAAATTACTTGTCAGTATGACAATAAATATGTCAAATAGAGAAACGATGAAAAAGTCTCTTGAACTCTACGAGATCATACGGCTGGTCCGGCCGGTTCACCGCCGTCTGGCGCGTGCCGTGGAAGCAAAGCTGGATGGCACCGGCATCACGGTCGGAATGCGCGCGGTGCTGGAAGTGCTGGAAGAAGCGGGACCGCTTTCGGTTCCTGAAATCGGGCGCGTGCTTTTTCTGACCAGGCAGCAGATCCAGGTGATGGTGAACACGCTTGAAGATGCCGGGCTTGTTGAACGGCAGCCGAACCCGGCCCACAAGCGGTCTCCTCTGTTTCGCCCGACGGACCAAGGCACGACCTTGTTTGGTGAAGTTCGGGCCAGGGAAAACGACGAAATAGAAGCGGTCTGCGAGCTCTTTTCCGCAGATGATCTTCAGTCCGCTCAAAGGGTTCTTTGCGCGATGCTCGATCATTTCGCTGAGTTCGAAGATGATCCTGATCATCCCAGTCCGTTTTAGTGATAGTTCGCAAGGAGTTGAGCAATGTCCGGAATGTGGTTTGTCGTGGGATTGCCAATCGTCGTGCTGGCAGGCCTGGCGCTTTACACGGTCTTTGTCATGCGCAAGATCGGGACACCGACGCGTGGAGACAAGATTGATCTGAACGAGCGGCCGAACACCGCGCTTGTTGTGATCGACGTACAGGAGGATTTCACGCGCAACGGGGGGAGCACCGCTTTTGAGCCGGCTTACCGCGATGCCGCGCTTGCCGTCATCAATCAGCACGTCTCATCTGCACGTTCCGCCGGGAACGAAGTTGTCTTTATCCGGCATGTCTTCCGCAACTGGCTCGCAATCCTGATCATCAGGCTGATTGCAAAGGGTATTGGGACGCCCGGGCGCAAAGGTCTTGAAATCGATCGATCCATGGAGGTCGATGAGGCGCCGGTTTTCGAAAAAGCGGTCGGGGACAGTTTTTCCAGCCCCTCCTTTGAAGACTGGCTCGAAACACGAAAGGTCGGAAAGCTGATCCTGACCGGACTGGATTCGTGCCATTGCGTTCAACTCACGGCAAAGGGTGCGCTCGCACGTGGATATCTTGTCGAAATACGGGATGCGGCGACTTTGACGGCGACACCTGAAAAGTGGTCGCTGCTCAAGGAGGAGCTGGGCGATTCAGGGGCTGTGATCGTCTGAATACCGTGAAAGTGTTATCTTTTCGACGGCGTCGGCATGTGGCACGGTTAGGTTTCGACACCTTGCCAATGCATTCCGTCGGAGGAACCATGTTTCGACCGTTTATTTTTGCTGTAACTGCGCTTTCCATTTTTTCAACCACATCCCAGGCCGCCGACAAGGTTGCCATTGTTTTTGATGGATCCGGCTCCATGTGGGGCCAGATCGAAGGCCGCACCAAGATCGAAATTGCGCGGGACGCGATGAGCAATGTGCTTGGAACACTGCCAGGCGACCTGGAACTCGGCCTTTTCGCCTATGGCCATCGCCAGAAGGGAAAGTGTGACGATATCGAGCTGATCGTGCCTCCGGCGGCCGGAACCGGCGCCGCGATCAAGGCTGCAACGGACAACATCACGCCGAAAGGCAAAACGCCGCTTTCGGCGGCCGTTCGTCAGGCGGCCGAAACGATGCGGTACACGGAGGACAAGGCGACCGTCGTCCTGGTGACGGACGGCATCGAGACCTGTAACGCGGATCCTTGCGCTCTTGGGCAGGAACTGGCCCGTCTAGGCGTCAATTTCACCGCTCATGTCATCGGCTTCGGACTGAGCCCGGAAGAGGGGCGTCAGGTTGCCTGTCTCGCTGAGAACACCGGTGGCCTTTACATCCAGGCCGGAAATGCCGAAGAGCTGTCCGGCGCGTTGACGGCGACCGTTGAAACCGTGCCGGTTGTGGAAGCAACAGAGCAGCCGGTACAGTTGCCGGAAGCTTCGCTGACTGCTCCCGACACGGCCGAGATCGGCGCACGGATCGATGTTGCCTGGCAGGGACCCGGTGGCCGATACGATCAGATTGAATTGCATGATCCGAAGGCCAGGGGCGGCGAGGGCAAGCGGTTGCGGTCCAAGGCGGTGGTCAACGGTGATTTCGACAACAACACCGTTACGATGACGGTTGTGAACGAGCCGGGAGAGTATGAGTTGCGCTACTGGGACGGTTCCGGCCGCCAGATACTGGCGACGCGCGCAATTGAGGTTACGCCGGCCGAAGTGGCGCTGTTCGCTCCCAACGAGATTGCAATGGCAAAGCCTGTGACGGTGGAGTGGGTTGGACCCGGTGGCCGCTATGATGCGGTAGAACTTTATGATGCCACGGCGCGCGGTGGTGAAGGCAAGGTCCTGCATAACAAACGCTTGCGCAATGATGACTTCGACAACAACAAGGTGACCATGCCGACACCGGCAAAGCCCGGCACCTATCAGCTTCGTTACTATGCCGGGGAAGACAAGATTGTACTGGCGACGCGTCCGCTGGACATTATCGAAGCACCGGTGACGCTCGAAACGGATGAGGCAGCCGAAGCCGGCAAGCCGATCCTGGTCGACTGGATCGGGCCGGGAGCGCGCTATGACAGCGTCCGGCTGGTCGACCCGGCAAGCGGCAAGAAAATCCACGAAAAGCGTCTGCGCAATGACGATTTCGACAATCAGCGCGTAACCTTGCCGGGACCGGTCAAGGCAGGTCCCTATGAGCTGCACTACTACAACGGTGACAACAAGACCGTATTGGCCTCCGTTCCAATAGAAGTCACTGCCGCTGTTGTCGCCCTCGAAGCGCCTGACCAGATCGGACAGGGACGCCACATCACGGTGACGTGGACTGGCCCCGGAGCGCGTTATGACAGCGTTCAGTTTTTCGATCCGCGTGCGCGTGCCGGTGAAGGGCGAGTTGTTCATCAAAAACGTCTGCGCAATGACGACTTCGACAACTCCAAGGTCACTCTGCCGAGTGCGGCAAAACCGGGTGACTACGAACTGCGCTACTACAATGGCGACAACAAAACCGTGATGCTGACACGTCCGATTTCCGTCGTGCCGGTCGAGCTTGGGGTAGATGGGCCGGAGAGCGTTGAAGCGGAAACGACATTCTCCGTTTCATGGCAAGGGCCGGGCGCGCGGTATGACTCGGTACAGATCTGGGATCCCAGGGCACGTGGCGGCAATGGCAGAGCCGTTTTTGAACGGCGCGTCTGGTCAGGGGACATCGACGCACAGACCGTCAGTTTGAAAGCACCGAAGGAAGCCGGGGACTACGAGATCCGCTATTTCAACGGTGACAACAAGGCCGTGCTCTTCACCCGCCCGCTGTCCGTGCAGTAGCTGGAGCTTGCTGGGTTGACTGGCCGGTGCGTTTGGGCCCGGCCAGGTCGCCTGAAGTGTCAGGCAGGCTGCGCCTGCATCGCTTGTTCTGCTTCCTGCATCAAGCCTGTTATCCAGCTGCCCCGCTTCAGCAAGAAAGCACGCAGGAGTGCACCATAGTCCTTGGCCACCGCATTCTCGACGGACGGACGTTTCGCCAAGGCATGCCGCCAGCGTTTGACCTGCTCAAGGTCATTGAAGATATCCAGATCGGTGATGGTTTCGAAGACATCGAAATAGCGGAACACAGGGCCGAAGGCGGCATCGACGAGCGAAAAACTGCTGCCTGCGAAGAAGGGGCCTTCTTTGTCAATCCGTCCGTCGAGGTGCTCAAATTTCGATCGCAGCGCCTGCCGTGCGGTTTCGAATTCAGAGACCTCGGCGGCATTATAGAGAGCGCCGATCCCGTTCAGGATCTGGGACGCGAATTCCACATAAGCGCGATGACCGGCTCTTTCGACCGGATCTTCCGGATGCAGCCTTTTTCCGCAGACCTCGTCGATGAATTCCACGATCGCAGCCGATTCAAACAGATAGATACCTTTTTCGGTCTTCAGAAGCGGAACCTTGCCGAGTGGCGAGACGGCACGGAACCAGTCCGGCTTGTTGCCAAGGTCGATATATATGCGCTCGAACGGAACCTCTTTTTCCGTAAGAACAATGGCCGCCCGTTGAACATAGGGGCAAAGCGTATGGCTGATCAGGGTGAAGTCTGTGTTCATGAGTTTTTCCTTTTTCATGCATTTGCATTAAAGTAAATGCATCTGCATGAAAATACAAGATTGATGCAGCTGCATGAAAGTTTTATGCCATGAGCATGAATGGAAAAATGCGAGATCGATCCGAACCGGACAAAATGGATGCATGGGCGCGGTTGCAGCGCGCAAGCGGTGTTGTCTTGTCCCGCGTCGAAGCGCGGCTGAAGGCCGACGGCTTTCCGCCTCTCGGATGGTACGACATGTTGCTTGAATTGAAGCGGTCGGAGGGCATGGCCCTCAGGCCTGTCGAAATCGAGAAGCGGACACTTCTGGCACAATACAATGTTTCGAGGATGATCGAGAGAATTGCAGCGGCGGGCTATGTCGAAAAGCGAAAAGCGGCAGAAGACGGCCGAGGTGTGATGATACACCTACTTTCTAATGGAGAAGACCTGTTAAAAGAGATGTGGCCTGCATACAAGAAGGCTGTCGAGGCGGAGTTTTCAGTCCACCTTGACGATGAAGAAACACGAATATTGTGGCACATGCTTGGTAAGCTGTTGCCTTGATTTGGATTTGTACTTTTGGTTTTCCGGGAGCGGTTGTCCTGAAACAATAAGTTCCCGGTACAGGATTGATTGGTGAAACATGATACCTCCCTTGAGAGTGAACCGGCGTCAACCGACGGACCTGACCCATCGTTTGGCACAGCAGCGAAGGCAGTACGCACAAATGACTGAACCGCTCGACCTGGCGCGCCGTCGTGAGTTGCCGCAGGAGTGGCTGTTTTTGCTTCAGGAGTTTCCGCGAAAAGAGTGGCTTGAACACGATAATCTTGGGCCGCTGACCGAGTTCTGGCTGAACCGCCACGACGGTTTCCGCAACATGGGAAACACCCTGATCGCCATGCTTCAGCAATTTCGCGAAGGCCAGGTTCCACCTGACCGGTTCGGCGGCATGTTCGCACCGCAGCTTCAGCTTTTCCTGACCGAGTTGCACAATCACCATATGATTGAGGACCATCATTATTTCCCGGTTCTCATGGACGCAGAAAAGCGTCTGATTCCCGGTTTTGAATTGCTGGAGGCAGACCATGAAATGATCCATCAGCACATCGAAACGGTGGTGGTCAGTGCCAATGAACTGATCGTCTCTTTGCAAGGCGACGATAAGGATGCGCTTCGCCGCGCCACGGACAATTATGCCGCCGTCAGCGAAGCGCTTCTCATGGGTCTCAAGCAACATCTCTCGGACGAAGAAGATCTGATCGTGCCGATTATCCTTTCGCGCGGCGAAAGTGAGCTGGGTCTTTCGTGAAAGAATCAAAACGCCTGTCGGCCGTGAAAGGGTGATCTGAATTCTCGCCTTGACTCTGGTAGCGCCTTATCGCATGTAAGCTTTCATGACCAAGACGACCGCAACCTTCGTGTATTTTTATTACGTCACCGACATGCCGGCGGCTGCGTAGGATCTTGCTCACACCATAGAAACCGAAAACAGCCGCCGCGTCAGGCGGCTTTTTGGTTTCAAGGAGGCTCCTGGCGGGGAAACCAGGAAGCCGAAATGACCAAGCACATGATTGAAGCCGGAAAGCCGGCGACCAAGCTCAAGTCGGAAGCGCTCGCCGTGCTTCTGGAACGTGGCCTCGTGCACCAGTGCACCGATGTGGAAGCCCTCGACAAACGGCTCTCCGACGGACCTGTCACCGCCTATGCCGGGTTCGATGCGACGGCCGCGAGCCTTCATGTCGGGCACCTGATGCCGCTGATGACGATGCGCTGGCTCCAGAAACTGGGCCATCGTCCGGTCATCGTTCTGGGTGGCGGCACGAGCCAGATCGGTGATCCGAGTTTCAGGAACGACGCGCGCCCTCTGCTGGAAGAACGCCAGATTGCCGCCAACATCGCGACCATTCGCCGGTCGGTCGAGAGGCTGGTCGACATGGAGGGGCCTGACGGTGCGCTGCTGGTCGATAACGCGGAATGGCTGAACGAATTCCGCTTCCTGGAATTTCTCCGCGACTATGGTTCCCAGTTCACCGTCAACCGCATGATGACCTTCGACAGCGTCAAATCGCGCCTGGAGGCCCAGATGCCGCTGACCGTGCTGGAGTTCTGCTACATGATGCTCCAGGCGGTCGATTTCCTGGAACTCGCCAAACGCCACGACTGCGTGTTGCAGGTCGGCGGGTCCGATCAGTGGGGCAACATCGTCAACGGTGTCGAACTGGGACGGCGCGACGGGCGAAAACTTCACGGTCTGACGGTCCCGCTTCTGACTACGGCAGGTGGCGCCAAGATGGGCAAGACCGCTGCCGGTGCCGTCTGGCTTCACCCGGAGCATCTGTCCCCCTTTGGTTTCTGGCAGTTCTGGCGCAACACGGCAGACGCCGATGTCGGCAAGTTCCTGCGTCTCTTCACGGAGCTGCCGATCAGCGAAGTGGAGCGTCTCAGTGAACTTGAGGGAGCCGAGCTGAACGAGGCGAAGAAAATCCTGGCTACCCAGGTCACGACCATTGTTCACGGACCGGAGGAAGCCCGCGCGGCCCTGCAGCAGGGGGACGCCCTGTTCGCCGGTGAAGGCGAAATACTGGAGCCCACGCACCTGCTGCCTCTGGCGCGTCTTGCCGAAGGCCTTGGTCTTTTGGAACTCGTGGTTGCCATCGGCTTTGCTGCCTCGAACGGCGAGGCCCGGCGTCTGGTGGAAGCGGGTGGCGTGCGCCTCAACAGCCGGATCGTCGACGACCCGAAACGCCGCATCGCAACCGGCGACCTGAAGGCGAACGACAGGCTCGCAGTATCTGTCGGCAAGCGTCGGAAAGCGCTGGTCGGGTTCGAGTGAGCTGGGACAGGAAAGTCATGGCCTTGCTGGCTTTGCTGCTGCCTGACAGACAAGATCCGGCTCCCCGGTCCCGGATCTCCGCCTCGCTGCGTCCGGGATGACGATGGGAGGGTGAATACCACTCGAATAGCGCCTGCGCACGCTCTTCCAAGTCTAAAGACTGCCAGCAACAAAACCCTCATCCTGAGGAGGACCGGAAGGTCCGTCTCGAAGGATGGGCGGCAGATTCAGAGGCCGCGGCCCATCCTTCGAGACAGCGCTTGCGCGCTTCCTCAGGATGAGGTTGCCAACCATTCCTCGTCATCCCGGCCAAGCGCAGCGCGAGCCGGGACCGGGAAGACACAAATCTGCCGGTGTCCCTGTTACCCTATCGTCGCATTCCGGCTCTCCGGTCCCGGATCTCCGCTGCGCTGCGTCCGGGATGACGATAAATGCTCGCAAGATTTGAACTGAAATCCCGGCATTGATCGGCTTTGAACGAATGAATGCAACTAGACAGCTTCGTGATCTGCGACCAATTCGCAAGGTTCGATTGTTCCCTCATAGCCGAACACCTTGCCGATAAGCGGAAAGCTGACTTCAACCGACAATCTGTAGAGGTCATCCTCGACGCGTTCTCGGCCTATTGTCCTTGGTGCGACTGTTTTCGGAATCTTCAGGGGGCCCAGATAAACGTGTTCCGGCGTGAGGTCGATGCCAGCGGAACTTGCTGTAACACGCATCTTGAAGAGGAATGGGCCAAGCCGTTCGAGCATGCAGGGATGCGCTTCATCTTTGCCTGCGATCATGTCGGTCATAAACGGTTGACCATTAAACTTGCGTACCCAGCGTTCACCGCTGTCGATTTCCGCAAATGACGTTTCAATCGGCACATTGTTTTGCGCTTCCGGAAGGGAGGCGAGACGACAAATCAATCGTGCTGCTGGCGATGCACCCCACCAGACTGTCGCCGTTCCGATGGCGCGCCTGGCGAAAGTGTGCATTTCGCGTATTTGGGTTGGGACCTAGTTGAATCTTTCACCCAGAATGGTCTGATAAAGGACGCGTGGCATCGGGAGGCAGTCGATAATTTGGGATGTTGTCTAAGCGCGGAGTGTGCATTTAGACCAAGGCACTGCAACCATTGATTGGCCTAATGGTTCACAAATCCCTGACGAATGGACCGGGAAGCCGGGGTGGGACCCGGCTTTCGACGATCTGTTGCTAGCGGCCCTCCGAGGCAGCTTTTGTCCGGAACGCTTCCACCGGCAGCCCGCCGATGCCCCAGTTCTCCATGTCGACCTCGTCGATCACGACGAACGTCGTTGACGGGTTTTTGCCGAGAACGTCAGCGAGCAAATCTGTCGTACACTTGATGAGTTTGGCTTTCTGCTCTGACGTGACACCTTCCCGGGTCACCTGAATATTGATGTAAGGCATGATCAAGCGCCCCCTTTGTTTTCGGCATTCATCTGAAATATCTTCGCCATGATCCGCCAGTGCCCTTCGTCGCGCACGAAAGTCAGGAAATCGACATAGGCCTTGCCCGCCAATGTGCAGCGAACACGGGCAAAGGCCGTGTTGTCGCCCGCCAGCTGGATCTCGTCGATGACATCATCCCGGATCTCGCCGCGCGAGGCCGGTGAAACCCGGGCGGCGACCACGGGGACATACTCGTCCATCGTGCGGTGCAGGAGGGGTGTTTCGTCGGCGGTCGCATAGACTGCCTTCGGGTGAAACACTTTCTGCAGCAATTCCGTATCGCAATGATAAAGCGCATCAAAATAATCGCGAATGACGCTCTGCAGCTCTTCGATCGGTCCGGTCATGCCGCCAGTCCTTCTTCCTGCAGGGTTTTGCGGGTGGAGGGCCGTGCAGCTAGGTGCGAAACATAGGCTTGCGTTTCCGGCAAGTCGGTAAGGGAGACACCGATGAAGTTTGTCCAGTTCAAGATGACGAAGGCGTAGGCATCAACCACCGAGAAGGCATCCCCGAGCAGATAGGTCTTTCCGCCGGCGAGGAGCGCGTTGAACTGACCAAGCTTAGCCTGGAGTTTGGCGCTGTTTGTTGCCTGCTCTTCTTCGCTGAAGGTCTTGCCGGAAAAATAGGGGCTGAAGGCTTTGTGGAGTTCCGAGGAGAGGAAACTCAGGAGTTCAAGCTGCCGGAAACGCTGCAGCGGCTGGTCGGTGTGTCCGGCTTGCAGGCCTGGCAACTGCTCACTCATCCAGTGAAGGATTGCGACATTTTCCGTCAGAACCTGTCCCGTGTCCAACTTGAGTGCGGGTACGTATCCGCGTGGATTTGTGTTGGCATAGGCCTCACCGGTCTCGGTCGTGCCCTTGGCGGTGTCCACTTTCTCCAGCTGATAGGAAACATTCGTCTCGTTCAGGAGAATATGCGCTGCCATCGAACAGGCGCCGGGTTTGTAAAAGAGTTTCATCAGGTAGCTCCATCGTTCGTTTCGATGGTCGGAAAGTGCTGATCAAAGTTACCGTTGACAAGTAGGTAACCAGTGGTAACTATGTTTTTCGAGTTACCGCCAAGAAACCTGATTTCAGCGGAGTTACATGCCAAATGTCCCTGAAAATGCGCAAAAACCACAGTCCGAAACCACCGGAACCTTGTCATCTGACGGAATGTATGCAGGTGATCGCAGGTGCCTGGGCGCCTAACGTCATCTGGAGCCTGAGGGCCGGACCGCGCCGTTTCAGCGAACTGAAAGAGGACATTCCACCTGTTTCGTCAAAGGTGCTGTCCGCACGGCTTTCCGAGCTGGAAGAGCGCGGCGTTCTTCTGCGTCACGTGCGCCCGACGTCACCGCCATCCGTCGAATACGAATTGACAGATCTTGGTGAAGAGTTGATCCCGGCTCTCGAAGCCATTGTCGAAGTGGGGCATAAATTGAAACAGCTACGCGGCTACGATCCTGCCTCAGTGGCTGCCGAATAGGTTTCAAGATTACCCTGAAAGCGCATTCATGAACTCAAAGACCTTCGTTCTTGTTCACGGCGTCTGGCACGGCGGATGGTGCTGGTCGCGTGTTGCTGACATTTTGCGGGCGCGTGGACATCGCGTCACCACGCCGACCCAGACCGGTCTTGGTGAGAGATGCCATCTCCTCTCGCCCGATATCACGATCCAGACATTCGTCGACGACATCGTCCAACATCTGAAATTCGAAAGCGCTGGCCATGTCATCCTTGTCGGCCACAGTTTCGGCGGCATCCCCATCACCGGGGCCGCGGACGTCGTCCCGGATCGTATCGCAAAGCTGGTCTATCTCGATGCGATCATGCTGGGGACCGGCGAGACCTGGTTTGATCTGCTGCCGGAGGATATGGCGAAGGACCGCGCCGAACTGGCCCGCAAATCCAGTGGTGGTCTTTCGCTGCCACCAGCGCCAGCCTATAGTTTTGGAGTGTCACGGCCGGAAGACATTGCCTTTGTCGAAGCCCGGTTGACACCGCATCCGTTCCGGACTTTCACCACGGCACTTAGCTTGAAAAACCCGATCGGCAACAGTTTACAGGCTGTCTATATCAGCTGCACCGATCCGCCTTACCGGCCAGCAGGTGTTTCTCTGGAGAGAGCACGAAAACTTAGCTGGCCGGTCGAGGAGATCGCGACCGGCCATGACGCGATGGTAAGCGAACCTCTTGCGCTGGCGGATTTGCTGGAACGCCTGGCCTGAACCGGATGTTCTTGTTTGGCAGCGCCTGCGGCAAACACCTGCGCTTCTAGTCGGCGAGGTACCTGATGGCACTTGCCCCGGGCATGAAGAAATAGGATCCGCCGCGGACTTTCACGAAGTCCTTCATACCACTGACAATGAGTGGGCCTTCCGGCGTTGGGATCGTCAGGCGGCCGCCCTTGCGTCCGCGGCCGAGCACCGAGTCGACCTCTCCGTCCAAACCGTGGAAAAGGCGGTCCATGCACCAGGTTTGCTGCACGAATTCGAATTGCCGTTCCAGGTTTCCATTGAGGCACATGAACAGAAGGCCGGGGTTGTCAGCCGCGTCATTTCCAGCGCCGGCCTGGTCGTACTGACGGCCCATCCGCAGGATGCGATGCCTGTTCGTGATCGAGAGTTCCTCTTCGCCATCCTGAGGATGCAGGCTTTCACGCGGATTGGCCCGGCGGATATGGGCACCGAACGGGCAGCGGAACCCTGAGGGATCATCCTCACCGAACAGGAAGTCATTGTCCGGAGTGCCACCTCCCGGCTTGAACGGATGGCGGACCAGGGATGTGCCGTCTTTCCAGCGGCCAACCATCTTGGCCTCGACCCATTCCTGGAGATCTTTTTCGTTTGCGCCGGGTGGTGTGCCTTGCCGGCCCTTGATTTCCTTCGCAGCGGCCTCCGAGAAGGCATGAAACGCGGGCACATCCTGTTCGAGTTGCCGGATGACGAGATAGGACCCGTTGCGTCCGAAATTGCGCGGAGATCGCGCTTCGCTGGCGGCAAAGTCAGGCCAGTCGTCCTGCTCGGCTTCGGGCTTGTAGCTCAGCAGAATGTTCTTCGGATCATCCGATGCCGGAAGGATCGGGCTGGTCGGCATGTAATTGCGGTTGTCGGGATAACCAAGAATGAACTCGCCAGGTTCGACCACATGAATGGCGTTGTCCGGATCGATCGACCGTCTTGATCCTTTGATAATGGGCTGGGAGATGCCGTCCGCAAAACCGAATGCTTCTTTTTCCAATCCTCCGCTTTTGCCGGGGCCGGGTTTGGATGTGATCTTGTGGATGAGCTTGCAGTTGTGAGCGGCAATCAGGTCTTCCTGAACTTTGGCCGCGTCGGCAAGGCCGGCTTCTTCCGCGTAGACAATGACGGCGACATCGATGTGCGTGCCGTCATGGCCCCACCACCATAGATCAGGCTTGTCGTCGCCCGTGTCCTTGAGCACGAATTCTGCCCGAACCGGCTCATCCATGCCTTGTCTGAAGACGGCAGGGAAGGACGCAAGCTGACTATCCTTCAAGCCCAGTTTGGAAAGGCCGGTGGCCGTCATTGCCAGCAAAGCAGCCTTTTCATGTGGCGGGCGATCACCGAAGGAAACATGAGGTTGGACCGCTCTCAGCCATTGTTTCGCTGCAGCTTGATCGTCCGGCAACTGGATCAGCAGGCACGCAGCCTGATTGAGCGCGCCCATGCCGCCAAAGAGGATTGACTGGATTTCGTCAGTCTCAAGCGCATTTGCCGGCATACGGCGCGAGCCGAGCAGTGAGAGCCATTCGCGCGCCTGACTTTCGGTCGAACCCTTCAACAGGCCGTAGCGGATCAACGCGTTGCGCCGGACCAGATCCGTTGTCGAGTTGGGATAGGCTGAATACCAGAAGAGCGTCGGCCTCTGCTGACGGCGCGCCCACCGCTTGAACCGGTCACCGTCGGTCGCGCCTTTGAAAAAAAGATTTTCCGTGCGCGGATAATGTTCCGTGTTGCTCCAAACACCGGTCAGGCCGGAAGAGGCCTTGGTGATGAAATCCTCAAGGTAACTTTCCCAGCTGCCGCCGAAGTTCGAAAAGAAAAGCAGTTTGTCGGTTCCGGGCAACAGGATCCAGCGGGCAAAATGGATTGTGCCGATCTTGCCGAGAAAACCCGGCCTAAAGACATGCGTTGCCATCTGGGCGATGAACCAGAACGCGAAACGCAGCGTGATGCGGCGCAGCTTGCCGGGTTTCATTTTCGAGATGCCGTAAAGATGATTGACGCTGCCGTCGTTTTCACGCGCCATAACGGCACTCAGAACCTCGAAATCGGGTGAGAAGTCCTCTGCCGGATCAGTGCGTTCCTTGGTGCGCAGCATGCTGTAGAGAACGCCTGCGATGACAATCATCACCAAAACGCCTGCGATCAGCGTCAGTACGGCCATTCCGACGGCAAACCAGAAGCCCATCGCAGAGAAGGACGCGATGATAACCCACAAAAGACAAATGCCCAGCAAGATGAGATAAGGCCATGCGAAGGTTTTCAACCCGTCCATGACAAGCTTTGCGACGGGAACGGAAGCCCCTCTTCTTGAATCGGCAAAAGCCACGTCTTCCGGCGACATCAGATCCTGAAAATCTGAAAGGCCCTGCATACGGCTCTTCACTTCGTTCAGGATTTCCAGTGGAGAGCCCGTCACCTCACCACTAGTTACGATTTCCCGGACTTTCTCGCCGAACTTTTTCTCCCGTTCGATACGTTTTTCCGTGAGGCCCGGCGTGCCTGAGTGGTTCAGGCCAGGCGTGCTCAATAGGCCCCAACCCGTGTCGTGGGAATGATCTTCGATAAACTTCGCAAGATCGTTTTCGGCAACAGTGTGGCCGGCAAGCGCAAGGATATCGCGCAAGGGCGCGTTCAGTCGCTTCGCAAGATCTTTGATCGCTTCGTCTTTGCTGCCGTCCTGACTGGTCTCCACGACCAGAAAGGCACCGTGGCCGCTGTCAGCATCTGCCGGCAGAACGTTGACCGACATGAAATGAACGCTGCTGCCGTCGAGGGCCTCTCGAATATCCTGACTGACGGGATTGCCGAAACCATCGAGTTTGTCTTCGACAGCCTGTGTTTTGTCATTTGAGATTGAAGCTGAAAACGTGAGAAATGTTCGCGTCATGGGAATAGACCTAAAATTTACCTAAAGTCATTCGGAATAGTAGGGCAAACAATTTGAAATAGACACCTTTAAGTTATTTAAATTTTTAGTTGTAGTCAGGTTGCAGAGAAAATTTGACCCAATGAATGACCTGATTGGTGCAAAAGAAAACCCGCCTCTACTAAGAAAGGCGGGTGAAAAGTCTCTTCGCGGGGATCGCGAAATTGGCTTCTGCTTGACAGCCTGCTTATGCCTGCAGGCGGGATCTGACCACCTTTCGCAACTCGTCGATCGGTGACTTCGCGGAACCGTCCTTCGTGTGCCAGAAGGTCCAGCCGTTGCACGCTTCCTGACCTTGCACGAGCGCGCCGACCTTGTGGATCGACCCGGTATGATCGCCGGATTTAAGGGAGCCGTCGGCGCGCACGGTGGCAACATGCTTGCCTTTGGAACAGGTGAGTTCCACACCTGGAGTGAGTAATCCGCTTTCCAGCAATGTGCCGAATGGAATGCGCTTCTGGGCGCGTTTGCCCTGCTGCATTTCCAGGGCTTCGCTGTCACCCGTCTCGATCGCATCGATGCGGGAAAGTGCGGCATCAATGTAGTCCTGCTCGCGCTCGACACCAACGAAGGCGCGGCCGAGTTTCTTGGCAACCGCCCCGGTTGTTCCTGTTCCGAAGAAGGGATCCAGAACCACATCGCCGGGCTTGGAAGATGCCGTCAGAACACGGTAGAGCAGCGACTCCGGCTTTTGGGTCGGGTGAACCTTTTGCCCGTTCTTGTCCTTCAACCGCTCCGATCCGGTACACAGCGGAAGATGCCAGTCGGATCGCATTTGCAGATCGTCATTGAACGTCTTCAGCGCATCGTAATTAAAGGTCGGCTTAGCATCTTTCGACTTGGTGGCCCAGATCATAGTCTCATGGGCGTTTGTGAAACGCTTGCCACGGAAATTCGGCATCGGGTTGGATTTCAGCCAGACGATGTCGTTCATGATCCAGAAGCCGAGATCCTGCAGGATCGCGCCCACGCGGAAGATGTTGTGGTAGGAGCCGATGACGTAGAGCGACCCGTCCGGCTTCATCACCCGGCGCACGGCCATAAGCCACGCCCTGGTGAAACCGTCATAGGCTTCAAAGCTCTCGAACTGGTCCCAGTGATCGTCGCAGGCGTCGACTTTCGACTGGTCTGGTCTGTGCAGGTCGCCGCCCAGCTGAAGATTGTAGGGCGGATCGGCGAAGACCAGGTCGACAGACCGTGGCGGCAAATTCTCAAGAGCGGCTACACAGTCGCCCTTCAGGATCGTATTCAGCCAGGAAGCGGATGCTTCCTGATTTTGGGTCGGATGGGGTGCCGCGGAGGACACCCCGGTACTCAGTACACTCATTGCGACGCAATACCTCACGCAATTTCGAGTGTCATGGTTACCGGGTTTGGTAAATCAGCGGTTAAGTCCGCAAAAGAAAAATTCCCTTTGAATCAAGGCTTTGTTTACAATCGTAAAAGTTAAATGAGAAGTTAATGACTTGTCCCGACCGAAAACGCCAGAATTCTGCTGATTTCGTTCAGGGTACGACCGGAAGTTGTCTTCCATTCGTTAAAGGCAACTTGTGCTGCCGACAGATTTTTTTTCGACATGCGATCATTCTCAATGACATTTTCGCGGATCAGGGCGTTAACCACATCACCTGTCAGGATGAAACTTTCCTTTCCCATGAAGCGAAGGGAAATCTGTCCCGTTGTGCCGCCGAGACGGCTGCCCCGTTTTTTCATCAACTCCATCAGACCAATCTGGTCGCTGGCCGGATAGTGAGCAAAAAACTTCGACGCACTGCCGTGTTCGCGGGCAAGGTCTTTCAGGAACACCGCATTGTCCTGAACAGCTTTGATCTTTGCACCGTTTCGCACGATCCGGGTATCCCTTAGCAGCGCCTCAAAGGCCTCGTCGGGCAGGAAGGCGAGGCGGGCGACATCAAAGTTTTCGAAGGCTTCTTCGAACCCGGACCACTTCTGTTCAATCACCTTCCAGCTGAAACCGGCCTGGAAAACGCACTTGGTGAACATCGACAGCCAGCGGTCGTCGCCTATCTTTTCCAGATCTTCGACGGACTTGGGCATATTGTGCTCGCCGAGCAGAGCTGCAAGCCGGTCCGGCCCGCCTTTCTTGCCTGCCGCAAGAGCCTCAATCTCTTCAAAGGAACGCATGTCCTCATCTCCGTTTAGTGTCATCGTGGCCGCAATACAGCGGATGCCAGGGGTTCAGTAAGCACCCCATTAGAGTTGGATTGCCCGCTCCTGTGTTCACTGAATTCCTGCCTTCGCAGGAATGGCAAGACAACAGCAAGCAGGGCAACAGTTCGGCAAGCGGCACCTGCCTGAGCGTTACCGTCCGCCAACATCCTTCGACCTTTCGAACCGGCGCAGCGCGAGGGACAGGGTTATTGTCATCATCAGATAGATAAGTGCCACGACGTTGTATGTTTCGAAATACCGGAACGAACCTGCGGCATAGACCTTGCCAAGCTGCGTGATGTCGGCGACGCCGAGCACGGATACCAGTGAGCTGTCCTTGATCATGGCGACAAAATCGTTGCCGAGCGGCGGCAGGATCGTCTTGAGGGCCTGCGGAAAAATGATCAGCCGGAAGCGCAGCCAGCGGTTCATTCCAAGCGCTTCTGCGGCTTCGATCTGACCTTTGTCTACGGCCTGGATTCCGGCCCTGAACACTTCCGCGATAAAGGCCGAATAGCCGATCATCAAGGCAACGATCGCCCGCCACAAAAGCGGAAAGTCGCGTGTGCGCATCGTGCCTGCACCCAGCGGTTCCAAAACTGCGTTGATCGCAGCGACGAGCAATGGCGTACCGACAAACGCAATGTAAAGCAGCAGCACGATAATCGGCAGTCCGCGAACCACTTCGACGTAGAACCGAGCGCTCTGGCGCAAAACGACCGAGCCGGACAGCAGCGCGAGCGCTAGCAGGAGCCCGATAACGGATGCCAGGAAAAACGCCACCAGAGTCACGAAAATCGTCAAGCCGATCCCGCGCGACACGGTCGACATGACCTGGGTATAGATCTCATCGGTGCCGATCTGGAAGAGAAGAAAAACTGCGATGGCGCAGGCGGCCACAAGCCAGTAGGGAAATTCCTTTTGCGGGACTGTTGCCGCAGTCTTTTTGCTGGTCATGATGCCCTCTTGGGCTGATCGGAAGGAAACGCCTCGAAACGACGAAGACGCGCGTGGTCATAAGAAAGCCGGCAAAGGGCTTTACCCGATACCGGCTGTATGATCTTTTGTCGCCACTCGGTAGGAGCTTTCGGGCCTTTTATTGATCCGCCTTGTACTCGAAGAACCACTTTGTGTTGAGCGCGTCCAATGTGCCATCTTCGCGCATGCTGGCGATCGCTGCATTAAACGGCTCTATCAGCTCTGAACCTTTTGGAAAAATGAACCCGAAGTCTTCCGTCCCCATCGGATCTCCGATCAGTTTGAACGTGTCAGGGTTGGCATTGACGTAGCCTTGTCCACCGGTGCTGTCCGTCAGAACCAGATCGACATCGCCGATCTTGAGGGCCTGAACCGCGGCTCCGAACGTTTCGAAGAGTTTGATGCGCTGGTTGTTTTCATCCCCGTCCAGAACTTCATAGACAGTCACGTAGAACGGCGTGGTGCCGGGTTGAGCGCCCGCCAGGAAGTCGGTGTTGGCGGCGAACTCCTTGGGGTCTGTGAAACGATCCTCCTCGGCCCGGACGAGCATGAACATTTCCGAACGCATATAGGGGTCAGAGAAAGCAACCTTCTCAGCCCGGTCCTCACGAATGGTGATGCCGTTCATGGCGACGTCATATTCGCCTGCGGAAATCGCAGGGATCATCGCATCCCAGCTGACATTCTCGTACGTCACTTCCATGTTCAGCCGTTTTGCGATCTCTGCGATCGCCTCATATTCCCATCCGGCCGGCTGACCCGTTTTGGGGTCGACGAACTGCAGCGGTGGATAGGTGTTTTCTGAAGCAATCACCACCTCCTTGCCGCCAAGGTCAGGCAGATCGGCCGCAAACGCCGCAAATCCGGTTCCAAACGCAAAGGAAACAGCCACCGCAAGGCTCAATAGGATACGTTTCATGGGAAGCTCCTGATCAGAATTCGGGACGATAGTATCGGCAATGCGTGCTTGCGAAAAGACCGTTCGTTCGCAGCGGAACAGCAGCGCCGGTTGATGCCAGCGCTTGAGATGGACCTATTGCCCCAGAAACAGCGGCATGTTGCAAAAGTTGGCAGTTTCCCTGTTTTGCAATTTGAGCTTGTGAATGCTGCAGAAATTTTCTCATCGCGAAAAAAAATTCAAAAACTGCCGCTAGGTGTATTGACCATGGCGTGGCTTGGCGGGACTGTGCTTCCCATAACAACAATAAGGAGATGTTTATGTCCAATTTGATCAACAGCGATATTCCGACCGGAACCCGGCGGGTCCGTCTGGCACCTTCCCATCCGCTTGAAGTGTTTACGAGCGCTCAAAAGGCGGTCGACCGGCTGATTGATATCTTCGAGGCGAACACGGCTTTTTTGCGTTCCCACTTCAATGACCTCCTGGAGGGACACGAGATAAACGAACGGGTGAGGGCTTTTTATCCTCAGGTGCGGATCGTGACAGACAGTCACGTTCGCCTGGACAGCCGCCTGTCCTACGGCTTCGTCTCCGGCCCCGGCACGCATGCGTCGACCATCACTCGGCCCGATCTCTTCCGTCACTACCTGGAATCCCAGCTATCGCTGCTGATGAAAAACCATGATGTTCCGATCCTTATCGGCGACAGCGAGATGCCGATCCCGCTTCACTTTGCGTTTTACGATGGCACGCATGTCGAAGGTGGCGCCGCAGCGGCCAATCTGGACCGCCCGCTTGCCGACATTTTTGACCTGCCGGACCTGACGGTGATGGACGATTCCATTGCCAACGGTACTTATGATCCCGCAGACGGCATCATGCCGCTCGCGTCTTTCACGGCACCGAGGGTCGATTATTCACTGCACCGCCTTCAGCATTATACGGCAACGGCGGCAGAGCATTTTCAGAACTACGTACTCTTCACGAACTATCAATTCTATATCGATGAATTCTGCCGCATGTCGCACGAGCTTCTGAACGATCCCGACAGCGGCTATGAAGCGTTTGTGGCACCAGGAAACCTCACAACGGAAGCCGGCGAGAGCGAGCCGTCATGCGGTGCAGAGCCGGCAAAGCTTCCGCAAATGCCGGCATATCATCTGAAACGGGCAGACGGTGGCGGGATTACGATGGTGAACATCGGTGTCGGTCCGTCGAACGCCAAGACGATTACCGACCACGTGGCCGTGCTCCGACCCCATGTCTGGTTGATGCTTGGCCATTGTGCGGGCCTGCGCAACAGCCAGACACTCGGTGACTATGTGCTGGCGCATGGTTATGTGCGTGACGACAACGTCCTCAACCAGGATCTGCCCACATGGGTTCCCATCCCGCCGCTGGCCGAGGTGCAGGTCGCGCTGGAAGATGCCGTTGCGGAGATCACGGGTATCGACGGCTATGACCTGAAGCGGCTTATGCGCACGGGAACGGTGGTCTCCCTGGACAACCGGAACTGGGAGCTGTGGGACCAGCCCGAACTGGTCAAACGCTTTTCCCAATCACGTGCCATTGCGCTTGATATGGAATCGGCGACGATCGCTGCGAACGGTTTCAGGTTCCGTGTTCCGTACGGAACGCTGCTGTGCATTTCGGACAAGCCTTTGCATGGTGAACTGAAGCTGCCGGGCATGGCGACAGATTTTTACAAAAGACAGGTCGCACAGCATCTGCAAATCGGCATCAGAGCCCTTGAAAAGATGCGCAATATGACCGCTGAACGATTGCATTCGCGCAAACTGAGAAGCTTTGCCGAGACCGCATTCCAGTAGGGCGTCGCTCTACTCCGAAACCTCTGCAAGAAGCCGCAGTGACGCCACTTCCCGCGTTGCGACCGCGGCTTCGGTAAGCTCACCGCTGCGTATCAGGATCTGAACTTGAGCCTCAAGCATATCAGCGAGCTGTTTCAGTCTTTCCCCAACCATTCCGTCCTCCTCAGGTAATATTAACTTTACGGAAAGAGGAGCTGATCAGATCAAAAAAACGCGCGCTGTTTCCAGCGCGCGTTCAAGAACTTAAGAGGACTTTAGCCGGTCTTATTCGGCTTCGTCAGCGGGAGCGGCATTCAGCAGGCCGTATCGCTCTTCGCCGATCTTCTCAAGAAGCTCAAGTTGGGTTTCCAGAAAGTCTATGTGACCTTCTTCGTCCGCCAGGAGTTCTTCAAAAATCGCCATGGAAACGTAGTCGCCCTCGTCACGGCAGATGTCGCGGGACGTCTTATAGGATGCGCGGGCGTCGTATTCACCGGCAAGGTCGCATTCCAGAACTTCCTTGATGTTCTGGCCAATGCGCAGCGGTGCAACTTTTTGCATGTTCGGATGACCTTCCAGGAAGATGATCCGGTCCGTCAGCTTGTCGGCGTGTTGCATTTCTTCAATGGACTCTTCCCGCTCTTTTTTGGCGAGACGGGCAAAGCCCCAATCGGCCAGAAGCCGATAATGCAGCCAGTACTGGTTGATTGCGCCGAGCTCAAGGAACAGGGCCTCGTTCAAACGCTCAATGACTTTTTCACTACCCTTCATGGCCACCTCTCCTCGGAGTCTATGGGATATAGTTTAGAATAATTCTAGAGTTGTTTTTTAGAATCATTCTACGCTATGTGTCCAGTGCTAGTTTATGAAAAAAGCAAAATTCGGAGCGCGTCAAATGCCGTTTCGCGTTGAAGCGCACTCCGCGCCATACGCAGCCGCGCGCTGGCCGTGCTTTCGAAACAAAATAGCGCGGCCTCTTTCGAGACCGCGCCGGCAGACGGAACATGATGGGGCTTGAATGTACCCGTCTGTTCTTTGATTAGGATTGCGGCAGAATGACCGCATCAATGACGTGGATAACGCCGTTGGAGGTTTCGATGTCAGCTGAAACGACCTTCGCACCGTCCACTTTCACACCATCGGTGGCGTCGACAGTGATTTCGCTGCCCTCTACGGACGCGACTTCAGCCTTTTTGCCTGCGATGTCGGAAGACATCACCTTGCCCGGCACCACGTGATAGGTGAGGATCGCGACGAGTTGGTCTTTGTTCTCAGGCTTCAGCAGGTTTTCAACGGTGCCTTCCGGCAGTGCGGCAAATGCTTCATCGGTCGGTGCAAAGACAGTGAACGGGCCGTCGCCTTTAAGCGTGTCGACGAGACCTGCTGCCTGAACGGCGGCTACCAGCGTGTTGAAGGAGCCAGCGCTGACTGCAGTGTCGACGATGTCTTTCTGGCCGGCCTTGGCCGCGGACAGCGGCAGAACAAGAAGAAGGGCGAATACAAGCTTCTGGATTAGTTTCATAACTCACTCCCGGTGTAGCGCACAGGCAAGGGGACAGGGCTTCGGGAAACGCACTTTCCCGAGCGAATTCAAAAAGTTGTTTGTGCACCTGTGTCGCTGTCTTTACGCCCGTTCGTTAAAAATGGATGAGGAAAAAGTGATCGCGGATTTACGCACACTTTCGTGTGATCCAGAGACACCCAATCTACGTCGCGCGTGCCCGCACCCGCGATAGAAACAAGCCGCCCTGACCTCGAGCCGCGGTCTGCCGGACTTGGCAACAGGTCCCGGATCGGGTCCGGGACGGCGCAGAACAGGCGGATCTGCTTTCAGCGGAATCTCGGACCGTGACACCAGCATGTCAGCGAGACGCGACGCCCTGAAACGACAGGCACCACCCGGTGCAGCATGAAACTGGCAAATAAGGTGGCACTGCCCTGATCCCGGGTAGCTTCCAGCACCCGACTGCCGAGATTGATCTCCAGGCCGCCACCTTCATAAGTGAGTGGCGGCGAAAGTTGAACCACGATAGTCGCCTTGCGAAGCTGCGCGATCTGGCCGTCGCCTATGTCGGAATGCCAGTCATAATGACCTGCCTCGTTTTCATCGTAGACAGCGACCTGCAGCTTCTCCCGGAACTCGGTGATCTCAAAATCGAAGGTTTCCCGATTGGCTTCGGCCACAGCGCTCATGATCCGCTCCATGACCCATGCAGCTGGTCCTTCGTCGTCGAGCCAGCTGATTTTTGCCCGTCGGATTTCGCTCTCTTGAACGCCACCGACGAGCCCGCCGGAATTCTGTGTCTCCGCCTGGCTCAAACGGATGATTTCAGTGCATTCGGCGGAAGAAAAAAGAGAAGGAATTGCATGAGTGAACATGAAGATGTGTCCGGATGTTTGCTCGTCTCCTTCAAACGGCAATCGTCAGGAAACGCAATCGAGTTCTATTGCGTGAATGAACTCGGGCGCAACATTTGACGCAGATTTCGGAGCGTCTAGTATGTCTTCAGGCACCGACCTGAACAGCGAGGCAAGCGGCTGGAATACGGCACCGACCGATCCGGATGGCGGCCCGCATCCTGAAAAGGGGCATGTCATGCCTACCAAACAAAACCATTCCCTTCGCCTTGGTCGTATCGCCGCAATGCTTCCGGTAAGCGACATTGAAAGATCGCTTCAGCTTTATCGGGATGTCTTCGGATTCGAAAAGACGTTTGAAAACGGTGACCCCGTCGGTTTCATGATACTGAGAAAAGACGATGCGGAACTGCACCTCACCCTTCAAAAAGGATACAAGGCACCGGCTTTCAATGTCGCGCATATGCTGGTCTCCGATGCAACGGAGACCTATCGAAGGTGCCAGGACCATGGCCTTCGCATAATCAAACGCCTTCAGGACAAGGACTATGGCCTGAGAGCGTTCGTCTTTGCGGATCCCGACGGCAACCGGATAGATGTAGGCGAGATCCTCTAGCCCTTTTGCTGGCAAAGGTTCCGTCAGCGCAGTGCCGCCGAGACCACCTTTCGCATTACCGTCGGCAGAGCTTCGTCTTCGAGCGACGCGGTTGGCGACCACCAGGCGCCACCTACCTTGGAAAGAACGGCGTCTTCCGTGTCTGTGCGAAAGACCGTCAGCCGCAGGTGGAAGTGGGTGAACGTGTGTTTCACTTCCGAAGTACATTTTTTCCATGCGCCGGCAAACGGGGCTTGGCCCGCTGCCCGCGCCGGATCGAACGTCTCGGACCACTCGGTTCCGGGAACTTCCGTCATGCCGCCCAGCAATCCTTTTGGAGGCCTTCGGCGAAGCAATACGGCGCCTGTTTTCCGGTCAACCGCGACAAAGGCTGCACCATACCGGGTCGGTTTTTCCTTCTTCGGCGCTTTTCTGGGCAGGGTTTCCGCAAGGTTTGAGTTTTGAACCTCGCAGTCGTTCATCCATGGACAAAGACCGCAAGCCGGCCGCCGCGGGGTACAGATGGTCGCTCCCAGATCCATCACCGCCTGCGCAAAATCGCCAGGGCGATCATGTGGCGTCAGACCGGCCATTGCGTCCCTTATTTCGGGTTTGGCATCGGGCAGGGGCGTCTCGATCTGTTTCAGGCGCGTAAGAACGCGTTCCACATTGCCGTCGACGACAGCGGCCGGCCGGTTAAACGCGATTGCGGCAATGGCAGCGGCCGTGTAGGGACCGATGCCGGGAAGCTTGAGCAGGGCGTCTTCGGCCTCGGGAAACTTTCCGCCGTGCTCATGAGCGACCAATTCGGCGCATTTTTTCAGATTTCGCGCACGTGAGTAGTAACCCAGCCCCGCCCAGGCCTTCATGACGTCTTCCTCGTCGGCGGCCGCAAGAAGTTCAACCGTTGGCCATGAAGCCGTGAACTTTTGAAAATAGTCTTTCACTGCTGCAACGGTCGTCTGCTGCAGCATGATCTCTGATAGCCAAACGCGATACGGATCAGGGACTTCCCCCATCTTTCCGTCTTCCGGTGAGACGCGCCAGGGAAGTTTTCGTGCGTGCCGGTCGTACCATGTCAGCAATGTGTGACTGAGCGAAGCAGTTGTCATGAGATCCAGAGTGTACTTGTCGATGAATTCATTGTCGCAATCTTGGAAAGCCTGGGGACAACTTGGGAAGATGTGATCCAGGTATGGAACATGTGAAAGTATTCGTCGTCATTTTGTCGTATTCTATTGCGACATCAAATCCCAATGTGAGAACCGGTTTTAATCGGCACCTATCGGCAGACCGTATCAGGAGGTAGGCCAACAACGTGTCAAAGGCAAATGCGCACAACAAGCCGAAAGAGGCAAAACTGCTGGCCGACCTTGTCGGCAAGGCCATGACGCCTGCCTGCCGGAAACGCGGTTTTGCCTCCGTCGACATTGTCGCGGCCTGGGCGGATATCGTTGGCGAGCGGTACGGCACCCGCGTTCAACCCGACAAACTGATCTGGCCCCGGCAAGTCGAATTGGATGATCCGGAAGCCCCGCGCCAGTCAGCGACACTTGTCGTCCATACGGACGGCGCGACCGCGTTGATGCTTTCTCATGACGGCATGCAGGTGATCGAGAGGATCAACTCTTTCTATGGCTGGGCGGCGGTCGGGCGCATCAAGATTTTGCAGCGGCCTGTCCGCGCGAAACCAGTGGAAGAACCCAAACCCCTGCGATCGCTTTCCGCGTCTGAAGAGGAAAAACTGGAAAAAAGTCTGGAAGGTGTCGAAAACGGCCGCCTTCGCGAGGCCCTGAAGAAACTGGGTGCGCAGGTGATCGCCAAGAACTCGGACAAGGCTGCCTGATCCGTTGCGCCGAAACGCTGCAAATCGGCGATAACAAAGCAATAACATCATCGTGAAACAAAGGTTTCTGTTCTCCTCTCTCCTGCCACATTTGATAAGCGTTGTTGACGCCACGTGCCTCAAGAGGCAAATGATGCCATAGAACCGGCACCGTCGGGTGCTGTGCTTAAAACAAGTGACAGGACGATTCTCGTGACCCAGACTCGCAGACACTTTCTCAAGTCGACTGCCTTGGCAGCCGCTGCTACCGGCCTCACTTTCAGTTTTCCGGCTTTTGCACAGAGCGTTGATGTTGACGAGCTCATGGTGCCGGGTCCGCTTGGCGACAAGATCCTCGGAGACGAAAACGCACCGGTGACGGTCGTCGAATATGCATCCATGACCTGCGGGCATTGTGCAAACTTCCACAACAGAACGTGGAAGCCGCTGAAAGAGCAGTATGTCGATACCGGCAAGGTCCGCTTTGTTTTCCGCGAGTTTCCGCTCGATCCTGTCTCGGCAGCCGCATTCATGCTGGCACGTTGTGCACCTGCGGAAAACTACTTTGAAATTGTGGATACCATGTTCGAAAACCAGCGTGCATGGGCGTTCACCGACAATCCCTACAATTCCTTGCTCGACTTTTCCAAACAGATCGGATTTACACAGGAGTCCTTTGAGGAATGCTTGACAAACCAGGGATTGCTCGACGCAGTTAATGCAGTGAGGGATCGTGCGGCCAACGAGTTCGGCGTGAACTCGACACCGACGTTCTTCATCAACGGTGCAAGGCACCCGGGGGCGATGTCGATTGAACAGATGGGAGCACTCATCGACGCGGAACTCTGAACCGGCGGCTCTATCGCCGGCTGGAGGCGCATGCCTCGCCGCAAAATCGACTTTTCCGGCGCTCGCTCAACAGCGGAGTGAGCGCCGATGAGATTCTCAAAACTGCGCATTGTGGGCTTCAAGTCTTTCGTCGAGCCGATGGAATTCATCATCGGTGATGGACTGACGGGCGTCGTCGGTCCCAACGGTTGCGGAAAATCCAATCTCGTCGAGGCCCTGCGTTGGGTTATGGGCGAGAACTCCTACAAGAATATGCGTGCATCCGGAATGGATGACGTGATCTTTTCCGGTAGCCTGAACCGTCCGGCCCGCAACACCGCCGAAGTTGCCCTTTTCCTTGAAAATCAGGACCGCACGGCACCGTCAGCTTTCAACGATGCCGACCTGCTGGAAGTCAGCCGGCGCATCGAACGGGAGCAGGGCTCCAACTACAAGATCAACGCCAAGGATGTCCGCGCTCGGGACGTGCAGCTTTTGTTCGCCGACGCCTCGACGGGAGCGCGCTCTCCCGCAATGGTTCGCCAGGGCCAGATCGGCGAGCTGATTGCAGCCAAACCGACGGCCCGGCGGCAGATCCTGGAAGAAGCTGCTGGTATTTCCGGTCTGCACTCCCGCCGGCATGAGGCGGAAATTCGCCTGCGCGCCGCTGAACAGAACCTTGAACGGCTGGAAGATGTCCTGTTGCAGATCGACGGTCAGCTCGACAATCTTCGCCGTCAGTCCCGCCAGGCATCGCGCTACAGGAACCTCTCCTCCGAAATCCGGGCTGCGGAAGCCTCCATCCTTTACATTCGCTGGACGGAATCGCGGGATGCGCTCGCGGCGGCGCAAGAACAGTTCACCGAGACGCAGAAGGAGGTCAATGAAGCGACCGCCCTGCAGGCCGAAAGCGCTCGCATTCAGGCGATTGCGGCGCATAAGTTGCCTGAACTGCGCGATGAATCCGCAAAGGCCGCCGCCACCTTGCAGCGTCTCGTTATCGCCCGCAATGAACTGGATGCGGAAGAAAGACGGGTCAAGGAACGTCTGCAGGATCTGGAACGACGACTGGTGCAGCTTGCCGAGGACATTCGGCGCGAACAGGCAATGGCCTCGGAAAACGATGACGTTCTGGAGCGCCTGAGTGAAGAGCGTGCCGAGCTTCTTGAAGAAAACGAGACCGTGCAGGAACGTACGGAAGCCGCACGCGAAAAGGTGGCGGCAGCCGAGCAAACGGTCGGAACGCTGGAAGCGCAACTCGCCGATGTGACGGCGTCCGAGGCACGTGCGAGCGCAGAACGCAGGCAGCTCGAAAGGGCGGTTGCCGAGTCGCGTCTGCGCGCGGACCGTCTGGTGGTTCAGGTTCAGGATGCCAACCAGACGCTTGAAACGCTCAACGCTCAAATGGCGGAGCATGACGGCGTTGCCGAAAACCGCGAGGCATTGGAGCTCGCTGAAGAAACCCTTCTGGAGGCGGAAACGGCTGTTGAGGAAGCAGAAACAGCAACGCGTGCAGCACGTGATGCCGAGCAGGCCGCACGCACTCCGCTGTCAGAGGCGCAGCAGGCCTTGCAAGGCCTTGAAACGGAAGCAAGGACGCTTGACCAGGTCCTCAACACCCTGGCTGACAAGGATTTCACACCTGTCGTTGAACAGCTTCAGGTCGAGCAAGGGTATGAAACTGCGCTCGGAGCCGCACTTGGCGAGGATCTGGACGCGCCGCTGGACGCGAGTGCCGCTGTCAAATGGGGTCCGGCGTTGCCGCACGCTGAGGATGCCGGTCTGCCAGCAGGTGTCAGACCCCTTGCCGAGTTTGTCGTTGCCCCTCCTGAGCTGACACGGCGGCTGCGCCAGGTCGGTGTCGTTGAACAGGCCGAGGGCCCCGGCCTTCGCGATAGGCTTGCACCCGGTCAGAGGCTCGTTTCGAAAGAGGGCGACCTGTGGCGGTGGGACGGGTTTGTCGTCGCGGCAAATGCACCGACACCGGCTGCTCAACGACTGGCACAGAAGAACCGCCTGTTGGAACTGGGCGACGAAATCGAAACGGCGCGCCGCGATCTGGTCGACAAGCAGCAGGCACTCGAAATCGCTGCCGCCGACGTGCGCAAAACTGTCGAATGGGAACAGGCCGCGCGCGGCAAGGCGAGGGACGGTCAGCGCAGCGCCGCCTCGGCCCGCGAGGCTCTGAGTGCTGCAGAGCGCGCGGTTTCACAGTTGGCCGCGAAAAAGGCAGCGGCACAGGATCGCGCTGAAAGGTTCGGCGAAGAGGCTGAACTTGCGCGCGAACAAATGGCGGAAGCCGAGGAACGCCTCGCGGACGCGCCTGAAAGCTCCAACTATCAGGACAGGATTGAAGAGCTCCAGACGCGTGTCGCCGACGCACGGGCCGAACTTGCCGAAGCGCGTGCGATCTCGGAAGGTCTGTCACGCGAACAGGTGATGCGCGACCGGCGGCTCGAGGCCATTGCGCGCGAATATGACAGCTGGAAGGCGCGGGCCGCAAATGCTGCACGGCAGGTCACGGTGCTGACCGAACGCAGGGAAGAGGCGGAAGAAGAGCGGGCGGAACTGATCGAAGCGCCGGAAGACATTGAAATCAAGCGCCGTGATCTCCTGTCTGCCGTTTCCAAGGCAGAAGCGGAAAAGAAGAACCGGGATGACCAGCTCCAGCAGGCCGAACTTGACCTTGCCGACGTGGACCGCGCGGCAAAGGTGGCCATGGATGCGATGGCCGGTGCGCGCGAGAAGAAGATCCGCGCCGAAGAAAGGTTTGAAGCCGCCAAAGAGCGCAAGAGCAATCTTGAGCGCCGCATAGACGAGGATCTGGAGGTTACGGTCGCCGCTTTGCCGGGCATTGCAGGTCTGAAGGAGGGCGCACCGCTTCCGGACGCTGGCGCCACGGAGCGCAAGCTTGAGCGACTCAAATCCGAACGCGAGCGGCTCGGCGGTGTGAACCTTCGCGCCGAAGAAGAACTGAAGGAAATCGATGAGCAGAAAACCACACTGACGTCGGAACGCGACGACCTGATCGAGGCAATCCGGCGCCTCCGGACCGGCATCTCCAATCTCAACCGTGAAGCACGCGAACGTCTGCTTGCGTCGTTCGAAGTCGTCAACGGCCACTTCCAGCGACTGTTTACGCACCTCTTCGGCGGGGGGACGGCCGAACTACAGCTTGTCGATTCCGATGATCCGCTCGATGCAGGACTTGAAATCATTGCGCGTCCGCCGGGCAAAAAGCCGCAGACAATGACGCTGCTGTCCGGCGGCGAGCAGGCGCTGACCGCAATGTCACTGATTTTTGCCGTCTTCCTCACCAATCCTGCGCCGATCTGCGTGTTGGATGAGGTGGACGCACCGCTCGACGATGCCAATGTCGAGCGTTACTGCGACTTGCTCGACGAAATGGCGGCAAGCACGGAAACCCGGTTTGTTGTGATCACGCATAACCCGATCACGATGGCCCGGATGAACCGCCTTTTCGGGGTCACCATGGCCGAAAGAGGTGTTTCGCAGCTTGTTTCGGTCGACCTTGAGACGGCTGAGCGATTCCGGGAAACGGGCTGACCGCCCCTTTGCGGGTGCCACCGCCACCGAGCGCACGTACAACTTAGGTCTCGCAAAAATCTCTCGAAGCGAAAAAGATAAGCATTTTCAATAGGATAATTATTAATCAAGTCTCCTTGACACGGCCTGAGGCGCCGACTATGGTGCGCGCGGCTTACGGGGCACTCCTGTTGATTGATCTGACATGTCGGCGCACTGGGGACAAAGGAACATGTCTTCGGAAAACGACCAAAATGACGATCGGAACACAGATGTTTCGCAAGCGGGTCTGTCGGAGCGGCGGGCTCAATTAAACCGGAAGCTTGATGATCAGCGTGTTGCCGATGAAAAGGCAGCCCGAAAATCGGAAAGCAACTCTGCCGGTTATGCGCAGGCGATGAAATTGTCTTCTGAATTCATCGCGGGCGTTCTGGTGGGGGCCGGGATTGGTTGGGTCGCCGATCAGTGGTTGGGAACGACGCCGTTTGGGCTCATCATTTTCCTGCTGCTGGGGTTTGCCGCGGGCGTTCTGAATGTGTTGCGATCGGCCGGTGTGGTCGAACAGCCGCAGGTCGGGCTAAGGCGCGACAAGAATGCTCCACACGACAGATCAGACTAGTATTTGGCGCGCCTGCGGGCGCTGTGATTATGAACGAGCGAAGAAGGCTGGCCGGTGGCGAACGATCCGATCTCACAGTTCCAGATCCAGAAGATCTTTCCGATTGAAGTCGGAGGCATGGATTTCTCATTTACCAACTCTTCCCTGTTCATGGTCTTGACCGTGGCGGCGACCTCCGCATTTCTGATTTTCTCGACCAGCGGCCGTGGTCTGGTGCCGACCCGCGTTCAGTCGGTCTCGGAGATGATGTATGAGTTCATAGCCAGTACGTTACGAGATGCGACAGGATCTGACGGGATGCGGTTCTTCCCGCTCGTCTTTTCTCTTTTCATGTTTATCCTGGTCGCCAACCTGTTCGGGATGTTCCCGTATTTCTTCACCGTCACAAGCCACATCATTGTCACGTTCGCGCTGGCCATGCTGGTGATTCTGACCGTGATCATCTACGGCTTCCTGCGTAACGGCATGAGCTTCCTAAAGCTTTTCGTCCCGAGTGGGGTGCCTGGCGCACTCATTCCGCTTGTGACCATGATCGAAGTGATCTCCTTCCTGTCCCGCCCGATCAGCCTGTCAGTTCGTCTGTTCGCGAACATGCTGGCCGGCCACATCACCTTGAAGGTCTTCTCCGGCTTCGTCGTGAGCCTCGGTGCCATGGGTGCGGTCGGTATCTTCGGCGCGGTTCTTCCACTTGCAATGACGGTCGCGCTGACAGCGCTCGAATTCCTCGTTGCATTCCTGCAGGCTTACGTCTTTGCCGTTCTGACCTGCATGTACCTGAACGACGCCCTTCATCCTTCACACTAAGGGCAATCCAATCACACGGCCTGTGGCGCCGTAAGTGAGCAATCTGCAAACACATCTAGGAGCACGTGTCATGGAAGCAGAAGCAGCAAAATACATCGGTGCGGGTATCGCATGTCTCGGCATGGGCGGTGCAGGCATCGGCCTCGGCACCATCTTCGGTAACTACCTCGCTGGCGCTCTGCGCAACCCGTCTGCAGCTGATGGCCAGTTCGGCCGTTTGATCTTCGGCTTCGCCGTGACGGAAGCTCTGGGCATCTTCTCACTTCTGATCGCCTTCCTCATCCTGTTCGCTTAATCGCTCACACGCAGCGATATTCGACGCGACTCCGGTGGCGGCGCTTTGATTGTGCCGCCTGACCGGACTTAGGAGACAGGAAATGGCAGGCGAAACGACCACTGAAGGCCAAGCGGCCATCACGGAAGCGGCCGCCGAGCACGGTGTGGGCTTCCCACCGTTCGACGCGACCACTTTTGCGTCACAGCTGCTGTGGCTCGCCATCACCTTTGGTGTGTTCTACTGGATCATGAAAAACGTGGCGATGCCGCGGATTGCCGGGATCCTGGAGGACCGCAAGGACCGCATTGCCGGTGATCTTTCCGAGGCCAACCGCCTGAAGGACGAGACCGACGCAGCGATTGCAGCCTATGAGCAGGCGCTGGCGGAAGCCCGCAACAAGGCTCACAGCATTGCGCATGACACACGCGCCAAGCTGAAGGCGGAACAGGAAGCGCGCCGCGAAAAAGCGGAAGCGGAACTGAACGAGAAGCTACTGGCTGCGGAAACGCAGATCACCGGGATCAAGACCGAAGCTTTGTCGCAGATCGGCGATATCGCTGGAGACACCACATCGGCGCTTGTAGAGCAGCTGATCGGTAAGGCTCCGACGAAGACCGACCTGACCAAAGCGCTGAAGTCGGCGATGGACTGAGGAGACGATCATGGACGCAACATTTTGGGCCCTGATCGGTCTTGTTCTCTTCTTCGCCTTGATTGCCTACCTCAAGGTTCCGGGCAAGATCGGTTCGTCTCTGGACAACCGTGCTGATGGAATTCGCAAGGAACTGGAAGAAGCACGCAAAATGCGTGAAGAAGCCCAGGAGTTGCTTTCGGAATACCAGCGCAAGCGTCACGAGGCTGAAGGTGAAGCGGAAGCAATCATTGCCGAGGCGAATGCCGAGGCAGAGCGCCTGACGGTGGAAACCAACAAGGCACTTGAAGAAATGATCGCGCGGCGCACCAAGGCAGCCGAGGTCAAGATTGCGCAGGCGGAAACGCAGGCAATCGCGGAAGTTCGGGCCAAGGCAGCGGACATTGCCGTTGCAGCGGCGGAGGAAATCCTTACCGCCAAGGTCAAGGACTCGGTTGCCGACGATATTCTTTCCAAGAGCATCGACCAGGTGAAAGAACGCTTGAACTGATTGGTTTCAATCGGATCGAATATTGAAAGAGCGGCCCATGGGCCGCTTTTTTTGTTTGCCCTTGAGTTGCCAGCAGTCGGAACTTCGGCAACCATATGCGCAATCAGAAAAGGACCTGTCTTGCACTGTTCGATACCGGGAGTGCCGGGGCCGGCAATGCCGAAGGCAGCCATGGGTGATTTGGGAGGATGCTATGCTGGACAAGACGGAGCGCGCGGCGCCGGTCTGGATCAATGAGAGTTCCTGCTCCATCGAAGACTTCAAGCGCCATTTAGACCAGAAGACGGAAAGCGCCGCTTATCCGGCTGCTTCTGAGATTGTGTCAAACATTCCTGTTTATGACGGCGCTGCACTCTTTCAAAACAACACCAGCGAGGTCGCCTGGCGCGAAGTTATGGCGGAATGGAACCGTTCTTTTGCGACCGGGTCTGGCATCATCGTTATCCGTGAAGGTTATACGGACACTACCCTTCTTGATGCGGTTACCGACGTTTTGAACCGGATCATGAAAGAAGAGGCCGAGCAAAATACCGGCAAGGGCGACCACTTTGCTGCCGCCGGCGCAAATACACGGATCTGGAACGCACATGAGAAGCTCTGTGTAGCCGATCCGGAACTGTTCATTCGCTACAATGCGAACGACCTCCTGCGCCGGGCAAGCGAAGCGTGGCTCGGCCCGGGCTATCAGATTACCTGCCAGGTCAATGTGGTGCACCCTGGCGGTAATGCCCAGGTGGCCCATCGCGACTACCACATGGGGTTCCAGGACGCGGCGCTGATGCAGGGGTACCCGGCCACACAGCACGCTCTTTCTTGCCATCTGACGCTCCAGGGCGGCATCGCCCACAGCGACATGCCTGTTGAAGCCGGACCCACAAAGCTGCTTCCGTTTTCGCAAAGTTATCTCCCCGGCTATCAGGCCGTGCTCCTTCCCGAGTTCCGGGCCTATTTTGAAGAGCACTACGTACAGATGCCCTTGCAAAAGGGAGATCTCCTGTTCTTCAATCCCGCAACCTTCCACGCCGCAGGCGAAAACCGGACCAGCGACGTGGAGCGGTTTGCAAACCTCCTTCAAATTGGATCAGCCTACGGACGTTCGATCGAGATTGTGGATCGCCTGCGCATGTCTCTTGCCGCTTATCCGGCGCTTCTCGCCGCCAAGACGAATGAAACGCTGAACGCGCGTGAGATCGACACCGTCGTCTGCGCAATGGCGGAAGGCTATCCCTTTCCGGCAAATCTCGACATCGATTCACCGCTCTCCGGCATGGCACCACCCAGCCAGCAGGACATCATGCGCCAGGCACTGGCGGAAGGGTGGCCGGCAGAGAAATTCGCGTCGGAGGTCAGAGAACAGGCAGCACGTAAGCGGTCGCATTGAGCTATCCTAAAGCGTGACACTTCAGCAACCAAGATTGGTAGTTACTCACTCCCGTTGCCGATATGGCTGCACGCAACCGAGTTCGTTTTCCTGATCCAAACACCCGTTGTCATCCCGGTTTGATGCGCAGCGTCAAGACCGGGATCCAGTATCCACGGCGTAAGTTTGCGTGTACTGGATCCCTGCCTTCGCAGGAATGACAAGCGGTGGAGGTTGGTGTGTTTTGCTCGTCCTGTATAACCGGACCTGATGAACCATCCAGGAGTGGGCTACTCTAGTCCTCAAGCCAGGTGGGTGGCATCTTTACTGTTTCGATATGTCTGAGCGCAAAGCAACTGGATTGTTTTCGCGGAACCAACTGTTGTCATCCCGGTTTGATGCACAGCGTCAAGACCGGGATCCAGTACTCACCGCGAGAGCATGTGTCTACTGGATCCCTGCCTGCGCAGGGAGGGCAAGCGCTGCGCGACGCAAAGATTAGTCACCCTTGTTCACGGTCAGTCTCACGGGCTTGAAACTCATCCGGTGGTGCGGGGAAGGGCCGAGCGCCTCGAGCGCGGCCTGGTGCCGGGGAACCCCGTATCCCTTGTGCTGAGCGAAGCCATAGCCGGGAACATGTCGTTCCAGACGCACCATCATCCGATCGCGTGTGACCTTGGCAACGATGGAGGCCGCCGCAACGCAAAGACAGCGCCCATCGCCTTTGACCAGGGCCTGTCCCGGCTGTTTCAGACCTGGTGGCACATCACGTCCGTCGACAAGCACATAGTCTGGAATGCCCGCAAGTCCGTTCACGGCTCTGACCATTGCCGCCAGTGTCGCGGCCCGGATATTCATGCTGTCGATGGAAGCGGGGGAAGCGCTTGCGCAACAAACCGTGGCACTCGACACGATCTTCTCGAACAATTCTTCCCGCCGGGCTTCGGTGAGCTTTTTGGAATCGTTCAGTCCCTCGGGCACATTGTCATAGTCCAGGACAACCGCTGCGGTAACGACAGGTCCAGCCCACGGACCGCGCCCGGCTTCATCGACGCCGCAAAGACCTCCTGGAAACGTGAGCGCATGCGCACGCTCCAGTTTCAGGTCCGGACTCTCGGGAAAGGAAAGGTCGAAAAGGGGAGTTCCTGCAGTCATGAGGCAACGCTGCCGCCGAATTGCCCATGCTGCAAGCAGGAAACCTAAAAGAGGTCGAGTTGCACACCACCTTTTTGGGGTTGGACGAAGTCTGTAGCATTGAGTTTCTTTCGCCGCAGGTTGAGTCCCAGGCGCTTTGCGGCCAGTGAAAACCGCTTGGCAATCTGGTCCGCATAAGGACCGCGTCCGCGCAGACGCTCGCCCCATTTTGCGTCATAGTCCTTGCCGCCGCGCATGGAGCGAACGAGGCTCATTACATGTCGGTAGCGATCCGGTCGCTCCCGCAGCAGCCAGTCGCGGAAGAGTTCGGAAACTTCGAGCGGCAGGCGCAACAGCACGAAACTTGCCTCGGTCGCACCTTGGCTGGCTGCGGCCTCAAGCACAGCTTCGATTTCGCTGTCGGTCAGGGCGGGTATGACAGGCGCCATCATGACCGCTACGGGAACGCCCGCATCCGAAAGCGACCGGATTGCCCCAAGACGTTTGTGCGGCGCAGAGGCGCGCGGTTCCATTGCGCGCGCGAGCTTTCTGTCGAGCGTTGTGACTGAGAGGGCCACCTTGACCAGATTGCGTTCTGCCAGCCTGGAGAGGATGTCGATGTCACGGGTCACGAGAGATGACTTCGTGACGATGGCAACCGGGTGCGAACAGCTATCCATGACCTCCAGGATCTCGCGCATGAGGTGATAGCTCTTTTCAAGGGGCTGATAGGGATCGGTGTTGGTGCCAATGGCGATCACGCGCGGCGTATAGCCGGGCCTGGACAATTCGCGCTCCAGCAGCGCCGCCGCATTGGGCTTCGCGAACAGCCTCGTTTCGAAATCCAGTCCCGGGGACAAGCCCATGTAAGCGTGCGTCGGCCGGGCGAAGCAATAGATACAACCGTGCTCACAACCCCGGTAGGGATTGATAGAGCGGTCAAATGAGAGATCCGGTGACTGGTTGCGGGTGATAATCGTGCGGGCACGCTCTTCCTGCACCTCTGTTTTGAGGGGCGGGAGGTCATCCAGCGTCTCCCATCCGTCGTCGAAACTTTCCCGCGACACAGGTTCATAACGGCCGGAAGCATTTGTTGCTGCGGCCCGGCCTCTGCGCCTTTCCCCCGGAAGCCGTGAGACGTCAGGATCTGTGGGTTCTTCCAGCGTCAGATCAACCTCAGAGTGTAGCGCGGAGCTCATGAAAACATATCGATGTGGATTGAGAACATATCAGGAACATTAGCTCAAAAATCACGTAATACAACCCGCATATTTCGCACTTGCGAATTTTTGATGTAAAAGACTGCACCATGATCAGTGTCATAGTACCGACAAAGAACTCAGAGACCGAGCTTGTACACTCACTTTCGTCTCTGGTGACAGCTGCTGCCGAAGGCGTCATACGGGAAGTCATCGTTGTGGATGGCGGCTCGAGTGACGGGACCGAGTGCGTTGCCGATGCTGCCGGGTGTCATTGGGTGAGTTGCAAATCCATGTCTCGCAGCGAGCGCCTGGCTTATGGGGCAGGGCTCGCGCGACGCGGCGACTGGCTGTTGTTCCTGCGCCCTGAAACCTTGCTGGAAAGCGGCTGGCATCACGAAGCCCAGGCGTTTATCGAGCGGGCAACCAGGGCGCCCAACGGAACACGGACCGCAGCAAGTTTCCGTCTCAGGTACGAAGCCTTCAGCATGAGCGCCCGTATAAGTGAATCGATCGCCGCGCTCCGATCCCAGCTTCTGGGAATGCCTTATGGCAACCAGGGCCTTCTGATCTCACGGCAGTTTTATCAAAAACTGGGCGGTCACCGGCCTTTGCCGGAGCTCGAGGATCTTGATATCGCCAAGCGGATTGGCCGCGCCCGGATCGTCTTTCTGCGCGCAGCGGCCGTGACGTCGGGAGAATCGGAAGGCGACAGCAGCGTATCGCGTTTCCGCCAGGGTCTGGCGCGGTTTTGCGTCGGCACGCTGCGCATCCCGGCGAGCGTTGCCGTCAAGCTGCATGGCTAGGCACGCTTGACTCAAGCGGCGGCCAACGGTTCAGAAAAATCGACGATTGGCCCGAGCGGCACGATACCGTGTGGATTGCGGACATCGCTCCTTGAATGATAGCCGCGACGGTAAATGTCGAGCTTGACGGTCTCGGCAACGCCCGGCAGAGCGTAAAAACGGCGCGCATAGGCCCACAGTCCTGGATAATCAATCAGCCGTCGTTGGTTGCACTTGAAAGCGCTCCAGTAGGCGACGTCAAAGCGTGCGAGAGTTGGAAAGAGACGAATGTCGGCCTCCGTCAGAGTGTCGCCAAGGAGCCATCGACTGTTTTCAAGCGTTTTTTCGATACGGTCCAGGGCCTCAAAGACGCCTTTAACGCCTTCTTCATAGGCCGATTGGGAACGCGCGAACCCGGCCCGGTACACTCCGTTGTTAAGTTTCGGGTAGATGAAACTGTTCCATTCATCGATCGCTTCGCGCAGGTCTTGAGGGAAGAAATCCGTCTTGTTATCGCAAACGCTCTGAAAAGCGCCGTTGAACATGCGTATGATTTCAGCCGACTCGTTGCTCACCAGACGGCCCGGCTTCGTGTCCCAGAGCACGGGAACCGTGACGCGGCCGGTATAGGTGTCCGTTCCGGCGGAATAGACCTCGTGCAGCGCTGAAGCTCCTGAAAGCGTGTCGACATAACCGTTGTCCGGATCAAAGACCCATCCGTCTTCCGTTCGCTTCGGCGCGAGCACGGATATCGGAACGTGCTGCTGCAACCCCTTGAGCGCGCGCATCAGCAGCGTGCGGTGCGCCCAGGGACAATTCCACGCAACATAAAGATGGTACCGGCCGCTTTCCGCCTTGAACCCGGCCTCACCTGATGGGCCCGCCGAACCGTCTTCTGTCACCCAGTTCCGGATTTGCGCCTTGGACCTTTCGAACCGGTCGGAGGCCACGGTATCGCCGGTCGCATTCGGGTCCCAGGTGCCGTCTACAAGAAGTCCCATGAGTGTCTCCGGTTTGCTGGTGATGGTTACAAGGTTCGGGTCATGCGGACGGAAGGAAAGATGACACCACCCGGTAGTTTGAGGGAATATGGCTCGACAGGCAGAAAACCGCACGCGCGGTAGAACGCTTCGCCGTTCAGCGTTGAATAGCAATTGAGTTCGCTTAGCCCGGTTGCTGTGGCATCCGCAACGCACCGGTCCATCAAGGTCCGGCCGATACCCTTGCCGACATGGTCGGGATCGGTACCGAAGTGCCTGATGTTGCCGTTCGAAGCCGTGTCGTCCTGTCCGGTCGGGGAGTGTTTCGTCCATCCGCCGACACCCACGATCTGGCCGGCAGACGTTTCGCACAGATAGTATGTGCCGGACGTTAGCAGATCGGGTTGCGCGACAGTGATCAGGGGGAGTGCAGCGTCCAGCGTCTCCTGGTCGTATGCGTCCGCAAGCAGCGCCGCATAGCTTTTGACAAGCAAAGAGGAGACAGCGTCAGCATCAGTGATGTCGGTCGGGCGGAGCGAAACGGACATGCTGTCAGGCTTCCTGCAGCTTCCCGCGTTTCAGGTGCTCATCCAGACGGGGCATGATTTCCACGAAGTTGCATGGCATGTGGCGGTAATCGAGCTGCATCTTCAAAATCCCGTCCCAGGCGTCCTTGCAGGCGCCGGGCGAGCCGGGAAGGGCAAAGATATAAGTTGCACCGGCAACACCACCCGTTGCGCGGGACTGGATCGTCGAGGTCCCGATCTTGTCGTAAGAAATTCGGTGAAAGACCTCGGAAAACCCGTCCATGCGTTTTTCGAAAAGAGGTTCCATGGCTTCCGGCGTTACATCCCGTCCTGTGAATCCGGTGCCGCCCGTCGAAATGATCACATCAACGCCTTCATCGGCGATCCAGGTGCGGACCGTGTCCTGAATGGCCGGAATGTCATCCTGGACGATCTTGCGGTCAGCAAGCACGTGTCCCGCCTTTGTCAACCGGTCCGCCAGTGTGTTCCCAGACCTGTCATCTTCAGGCTTGCGTGTGTCCGAGACAGTCAGGACGGCGATGTTCAGCGGGATGAAGGGTCGGGAGTCATCAATTCGCGACATGGAAATCTCCTTTGTCCTCAAGACATAGGGGAAGAACGGCGCCGCTTCCAGTGACCGGGCCCAACTTCATGCGCAGACAATCGCCGCGAAATAAAATTACAAAAAATAACAAGATTGGGACACTTGCAAAATAAATAGGTCAGTATTATTGACTTAAATAACATCAAAACAATTTTCGAGACAACCATGACGACCTGGGACAGCCTCTACGCACGACGTGCCACCCGCATGCGCGCTTCTGAAATCCGTGAACTTTTGAAGCTCCTCGACCGTCCGGATGTGATTTCGTTTGCCGGCGGCATTCCGGACCCTGCGCTCTTTCCGGCACACGCTTTCAAGGAAGCCTATGGCGAAATCCTGGGCGGGCCTGATGCGGAAAAGGCGCTTCAATACGGCATCAGCGAAGGCAGTCTGAGGCTGCGCCAATGGATTGTCAGGCACATGCAGGAACTCGGCGTCTCATGCGGCCCCGAGAACATTCTCATCACCTCCGGGTCCCAGCAGGGCCTCGACTACATCGGCAAGCTGTTTTTGTCGGAAGGCGACACGGCGCTGGTGCAATGGCCGACCTATCTTGGCGCGATCCAGGCTTTCAACGCCTATGAGCTGCACTTCGACCGGTTGGATCCGGGCACAAACCGGCCGGCGGATGACTATTCGTTGAGGGCGTCGCAAAAGGGCGGAGCCGTGAAATTTGCATATCTGTCGCCGGACTTTGCGAATCCGACGGGCCTTTCGCTCGGTCTGGACGAGCGCAGGCAAATCCTCTCGCTTGCAGAAGAACTCGCCTGCGCGGTCATAGAAGACGCTCCCTACGAGAGCCTGCGCTACGATGGCGAGCCGGTGCCCGCGGTCCTCGCGCTGGACTGTGAGAAAAGCGGAGGCATCGAAAACAGCCGGACGCTTTATTGCGGCAGCTTCTCCAAGTCGCTTTCGCCCGGACTGCGTCTTGGTTGGATCTGCGCAGCCTCCGAAGTCATTTCCAGGCTGGTTCTGATCAAACAGGCGAGCGACCTGAACACACCTGTTCTCAACCAGGAAGCAATGGCGCGTGTCGCCGAGCGAAAATTCGACAGCCATACGGCGCATACCAATAAGATCTACAGGGAGCGCCGCGATGCGATGCTTGCCGCCTTGGAGCGGCATATGCCGGCCGGAGTGCATTGGTCGAGACCGGAAGGTGGCATGTTCATCTGGGTCGAGCTACCGAAGGGAATGGACGCTGCCGGATTGCTGGAACGGTCGGTTGATACCGTCAAGGTTGCATTTGTCCCGGGAGGCGCGTTTCATCCAGATGGGAGTGGTGCCAACACACTACGGTTGAGCTTTTCTTGCGCCAGCCCTGCTCGAATTGAAGAGGGAATTTCACGTCTTGGCGCGATGATTGCCGAAACTGTCACGTCGGGGCTGTAAAGGATACAAAAGAGCAACGAACCGATGTGCCGCAAATGGATCTGACGCAGCAGCTTGACAATTACTGTGAACGTATCGGACCTGAATTCTGGTCGGAACCGTTGAATGCCATAACCAACGCTGCCTTCCTGATCGCGGCCGCAGTCGCATTTCTGATTTGGCGCAGAAAGACACCTGACGATTGGGTGGGCCTTGCGTTGATCGTGATTCTCGCCGCAATCGGTATCGGTTCCTTCCTCTTCCACACGTTTGCAACGGTGTGGGCGGTGCTCGCCGATGTCATTCCGATCGTCATCTTCATTCACGTTTATCTCTATGTCGCGCTCATTCGTTACCTTGAGCTTGCCTGGTGGGCCTCTCTCGGGATTGTCGTCGCCTTCCTCGTCGCAACGGTCCTGTTCGCGGACACGCTTTTCGCACCGCTTGTTGGTTCGTCGGCGGGATACGTACCCGCCCTTCTGGCGATTTTCGTGGTTGGTACTTTGTTTGCCCGCAAGGACAAGAAGCTCGGAGCTCAGGTCCTCCTGACAGGTCTTGTCTTCCTGGCATCGCTGACGTTCCGCACGCTGGACGAGCCGCTCTGTTCCCATATCGAGTTCGGAATTCATTTCATGTGGCATATCCTGAACGCCGTTGTGCTGTTTTTGCTAATACGGGTTCTCATTTTCCAGCGCGCCGGGTAAACCACACAGACACTTCAGGAATTTGCAATTCGGATCGCGAAGCGTCACGCTTCCCAATCACAAGCCAAAGACAAATACAAATACCGAGCGGAACAGGTCAGGGAGCCAGAAAACGTCATGAGCGACAGCAACAAGACTGAACACGATCTGACCGAAGCAGCCCTCTTCTATCACGAGCATCCCAAGCCCGGGAAACTTGAGATCCAGCCGACGAAACCGCTCGGCAACCAGCGCGACCTCGCGCTGGCCTATTCTCCGGGCGTCGCCGCGCCCTGCCTTGAAATCGCCGAAGATCCCGCAAAGGCGGCGCACTACACGTCCCGCGCCAACCTTGTCGCGGTGATTTCAAATGGTACGGCCGTGCTCGGCCTCGGCAATATCGGACCTCTCGCCTCAAAGCCGGTCATGGAAGGCAAGGCGGTCCTGTTCAAGAAGTTTGCCGGGATCGACGTTTTTGACATCGAGGTGGACGAAACCGATGTCGACAAGTTTGTTGACGCCGTTTCGGTGCTGGAGCCCACTTTCGGCGGCATTAATCTGGAAGACATAAAAGCGCCCGAGTGCTTCATGGTCGAAGCGCGTTTGCGGGAAAAGATGAACATCCCGGTGTTCCATGACGATCAGCATGGAACCGCCATCATCGTCGGCGCTGCAGTCCGTAACGGTCTTCACCTTGCGGGTAAGAAGATTGAAGACGCCAAGATCGTCGCGTCCGGCGCAGGCGCGGCGGCACTCGCGTGCCTGAACATGCTGGTGTCGCTCGGCGCTAAGCGCGAAAACATCTGGATCACCGACATCGAAGGCGTCGTTTATGAAGGCCGCGAAAAGCTCATGGACGAGTGGAAGTCGGTATTTGCACAGCCAACCGACAAGCGCACCCTGGACGATATCATCGAGGGTGCTGATGTTTTTCTCGGTCTGTCTGTCGGCGGCGTGCTCAAGCCGCATATGGTCGAGAAAATGGGCAAGGGGCCGCTCATTCTCGCGCTTGCCAATCCGAATCCGGAAATCATGCCGGAGGACGCATTGTCCGTACGCGATGATGTTGTCATGTGCACGGGCAGGTCAGACTACCCGAACCAGGTGAACAACGTTCTCTGTTTTCCGTTCATTTTCCGCGGTGCGCTCGATGTCGGCGCAACAACGATCAACGAGGAAATGAAACGGGCAGCTGTTGAGGCGATCGCAGGACTGGCGCAGGAAGAACCTTCCGATGTTGTGGCGCGTGCGTACGGTGGCAAGACGGAAACCTTCGGGCCCAATTACCTGATCCCGTCCCCGTTTGACCAAAGGCTGATCCTGCGCATTGCGCCTGCTGTTGCCAAGGCGGCGATGGAGTCCGGCGTCGCGACCCGTCCGATTACGGACTTCGATGCCTATTACGACAGGCTGAACCGTTTCGTCTTCCGGTCGGGCCTGATCATGAAGCCGATCATTCAGAACGCTTCGAAAGATCCGAAAAAGATCATTTATGCCGAAGGGGAAGACGAACGTGTGCTGCGCGCCGCGCAGGTGCTGATCGAAGACCATATTGCAAAACCCATCCTGGTCGGACGGCCCGATGTCCTCAAGCAGCGCTGTGAACGCTTTGGCCTCAAGATCCGTCCCGATGTCGATTTTGAATACGTCAACCCGCAGGAAGATCCGCGGTACCGCGACTATGTAGATGAGTATTTCGAATGCGTCGGACGCCTCGGCATGCCACCCAATGCCGCCCGCACGGTTGTGCGCACCAACGCAACAGTCATCTCGGCCCTCGCGGTCCGGCGCGGTGATGCAGACGCCGTCATATGCGGTTTGGAAGGGCGCTTCATTCGCCATCTTCGCGACATCAAGCAAGTCATCGGCGTTTGTGAAACGGCCAAGGACCTGTCGGCAATGTCGCTGCTGATCAACAGCCAGGGTGCGCTGTTCATGTCGGATACGTTCGTCACCGAGAACCCTACCGCTGTCGAGATTTCGGAAATGGCGGTTCTAGCAGCTGAAGAAATCCGGCGCTTTGGCATCGAGCCGAAGATCGCCCTGCTGTCCATGTCCAATTTCGGCTCAAGGGATACGGCTTCCTCGCGCAAGATGCGTGAAGCGCTTGAACTGATCTGGGAACGCCATCCCGAGCTCGAAGCCGACGGCGAGATGCACGGCGATTCCGCTCTCAGCGAGGCTTTGCGCGAGAGTGTCATGCCGGGCAGCAAATTGAAGGGGGAGGCCAATCTGCTGCTTTTCCCGAACCTTGATTCCGCCAATATCGCGCACAACCTTCTGAAGGTCGCGACACAAGCGCTTCACGTCGGTCCAATTCTGCTCGGCGCTGCGAAGACGGCGCACATTCTGACACCGTCGGTGACCTCGCGCGGGGTCGTCAACATGTCGGCGCTCGCTTGCGTGGAAGCCCAGACACGGCTGGCCGACTGATCTGCTGTTCTGCGCTACAGCATTGTCGATCAAAAAACTCCAGGACGCGGACCGGGATACCGGTTCGCGGGTACAGATATCCCGCAAACCCGGATGGTGAACGTGAAAACGCCTGTGGACTGCCTCACCAAAGAAGACGTTCGTGATGAAATCGATCGGCTCGACGAAAAACTCGTTCGGCTGTTCGCGGAGCGACAAGGCTTCGTGCGGCGAATGTCGGAGCTCAAACAGCATCCCGATGAAGCTTTCGATGCGGAACGCATCGAAAAGATGATTGCCGTTATCAGGAAGCGGGCCGAGGAACTTGGTCTTGAAGCCGATCAGGTGGATCTCGTCTGGCGCACGCTGATCGACTGGAACATAGCCTTCGAGCAGCGCGTGATTGCGCACCGCCTCGAAAAGAGCGCTTGAGTGCCAAACCTAACGCCATATTGATGATTTTTAATGGTACCGCGTCTGTTCGTGGTCGCGAGAGTTCCTAATTAAGGTCAAAACCTTTTGCTCTGGAGCCCATCATGAATGCCCGCCGTTTTTTCGCAATCTCCACTGCAGCCCTCAGCATTCTGGCCGCTCCGGCCGCGTTGGCACCTGCAGCCGCGCAAAACTCTGTAAACCTGGAAACGGTGACTGACGGCTTGTCTTATCCCTGGGGTGTCGCTTTTCTGCCGAACGGGGGCTACCTGGTAACCGAGCGCGACGGGCTGCTGAAATTCGTATCTGGCGATGGCGAGCAGAGTGTCGTTCCGGGAACGCCGGAAGTCTTTGCACAAGGTCAGGGCGGCATGCTCGACATCGCGCTGAGCCCGAACTTTGCATCCGACCAGACTGTTTTCCTGACATTCTCGCAAGGCTCTCCTGAAGGAGCCGGTACATCACTCTTCCGCGCGAAACTGTCGCCCGAAGGGGGCGGCTATAGGCTGGAAGACGGAGAAACGATCTTCCGGGCCAACAACAGGGGATACGGTGGCCGCCACTTCGGCTCTCGGCTTGCCTTTGCACCCGACGGAAACCTCTTCATGACATTGGGCGACAGAGGCGATGGTCCGCGTTCTCAGGACACACTGGATCATACAGGCTCCGTCCTTCGCTTGACGGCCGACGGTGAACCTGTCGCCGGCAATCCGTTCGAGGGAAGCGCGGAGCATAAACCCGAGATATGGTCTATCGGACACAGGAACCCGCAAAGCGCTGCGATCAATCCTTCAAACGGCGTCCTTTGGACTGTCGAGCATGGTGCACGTGGTGGCGATGAGATCAATATTCCGGAGGCAGGCAAGAACTACGGCTGGCCGGTGATATCGTATGGAAAGCACTATACCGGCGGCAAGATCGGTGAGGGGACAGCCAAGGACGGCATGGAACAGCCCATTCACTATTGGGACCCTTCGATCGCACCCTCCGGAATGGCTTTCGTCAACAGCGACCTCTATCCTGACTGGCAGGGTGACCTTCTGGTCGGTGCGCTGCGTGGCCGGCATCTTTCGAAACTCGAACTGGACGGCGACAAGGTTGTCTCCGAACAACAATTGCTGTCAGAGCTTGGGGAAAGGATCCGCGACGTGCGTCAGGCTCCGGACGGATACCTCTATGTCCTCACCGACAGCGATGACGGCCGTCTGATCAGGCTCGTGCCCTGATCAAAGGCGAGAGGCCAAGCGCGACGCGAGTCAGGCGCGTGGCTTGACATTTTGCATCGGGAAGCAGATATACCGCACTGCAATTGCTGCCGCGTGAGCAGAGACAACGCGCCGAGTTCCCCGCCCAGGGGCACGACATCTTTGGCCTGGACTTTCCCAGTTGCACAGATCATGAGCCTGATACGAGGCTCAACCAGTTCCCATGTCACGCGAGGGTCTGGCGGCATAGAGACGGAACGATACGGGTCCGGCTGCCGCGCACCGACACCAATCCGCAAGCTTAAGACTTGCGGTGACAGGAGCGCTTTGGCGCTCGAAGCAAGGAAATGATATTGACCGATTTTCACAACCTGGGACTTTCCGATGGCCTGTTGAAGGCAATTTCGGAAAACGGCTACGCTTCTCCCACGCCGATCCAGGAAAAAGCTATTCCCCTCATTCTTGAAGGGCGCGACCTCATGGGGCTCGCGCAAACGGGCACCGGCAAAACCGCAGCCTTCGGACTGCCGCTGATTGACCGCCTGCTGGCCGACAATGAAGCTGCACGGCCTAAGGGAACCCGGGCCCTGATACTGGCCCCGACCCGGGAACTTGTGAACCAGATCGCAAAAAACCTGATTGCCTATCTGAAAGCGACGCCCTTGCGCGTTTCATCCGTTGTTGGCGGCGTGTCGATTAACGGGCAGATCAAGCGGCTTTCAAAAGGAACCGATATTCTGGTAGCTACACCTGGCCGCCTGCTTGACCTGGTCGACCGCAAGGCAGTCGATCTTGGAACGGCGTCTTATCTGGTTCTGGACGAGGCCGACCAGATGCTGGATCTCGGCTTCATTCATGCACTGCGCAGGATCGCCGGGCTGGTCCGGGACGACCGGCAAACGCTTCTGTTTTCAGCAACG